>JBDKSM010000049.1:0-18406 GCA_039680665.1 Syntrophaceae bacterium | reverse complement strand
AACCTGATCAAGGCCATGAACTCCGGCAGTCTGGTCGAGATGGCCAGCCACCATGCCAAGAGCTTCTGCTGCGGCGCGGGCGGCGGCCGTATGTGGATGGAAGAAAATCTGGGCACGCGCATCAACCAGAAACGCACCAATGAGGCGTTGGCCTCAGGTGCCAAGACGGTCTGCTCGTGCTGCCCGTTCTGTCTGACCATGATCTCGGACGGCATTAAGGAACTGGGCTACGAAGAAAAGCTCCAGTCCTTCGATATCTCCGAGCTCGTAGTCAAGGCCGCCGGTTTGGAATAAGGCCCAAACCGAATCGAATCACCATACCGGTAGAGGGGGGGGAAGCGCAAGCGCCTCCCCCTTTTTTTATTGCCATATGCCGGGCCTTGAGTTTATCCTAGCTGTGGAGAGAGGTATGCGGGCATGCGCATCGGACTGATGATAAAAGATTGTGAGGGTTATCATGATCTGGCCAGGGGGCTGGCCGATCATGGACACCAGGTGACGACGATGTCAAAGAATTATCCCCTTACACTGCGTGATTATCATGATATCGCTACATTCATGCAGGATGCCAAAGGATTCGACCTTATACACACCACCATGGGCACGGCGCCGCTTGTTTTCAGCCCCTTCACCACCACGCCCATGTTGTGCATACTCGACGAATATCTGAATCCGGACGATGAAGCCATATACCGGAAAGCCCCGGCGCACTGCTATTTCGCGGCCACCAGCCAGCGGTACGTCGTGGAGGGTTTGCGCCATCTTTTCGTGCTGGAGAACGGCATGGATGCCCTGCCGATGTATCAGAGCGCCTATGAACTCATCCAGAGGGAATATTCACGTGAAGATCAGCGGCCCTGGGGTTTTTATCGCGTGCTCTTGGACCAGATTGATCATAAGGTGAAACAGATCACGGTATGGCCGGGCAAACGACTGAGCCTGCAATCACACCAGCGCCGGGAAGAACACTGGGTGATCGTGAGCGGTCAGGCGCGGGCGACCGTGAATGACCGGCTCTATGACCTGAAACCACAGGATGCCGTAGATATCCCCCGCGGAGCCGCCCATCGCATCCAGAATATCGGAACGAGTCCCATGGTTTTCATCGAGGTTCAGCTGGGCGATTACTTCGGCGAGGACGATATCACCCGGCTGGAGGATGATTTCGGGAGGACCTGATGGAAAGCACCCAGGAAAGGCACCAGCGCGAGCTCTTCAGGCTCCTGCACGAAACCGCCCTGAGCGCCGGACTGGTGATCATCGAGGACAAGATCAACCGCCGCGGCGGGGTCTGCCGCCTGGATGAAAAGGTGATGGTGATCTACGACGTGCACGCCCCGGCGCGCGAGCGCAACCGCCTCATCCTGGGCGGCCTCACACTTGTCGATCTGGAGAATATCTATGTCCCGCCCAAGGTGCGCGAAATGCTGGGGGAAAAGAAGGAGTCGGAAACCAGGAGTCGGGAGTCAGGAGAAGGGCAGGCGACCGAAGTCAGAGTTCA
This sequence comes from Syntrophaceae bacterium, assembly GCA_039680665.1. Lineage (GTDB taxonomy): Bacteria > Desulfobacterota > Desulfomonilia > UBA1062 > UBA1062 > JAKQBR01. The sequence continues at coordinate 16,905 of JBDKSM010000049.1, read as the reverse complement.
GGAGTCAGCAGACAAGAAGGAGGCAGGTGTCATAATCCATGAGCCGGAATAGGGAAAAAGCCTCTGTTGAAAAGATGTAGATCTCTGATATCCAAATGAAATGTGTGCTTTATTCAACCCATCATCAAACAACAGATTCTGGCACGATGTCTCTGCTTGAAGTGCAACGTTATGAAGAGGAGAACAGATTGGCGTTATTCTGACTCCTGAATCCTGATTTCTGACCTCTGATCCCTGCTCCTCACCCCTGTCCGCGCATCTGGTACAGGCGCAGTTCACGCTGGGCCTCCATGTTTTTAGGGTTGAGTTGGATGGCCCTTTTAAAGGCCTCGATGGCCTTGTTGTTCGCGCCTTCCTGTTTCAGCACCCACCCTAAGGTGACATACAAGGTGTCCGACTCCGGGAACTTGCGGGTGGCATCGAAGATCGTGGCCTTGATTTCGGCCGCCGTGCCCATGCCCGTCTTCTGCCATTTCAGGAACATGGTCTTGACGTAGGACTCGGCGAAAATACGCTCATGAGGCTTCATGTTAACGCATAAACGGAACAAGTCCAACGATTTCTGGAAATCCCTGGACCTCAGAGCCTGTGTGCCCTGCGCAAAGAGGATCTCGGCCTGGAGTTCTTCATCGATGCCTGATTTTTCGGGTTGTTTGCCATCGCGAATGCGTTGGACCTCATTATATGCCCGGTGGATGAGATTGAAGATCTCATTGGCCAGACGCTTAACCTCGGGGTCGTCGGCATAGGAATAGGCATCCGGGTGATGGACCTTGACCATCTTGATATAGGCCCTTTTGAGCCCACCTTCGGAGATGGATTGTTCGACATCCAGAACACCGTACGGGTCCTTGCCCTGGAGTTCCTTATAGGTCTGCTTGAGCTGCTCAATCAAGGCTTTGTGCTTGCTCTGTTCGAAAACGATCAGTCCGCTGCAGTAAAGTGCTAGGAGTGCCCTTGAAATATCGGCTCCGAGCTGGAGGATCTCCGCTACGCTGCTGATGGACATGCGCTCGATATCGATGCCGATGTCTTTGGGTAGATCATCCCTGAGTGGCCGGGGTCTGGTTTCGGCATGTGGTGACAGGGCATTGACCACCGTGGCGAAGGGCAACTTTTCAATGACGCCCCTGCGCACTAGGGAAGCCAGCTCTTCCACGCCCAAAGCCGCCGGCTTATCGATCTGTTTGGCTACTTTCTGGACCGTCCCGCCTTTCCAGCCGAAGATATCCAGAAAGCGTTTTTCGATCTGCAGCGTCAGCGCTTCGGCGATATCCTGGCCCTGGATCAGACCCTGCTCCATGAGGATATAGCCTTGTTTGACCCGGTCGGTACGGGCCCTTTCCAGCGACATGGTATTATCCTCGTCGCTGATCTTGCCCATCTGCACCAGGATATGGCCGAGGAGTTCATCAGGCTTATTGGATTGAATGGCGCAGAGTCGACCGTCATTGAATATCAGCCCTTTTCTGGTCGATTCGTTGTTGAGGAATACGATGCCGGAAAAGCGCGATTCCAGTAATTCCTTCATAAGGAGAGGGAATGGGATGTTTTCTAGTTTGAACTGGTCCATGAATGCGCATAATAAAGCGGATTGTTCTAGTATGCAAGTGTGAAAAGTGAGTATAAAACCGTGAATAGATCCTGAAAGGTAACAGACGTTGCCGGTTCGTGCAGACCCCACCGACTATAAGGGAATACCGTCTGACGAGGGCATGCGAATTCTCGTTCGGCTTGCGCAGGCACGGCTGGACAGATAACGGATAATACGGTATGCAGAAGCATATTGAGCGGATAAAGGAGAAAAATTATGGTTATATTCTCTACTTCATTGGGTGAGATCACCATCGAACTCTTTCAAGAACAGGCTCCGATAACCGTGGCAAACTTCCTGCAATATGTCGATGAGGGGTATTTCGACGGAACGATTTTCCACCGCGTGATCCCGGGTTTCGTTATCCAAGGCGGTGGACATACGCAGGACATGCGTGCCAAGGAAACGCATGCCCCCATCAAGAATGAGGCCGATAATGGTGAAAAGAATCTGCGCGGGACCTTGTCCATGGCGCGCACGCGCGAAGTAGACAGCGCCACGTCGCAATTTTTCGTCAATCTCAAGGACAATACGGTATTGGATCACGGACAGCGTGATTTCGGCTATGCCGTATTCGGCAGGGTCAGCCAGGGCATGGACATCGTGGATCTAATCGCCGCGGTAACGACCACCAGCCGGGGGCCTCATCAGGATGTGCCGATCGAACCCGTGGTCATCCTGAGCGCCAGACGCGGATAATGCATCCGCTGTGAATAATGCGTTTCATGCCTTTTTCCCGGCTAGAAAGACATTTGACATGTATGGCAAAATCATTTAGATGTACGCCAAATAATCGGCAGGAACTTGGGGAAGTCGGTTTGGCGCTGGCAAAATGGAAGTCCTCAAGGGAGACGGCACCATCGCTTTGATCCACCAAGAGAACCGGCAACTTGCATGGCGGACATCATGAAATCCCTTCACCGGTGTGAAAGAAGGAGGGTCCATGATCAAGAACGAAGAAGGGGGATCCAAGATGAGTCTTAAAAAGCAGTTCATGAAAAGCAAACCCATATGCAAGGTAACGTTCCATTTGTCGAAGGAAGCGGTTGCCAAGGCCAAAAAAGTCAGTCTGGTAGGTGACTTCAATGAATGGGACACAAGCGCTACCCCGATGAAAAAACAAAAGGATGGCGGCTTCAGTGTCACCTTGAATCTGGAGCAGGGCCGCGAGTACCAATTCCGGTATCTCCTGGATGACTCCGTCTGGGAGAATGATTGGTGCGCGGACAAGTATGTGCCTTCTATTATTGGAGAGGCCGACAATTCCGTAGTCGTACTATAGCGGGCATTTAAGGTATCTTTTCCCAAAGATGCCAGGCCCGGCATCATAACGTGATGCTACTCGTTGTGCTTGAGGGCGGAAACATAGCCCTTAAGCATAGGATTTATTTTGATCAGAAAACTGATGTCACTCTCGACTTCAAGTCGAGGGGTTCAGTGGAAGCGCTGATTCAGTCGCCCGTACGGAAGGCGCTCTAAAGGTCTCGCTCCCGCCCGTTACGCTGCCGAGAGCGCTCGTGGTATCACGGTTGTGCTTGGTGATGATGCTGATGACGCCGTTCACGGCATTAGCCTCCCGGAGGGTTGCGCCGGGAACGCGGATGCGCACGATGTCGTCCAGCAGGGTATCCCGAATCTTCGAGAACCACCCCCTGAGTAGCGCGGCGTATAGACACAACGGCCGTACATGAACGCCAAAAACTTGTTGATGAAACGGCCGTTGAACCCCGGGGGCCGATAAGGCCCCAGGATTAAGCATCGATGCGGACGACTTCCAGACCGGTAACCATGCGCAGGAGTTCTGATATGCTCGTGCCCCCGAAACGCCGGTTATCCTCTTAGCTGATTACGAAGACCACGGCCACGGCCTCTGGCATTTTCTGGGCTTTCTTGCCGGCCGACGTGATCTCCCTATTCGATTCTCAGGGAGGTGATATCAGGAAGTGCAGAGCGAGAGCTTATGCCCAAGTATGACCGCCATGCTGGCCACCCGTTCGATATGCCCGTGCATATAGCTGTCCTTGGCTCCGATGGTATTGGCCAGAGAAAAGAGGACCTCTTCGATGCTGGCCAGGTTGTCTTTGAGACGCTTGACATGAATGCGTGATTTGGTCCAGGCAATGAGTTCCAGCTTGTTGGGGGGCAGGAAATCATCCGCGCCGCACTCGATCCCCTGATCTTGGGCGCATGTTCAAAAAAGAACATGCGGTCGCCGCCGTCCATGCGGGCCTCTGCCAGGGCAGCATGGGCCTACACGATGATCGTCTCGTAGGTGGAGGCGTCTCTCGGGAATGACGTCAGGCCGATGCTGACGGTCGGCTTGCCTGAATCTGGTCGCGTGTGGCCAGAAGGATACGTTCGGTGAGGATATGAGTGAGTTTGGCCTCTTGGCGGATTATATGCACGGCGAACAACCCGTCCTCCAAATTGGCGGCAAGATCGACCCTGCGGATGCTGGCGGCGATGAGATCGGCCATCGATCGCGGTGTTTCATTATCCAAGTTGGTACCGATCCCCGGGTGCATTGGATGAAACCGTCGAAGCCGATCAGGGCCAGCGTGAAGTAATCACCGTAACGTTTGGCGCGTTCGATCTCATGGCCTAAGGTGCTCAGGGAGTATGCCTCGTTGAACAGTCCGGTGCCGATATCTCTGAATTCATCAGACATGTGGTAATATCCATCCTTGTCCATGGGGTCGGCACCCTGTTCGCATGGCATATTGAAAACCTTTAACTTTTTAAAATTGAAGGGGATGGGCTGATTTTTAAAGGTTGTTGGCGTAACTTATCTCGCAGGGTATTCAGAACGACAGGCACCGCCGGGCCGCTGGTTTGCAAGGGCCTTTAATCCCGGGCTGAGAGGTTTTATTCAAACGGGATTTCGAGCTCGTAGACCCCGTACTCCAGATGAGATTTGACGGGATGGCCGGTCTTGGAGAAGACCTTCATCATGGGGGTGTTGCGCGCCAGGACATCGGCCGTGAACCCCTTGATGTTTTTCTCGCGCGCGATATGCACCAGGTAATTGAGGATGAAGGTCCCAATGCCGCGGTCCTGATAATCATGGTGGATGGTAAAGGCCACCTCGGCGAAGTTCGTGATGGCATCGCGGATGTAGTGCCCGACGGCAATGATCTGCTCCTTGCTCTCGGGCTCCTCGCGGCCGATCACCCCAGCGATGGCCATCTTGTCCGTGTAGTCGATGGCGGCCAGAGGCATGGCCAGCTTATGCGAGAACGAACGCAGGTTCTGGAAGAAACGCGTATACACATCCTGGTCGGGCAGCGAATAGATCAGGTCCTGGATGCCGCGTTCATCCGTTGGTTTGACCGGCCGGAAGAAGATCTCCTGACCGGCCTTGTCCTTCCAGTAGGTTTCGTATTCACGCGGATAGAGGACCACGGGCAATGTCTGGTCCTTGTAGACGTAACCTTGCTGCTTGGCGCACTCCAAGAGCCATTCACGAAAGTCCGGGTGCGCGATGTTGATGAGCGCCATGGCGCGGTCCCGGATAGATTTGCCATGGACATACGCGGCGCCGTATTCGGTCACCACGTAATGGATGTCGCCGCGCGTCACCACCACCCCGCTGCCCGGATCGAGGAAGGGCACGATGCGGGATTTTTTGCCGTCATCCGTGGTGGACGGCAGGGTCATGATGGATCGTCCGCGCTTGGACATGGCCGCGCCGCGCACAAAGTCCACCTGGCCTCCGATGCCGCTGTAAAACAGGAAGCCCAGCGAGTCGGAGCAGACTTGGCCCGAAAGATCGATCATCAGCGCGGAATTGATCGAGACGCAGCGGTCGTTCTGGGAGATATAATAGGGATCGTTGGTATAGATGGCGGGACGGAATTCGAAGAGCGGGTTGTCATTCACGTAATCATAGAGGCGTTTGCCGCCCATGCAGAAGGAGGCCACGATCTTGCCGGGGTTGAGGTTCTTTTTGCGGTTGGTCAGCACTCCCGCCTCGATGAGATCGATGACCCCCTCGGTAAAGACCTCGGTATGCATCCCTAAGTCCTTCTTGTTCATGAGGAAGGGGAAGACCGAGTTGGGTATGCGGCCCACCCCGGTCTGGATGGTGGACTCATTCTCCACCAGATCGGCGATGATGCTGCCGATTTTTTCCGCCAGCTCGGTAGGGGCCTTTGACTGGAACTCGATCAGCGGGGCGTCGTTCTCCACAAAGGCGTGGATGCGGCTGACGTGAATGAAGGAATCCCCCAAGGTGCGGGGCATTTGGGGGTTCACCTCGGCCACGACATATTCGGCGATATCGACCGCGGTCTTGGTGATATCCACCGATATGCCCAAGCTGACATAACCATTCTTGTCCGGCGGCGAAACCTGGATCAGGGCCACATCGATGCGCATGCGTCCTCTGAGCATGAGGAGCGGGATTTCGGAGAGAAAAATGGGCGTGTAATCGGCCCGGCCTTCCTTGATGGCCTGGCGCGTGCGCGGTCCGATGAACAGGGCGTTATGGCGGAAGTTCTCGTCGAAGCGTTCATCGGCGTAATCGGTCGCGCCCACGTCGAGAAAATGGATGATCTCGGTGTCGTGCAGATTGGGCGCGATTTCTATCAGGGTCTTGACCAGCAGCTGGGGTTCGCCGCAGGCCGATCCGACAAAGACACGACTACCCTTGCGAATGGATTTGAGAGCCGTCTTGGGGTCGACTAAACGTGATCGATAGAGCTCCTGCCAGTCGTATACCATTGACCCGACGGTAAAACTAAACCGTATGAAATGTCAACATAAAGCTCAAGCCGCGTTTCGGCGCAGAGCGGCAGGGACCTTTGAAGCCGAATGAAATATATCGGGCAAGCTAGATCGGAAGGCTTAAGATGAAGCGGCTCCCGGTTTGTCCGTCGCTTTCGACCTGGATCGTGCCGTGATGAGCTTCCATGGCCATTTTGCAGAAGGTCAATCCGAGCCCCGTGGAATAGCGCCGGCCGTCCCGTTTTCTGGAGATCTGGAAGAACTTGTCGAATATGGCATCTTGATACTGCGGGGCTATGCCCGGTCCATCATCCTTGACCCAGAGGCGCACCTCTTGGCCGTCAGCGTCGTATCCGGCCGTGACAGAAGAGCCCGTGGGCGAGTGTTGCACGGCATTGACCAAAAGATTCTGCATGACCCTCAGAAGAATGCCGCGGTCACCGGTGAAATCAGGCGCAACTCCATCCGCTGGGAGGTCCTCCCGCAGGGTGACGCCCCTGGCTCCGGCCATGCCGTTCAGGCGCAAGACCGCCTCGTGGATGAGGTCATGCGGTTCGATCCGCTCCAGGATGAGCGGTAGCGTGCCTTCTTCCAGGCGGGTGATATCGAGCAGATCCGAGATCATCCTGAACAGGGTATCGCATGATGACTGCGCGGCCTGCACATATTCCAGATTATCATCCGTGATTACGTAAGAGAGGATATCGAGGTTGCCCACCACCTCGGAGATGGGTCCTTTCAGATCATGGACAAGCATGTTGAAGAGATCGGTTCTGATCTTCTCAAGCTTTTTCAATTGCATGTTTTTGCGAACCAGTTCCTGACGTTTTTTGCTTAAGTTTTCGGTCAGGCGCTGGTGTTCGATGGCGCTGATGATCTGTCCGGCGAAGGCCAGGAAAAGCTCCTGCTCTTCGACGCTGAAGGCATCGTCGCCTTTTTTCTCGGTGATGGAGAGCAGGCCGATGACCCGCCCATTGCTCATAATCGGTGCCACCAGGAAGGCCTCCTTCTTGTAGTGGCTCTGGCGTCTGCAGGCGGGCAGGGGGGCTATGCCCGGTGCGACATAGAGGATTCGCTTATTTTTATAGACCCAGGCTGAGGGCGAGTCCTCGGCCAGGGGCTGTTTGATGCCGACCAGATCCGGAACGGTGGATGCCACGACCTCCAGGGTTTTTCTGCCGCGCAGCAGTATGATGGAGCCACGCTCGCTTTGCATGCACTCCACCACCCGGCAGATGATGTGCCGCAGCCTGGATTGGAATGAGCGTCCCCGCTGCTGAGGCATATCCATGATGGTCATGAGGGCTTTGAGCGTGTTTTCAGACATGACGAACTCCTTTTAGAGACACTGGCTGATCAGTTCCTTTGCCTCGCGGTTGCCGGGCTCGATCTTTATGACTTTTTGCAGGACTTGGTCGGCCCGCGCATTCTGATGGATGGAGATATATATCCTGGCGATCTTCAAGAGCAGGCCGAGATCCTTTTCGGTATTTTTTTCGAGCTCGAGCAGATACGGCATGGCCTTGCGGCCTTCGCCGATGCGGTCATAGGCATCCACCAACTTGGCCATGATATCGTAACGGCCGGGCATGTTCTTGAGGATAAAACCATAGAGCTCAATGGCATAAGGATAAGCGCTTTTTGATGTACACAGGGCCGCGATTTCCTCCCTTAAGGTAATGGGGTCGTCGGCCAGATCAAGGATTTTGTCGAAGACCTTGATGGCCTTGGGGGTCATATCTTTTTCCAGCAGGACCTTGGCGAAATTGAGGCCGCGTTCGAGGTTGCGCGGTGAGATGCGCATGGCCTGTTCGTAATGCTGAGCGGCCTTGTCCATATCACCACGCTGTAAGGCCAGATCGCCCAGAGAGTGGAAGGCGAAGACATCCATGGGGTTCATGCGGGCGGCCTTGAGATAATACTTTTCGGCCTGTGCGATATCGCCTTGCTTGTGATACAGATGCCCCAATTCCCTGATCGGCCGTGATGATTGGGGATTGGCCTCCATGGCCTGCCTGGCTTCGCCCACGGCTTCATCGAGCCGTCCCTTTTCTTCCAGGGCCCGGGCGTTCTTAAGATGCATGAACATGGGCGGCGGATTATTGGCCTTGTCGATCACCGACCTGATGCGTTCTTCTAAGGATTTGACCGTCACGGGCTTCAGGATATAGGCATCGATCTCGCTCTCGGCCGCCTCGGCCACGATCTCCTGATTGGCCTCGGCCGTGACCATGACCACCGGCATGTCGCGCAGTTGCCGATCATCACGGATATGTCCCAGCAATTCCACCCCGGTCATGATCGGCATGTTCCAATCCAGGATGGCCATATCGATCTGGGTGTCGGACTTAAGCATCTTCCAGGCCTCCTGACCGTTGTAGGCATAATATATCTGTCCGCCCACATTCAGGATCTTGAGCATACTCCGGATGGCCTTGCACATGGCTTCCATGTCATCGACAATCAAGATGTTCATGGCATGCATATCCAACATACGTCCTCCTGAAGGATCAACCGCGTGGCATGAGATGTATTTTCGGATTGTTTCGGGTTTTCATAAGCAATACCTGTCCATCGGTTGGCGGCCCTGAAATCCAAATAAAATTTGCAAAGCGGAGACATTATGATTATAAGTCCGTTCATAACATGAAGATATCCGTGTGCATGATCACCTTCAATAACGCCCGAACGGTTGAACGCGCGCTTGAGAGCGTCAAACTCTGGGCGGATGAGATCGTGGTCGTGGACTCCTTCTCCACGGACGAAACACTCTCGATCGTCGGGCGCTATACCGACAACTTAGAGCAGCGCGCCTGGCCCGGCTTCAAGGACCAGTACAATTACTGCATCGCCAAGGCCGCCAACGAATGGGTGATCTTCATCGATGCCGACGAGGTCATATCCCCGGAGCTCGCCCGGGAGATCAAGACGCGCCTGAATGACGACGCCGGGAGGTACGATGGATACATAGCGCACCGCCGCACGTTTTACCTCGGACGCTGGATCATGCACGGTGGGTGGGTGCCGGACTGCGAGATCAGATTGTTCAAGAAATCCGCCGGCGCCTTTGAAGGCGCCTTGCACGCCAATGTCAAGGTCAGTGGTCCGGTCGGGGAATTCACACATTTCTACCAACATTACAACTATCGCGACATCAGCGACCAGATCGATACCATCAACCGTTATTCCGCCACCGCGGCCCAGGACATGCTTTCCGAGGGACGTCGTTTCCATTTCCATGACCTGTTGTTGAGGCCGCCCATCCGCTTCATCAAGGAATATATCTTCAAGCGCGGTTTTCTGGACGGCATGCCGGGGCTTGTGATCGCCGCCAGCACCATGTATTATGTTTTCATCAAATACGCCAAGCTCTGGGAACGAGAAAAAGGGCTTGAAGGGTAAGGCATGACGGACTATTCAGCTTTTTTTCAGGGCAAGCACGTGCTCATCACGGGCGGTTTGGGCTTCGTGGGGTCCAACCTCGCCATTGCGCTGGCCGGACTGGGGGCAACCGTTACGATCGTGGACAATATGCTGCCCCGCCAGGGCGGCAATCCCTTCAATGTCGAAGCGGTCAAGGACCAGGTCAGGATAAACGTTAGCGACGTGCGCAATCAGCTCTCCATGAATCACCTGGTCAGGGATCAGCAGATCATCTTTCACCTGGCCGGTCAGGTCAACCATGTGGATTCCATGCGTAACCCCATCCAGGATCTGGAAATCAACTGCCACGGCACGCTTTCACTGATGCAGGCCCTGCGCTACCATAACCGTGATGCCGTGGTGATCTATTCCGGAACGCGGGGCGAATATGGTTCGAGCGTGGCTCTGCCGGTAAGCGAAGACCACCCCACCAACCCCAAGGGTCTGTATGCCGTGACCAATCTGGCGGCCGAGAAGATGATCGTCGTTTACAACCAGGTGTACGGGATACCGGCCGTATGTCTGCGCATCACCAACACCTACGGTCCACGGCATCAGATGATGCATGACGAATACGGGGTCTTCAACTGGTTCATCAAGAAGGCCATCGACAACGAACCCCTGCCGGTCTTCGGCGACGGCATGATCATCAGGGACTTCCTCTACATCGATGACCTGGTGGAATGCATGCTCATGACGGCCTGCACGCGCGCGGCCGTGGGCGAGATCTTCAACGTGGGCGCCGGTCAACCGGTTACCTTCCGCGAACTGGCTGAGAAGATCGTAAGCATCGCGGGCTCGGGCAGCTACACCTTCACCGAATTCACGCGTGAGCGCTCCGAGGTGGAGCCCGGCGATTACTGGGCCGACATAGGCAAGATCAAACGCGTGGTGGGCTGGGAACCCAAGACCTCCATGGAAGCGGGCATCCGCGCCACGATAGAGTTCTATCGCCGATACCGTGAGCATTACTGGCTGGAAGACCGCAAGCCGGAAGATATCGATGTGGTGCTGTAGGCAATGGTGATCGATTTCTTCGACTTCAAACGCGAGATAGCCGCCGTCGGAGGCGAGCTGCAGGCCGCTCTCAATACGGTGCTGCGTTCCGGACGTTATATCCTGGGCGAGGAAGGCACGCGTTTCGAGGAAGGCTTTGCTTCAGTTTGCGGGTGCCGCCACGCCCTGGGCGTGGCCAGCGGTACGGATGCGTTGTTCCTGGTCTTAAAGGCTTTTGGGGTAGGGCAGGGCGATGAGGTCATAACAGTTGCCAATACCTTTGCCGCCACGGCCCTGGCCATCGCCTATACCGGCGCCAAACCGGTGTTTGTCGATATCGCGCCCAAGTCCCATCTGATCGATCCGGAGGGTATCGCGGCGGCCATTACCCCGAAGACCAAGGCCATCATCCCGGTGCACCTCTATGGGCAGTGCGCGGATATGGACGCGATCATGGAGGTTGCCGCCAAGCACGGGCTGGTCGTGCTCGAGGATGCCTGTCAGGCCCATGGCGCGCTGTATCAGGGTCGCCCGGCGGGCGGCCTGGGCCATGCCGCAGCCTTCAGTTTCTATCCGACCAAAAACCTGGGCGCTTACGGCGATGCCGGGGCGATCACGACCAATGACGCTGACCTGGATTTGAAGCTGCGCCTACTTCACAATTACGGGCAGAGCGATCGCTATCACCATGTCCTGAAAGGCTACAACTCGCGGCTTGATGAGCTTCAAGCGGCCCTGCTGAACGTCAAGCTCGCCCGCTTCATGGACTGGACCGCTCGCCGGCAAGCCCTCGCCAGGCGCTATGACGAGCACCTGGAAGGCGTCAATCTCATCCCGGTCACACTCAAGCAGGGGTCGACGCACGTGTATCACCAATACGTGATCGCCGTGCATGACCGCGATGCCCTGCAGGCACACCTTAGCGGTAAGGGAATCGCGACCCTGATCCATTATCCCGTACCGCTCCACAAGCAAGCGGCCTTTGGCGATGCCCGGGTGGCTTTCGATTTGCGGCAGACCGAGCTCAGGGCCTCGCAGATCCTGAGCCTGCCCATCCATCCCTGGCTTACCGATCAGGAAGTGGACTACATCATAGACGCTGTCCAGGCTTTTGCGCGCCGGTGATCGGGCGCTTGCCATGAAGGTATGTATCGCTATTGAGAAGTTCGACCCGGCCGTGGGCGGGGCTGAGCGCTACTGCTGGGACCTGGCGCACTATTTGGAGGACAAGGGGCATAGTGTGGCCGTTATCTGCATGCAGGCCTGCGATGTCTTAAATTCCGCCATAACCGTACGGCGCATACGGCCCCTACGGTTTCCCCAGGGCTTAAGACACCTGAGCTTCGCGCTCCTGCACCGCAGGGTAGCTCGCGGTATGCCGGATTACATCCATTTTTGCGTGGGCAACACCTTTTTCATGGACATCTACCAACCTCATGGCGGTGTCCACAAGGCCTGGTTCGAACGCGATAGCTTGCGCACCGCACCATCCCTCAGGCCTTGGCTGACCCTCATCAAGCGCCTGGGCCTCAAGGATATGGTGCAGCGCGGCCTGGAGTGGTGGACGTTCAGGGTAACCCGCCCGCGCGTGATCGCCATCTCTCAGATGGTGGCCAACGATATCAGAAACCTGTTCGGATACCCTCCAGAGCGCATCCGCCTGATCCCTAACGGCATCGACCAGGTCAAGTTTTCCCCGGACAAGCAGGTTAAACGCCGGGAAGTCAGGTCACGCTTTGGTCTGAACGACGGCGATTTTGTATTCGTGTTTGTGGCCAACAACCTGGCGCTGAAAGGCTATGGCGTACTCCTGGAGGCCTGCCTCCGAATCGAGCCCCGGAATTTCAAGGTGCTGGTGATCGGGCCGGCCGCCAGGAAAGATCAGGCCAAGGCACAGCCGTTGGGTGGAACCATCGTCTTCGGGGGGAGAGCCGCGGACCTGGAATATATCTATCCGGCCTGCGACTGCCTGGTGCATCCGAGCTACTATGACGCCTGTTCGCTGGTGGTGCTCGAAGCCCTGGCTTCCGGCATCCCGGTCATCACCACCACCGCCAACGGCGCCGGTATGTTCGTGGGCGCTGGTGGCCGCGTCATCCCGCCCGCCGATCCGGCGGCATTGGCGCAGGCCATGCGAGAAGTGTGCGCGGGTAAAGTCGTTTTCAACCAGGCCCCGGTCTTCAAAAATCAAGACGCCGTCTTTGCCGAGGTCGAGGCATTCATGCTCCCGGGAGGTAAGCCATGAAGGTCCTGGCCCTTATCCAGGGCATAACGGTGGCGGCCAGTCGCTACCGCATTCTGCAATACCTGCCGTATCTTGAGGAGCAGGGCATTCAAACCGATGTGCGGGAATTTCCCCGCACCCTTGGCCAGTATGCCCGGTTGTATCAGGCGGCCGCTGCTTATGATTGTATCTTCGTGCAGCGCAAGCGCTTTCATTTCCCGTTTCTGAAGCCTCTGCGGCAGCGCGCACGGCGCATCGTCTACGACCTCGACGATGCCGTGATGTACAAGAACTCGCTGGCGGGCCGTCCCTATTCACGCACCCGCCGGGCGCGTTTCGAGGCCATGGTGCGTGCCAGCGATTACGTCGTGGCGGGCAACAGCTTTCTGCGCGACCAGACGTTTGCGTACAACGATCATGTGACGCTGATCCCTACCTCCATCCCGGCCGATTGCTACAGCCTCAAAGACTATACACAGGCCAAGGCGGTTGTGACCATCGGTTGGATCGGGGATCACGGCAGCATCCACTATCTTGAGGCCATGCAGCCGGTCTTTGAGGAGATCGGGAGGCGTTTTCCGGGTAAGGTGGAGCTCAAGATCATCTGCGATGTGTTTTTCGACTGCACGCATATTCCGGTCAGGAAGGTCATGTGGGATGCGGCTAGCGAGGTCGAAGAGCTCAAAGACATCGACATCGGCGTCATGCCTTTGAAGGACGACCCCTGGTCATGGGGCAAGTGCGGGCTCAAGATTCTGCAGTATTTCGGGGTGGGCGTGCCAGCCGTGTGTACGCCGGTGGGGGTGAACCGGGATGTGGTTTCGCCCGGACACAACGGCGCCTGGGCCAAGACGCCTCAGGAATGGGTCGAGGCCCTGACGCGCTTCATCGAGGACGGTGATCTGCGGCGCACCTCCGGTCTGGCGGGACGTCTGACCCTGAAGCAGGGCTATACCCGCGAGGTCAATGCCCCCAAGCTGTTGTCCGTCATTACCGGCAGCGAGCGTTAAATTACGTTATCATAAGCTCTTGCCGGTTTGATCCATGATGAACCGCCAGCACTCCAGGATGTCGGCGCGTTCCTGCTCCGCCGAATAGGTCTGTCGTATGAAGTCCGACGCCTGGCGGGCCATGCGCTGAAGGGTGGCGGGTTCCTCACGGTATATCTGCAGCACGGCCTTGACTGTCTGCGCAAAGGCCAGGATATCGCCCATTTCGACCGGGAAGCAGAACTCGGGCTTGAAGTACTCGCGGCCGCCCATGCCGTGATAACCCACCACGATGCACCCGCAGGACATGGCCTCGGCCGGGGGCAGGGAAAAGCCTTCCGGATAGCCGAAGCTCAAAAACATGAGCGAGTCCTGCATGATCCGGGCGGTCTGTTTTTCGCTTAAACCCTCTATGGGCGCCACGGTGAGCCCCTCCAGGTCGCCCGCGAACTTCAGGATATTGATGACCTGCAGGGCATGGTCGGCGTTTTTGCGCGGCATGAAGCAGATCTGGGGCTTCTTTTCGCCCTGGAAGACGAACAGGTTGGGGTCGATGGCGTTATGGATGCGCAGAACCTTCAGATCCGGGAAGGCCTGATGCAGATAGGCCCGGTTGTCGTCCGAGACCACCATGACGGCCTTGACGCCCTGGTCGGCATAGAGCACCCGGCGCTCCTGCATGTCCATGGACAGCCCGCCGAAGGTATTGTAGGCGTTCTGGTTGAAGACCACCTTCACCGCCTCGGAGGCAAAGAGCTTCTTGAAAACTCGCGCCGCCTTGGGACGGTGCTCGGGATGGGCATACAGAGAGCCATAGACCTCGGGGATGACCAGATAATCCTCGGCCGTAAGCTTGGTCCGGCCTATATAGGCCACGCGGGTGGCGTTTTCGAACCAGGTGCAGCGGAAGCCCCGCTTGCGATGCAGGACAGCGGCCGCTATGCCATTGGCGTTGAGGACATCCACGTCGTGATAGAGGATCTTCACCCCTCCCACGGGGGTGTTGTAATCCGGCGACCAGTAATAAATCATGGTTTTTCCATACCCTTTTCCGGCATCAACGCTTCTCAGGCAAGATTCCGCAGAATTCAATGAATTCCGCGAACGAGGCGAAATGCCGCTTGTGCATACGTTGGAACCTTTCGTAGTATGCCGGTGTCACTTGCCGCATGACTTCTATCCCGGCCGCCTCGGCCTCAGCGGCGCTCGCGAAGAGATAAAAGTACTCGGTGAAATCCGCCAGTGTCGGCGGTGTGCCGCGGTTTCTGAAGATGCTCAGGGCCAATTGCCTGGCCTCATCGACCTCGCGTAGCTTGTATTTGTGATAGAGCTCATCGATGGACATGATCACGCGCGCGGGATTGCCGACGGCCACCGTATTGTCGGGTATGCATCCCTTGACCAGGCTTCCGGCGCCGATCACGCAGTTGCTGCCGATGGTAGTATCTTTCAGGATGGTGCTGCGCATACCGATGAAGACGTTGTCGCCGATCGTCACCGGCCCGGCCGAGCCGAAACATTCGCCGGGGTGGAGTTCGCGCAGGACGCTGTAATCAAAACCATGCGTAAGGATCGCCACCTCTAGGGAGATCTTCACCTTGTTGCCGATGGTGATGAGCTCGGGATTGCTCGGATCGACGAACTGGGTGGCGGGCTTGAAAAATTCGCAGTCATGCCCGATGCGTACACCTTTGCGGCGCAGATAGGCGATATAGGCCTCGGAACTGCGGTTGGCCACATCGCGTTTGGTCGGCAACGATACCTTGCGTTTGAAAAAAAGCAACCACTTCGCAAGCGACATGTCTTCGTGACCCCCTCTTTGCGCCGCATGGTAAGTGTTGAAGCAAGAAAAATCAAGCTCCAAGGCATTTCTTTCCCAAGGCATTTCTCCGTCTTGCGTCTTCAAGGGATCTTCCCTATAGTCATGCCATGCAACCACCTGAACGACCTGCACTTGCGACGGGGATGTCCCGCACCCTGGTGTGGATATGGTCTCATTCAGTCATGCTTTTCCTGGCCGCGGTCGTGCTTTGCGCGGCCATCTGGCTGGTGCTGGAGCATCGCCACGCGGACACGGCCAGACGCACGCTGATCAGTGAGCAGGCCGGGGTGGTGCGCTTGGCGGCCGGCGCGTTTGAGGACCGTCTGCGCATGCCGTTGTCCCAGGCCGCCATCATGGCTCACTATGACCTGGGCGATTACTTTCAAGGACAAGGGGCGATCGGTTTGGTCGTTGATCATCTGCAGGCCGGTCTGGCCGCATACCCCGACGTGATCGCGTATATCCTCGTGGATGTCGGTGGTGAGCTGGTCTATGCGCAAGGGGTCGAATCCGACGCAGGGGATAAGGCTATAAACCAGTCGCTGGCCTGGGCCAAACAATTCCGGCTTGGGGCCGACTTGCAACCGGATGCCCTGTTCATGACCGCATTACCCCCCACCGGATCACAGACATCGATCGGCATGCTCTTTCCGGTACCGCTGCTGGGTGAAACCGTCGGCGCCTTGATTGTGGCGCTCGACATCAGATCAGCGGCTAGACGCATCTTCGAACCGGCCGTTGGCGGCGCACCGGGTAACCTGTTTCTCATGGACCGCCAGGGCGCCATTATTTATCAAATCGATCAGAAGGACAGCCGTGCGTCAGTGAGGAATGTAAGCCGGAAGGATTTTCAGAAACTGCTGCGTCGTATGCGGGATGAACAGGCAGGCTCCGCCATCTATACCCAGGACGGAGGCATCTTCGGATTTTTGCGGCCCCGGATACTTGTGTGCTGGCAGACCGTTACGGTGGGAGAAAGATCGTTCATCGTCTGCCGCACGGCGCTTTTGCGGCGTTCGTAGCGGTAGTATATCCTTATATAAGGGGGACTGGCTCCATGATACTCTTCAACCCGAAAAAGTATGAACGCTGGCATGCCGACGAGCGTTCCAAGGAGATCGTGCTCAAGACC
>JBDKSM010000048.1:0-39952 GCA_039680665.1 Syntrophaceae bacterium | reverse complement strand
ATGGTTCCATAGAGGAAACTTATTGAAATGAGAAGACAAACATGTATTATGATGAGAGAGCGTCAGGGCAGCATGCAGAAAGGATGAGCTGTGCCAATAGAGTTATACAGACTGTATAAACATAGTTGGATGTAGATAAACGACATGACTCATGTTGAAAAATTGATACCTCTTTTGGTTAAAGCATCTGAACGATTCATTGCTTTAGGGCATATGGATATTTGGGATTCAGATCACTATGCAGATGAACTTGGCATATTTTGTCTTAATGCATCTGAAAAACTTAAAAATGGAACCCTCTCATCATCAGAAAAAAAGAAGCTATATTTTATCTTTGCACCTACTTGTGAATGGGATGACTCCGTAGGTGACGTTGAATTAGGAAATACAATATTTAAACTTCTGGAAGAACTCTATAGGGATGTGGCACTTGCAGAATGACTCATCATCCAACAAACAAATCCACCGGACGGCTTACAGCCGCCGGTGATCAGTGTGTTAAGCTCTCAGGTTCTCTCCCAGGTCGTGCCGCTCGGGGTATCTTTTAACTGAATTCCTTTTGCCTTCAGCATGTCCCTGATCTCGTCCGAGCGCTTGAAGTCCTTGGACTTGCGCGCCGCGGTGCGTTCGGCGATGAGCTCGGTAATTTCGGATTCGGAGAGGCCCGTGGCGCTCACGCCTGAGTGTTTCATCTGTTCCAGGAACGCGGCCGGTTCTTCCTCCAGGATGCCGAGCACATCGGAGACCCGGGAGACAAAGGCCTGCATGGCCGTGCGGTCTTCCGGGTGCACGGCCTGGTCCTGGTCCAGGACCTTGTTGACGCCCGTGGTCAGGGTATGGATCTCGGCCACGGCCCGGGCCGTGTTAAAGTCATCGCTCATGGCCTCGTCAAAGGCCTCTGCGAAGGGATTGAAGAGCGGGACCAGGCGCGGGGCTGTCGCGGTCTCTTTGGCGTGGCGCACGCGGTCAAGCATCTCGTAGAAGCGCACCAGACCTGCGCGCGAGGCATCGACCGCCGCGTGCGAGTAGTCGATGGGGCTGCGGTAGTGGCTGGCGATCATAAGCAGGCGGATGATTTCCGGATGGGTGTCTTTGGTCAGCTCGCGGATGGTGATGAAGTTACCCAAGGACTTGCTCATCTTCTCGCCCTCGATGGTCAGGAACCCGGCATGGGCCCAGTAGCGCACAAAGGGCACGCCGTAGACGGCCTCGGACTGGGCGATCTCGTTTTCATGATGCGGGAAGATAAGGTCCTTGGCGCCGCCGTGGATGTCGAGCGTGGGTCCCAGGTAATGCGTGCTCATGGCCGAGCACTCGATATGCCAGCCCGGCCGGCCCTTGCCCCAGGGGCTTTCCCACCAGGGTTCGCCCGGTTTGCTGGTCTTCCAGAGCGCGAAGTCCAGCGGATTTTCCTTGTGCTCATCGATGTCGACGCGCGCGCCGGAGAGCATATCTTCGGTGCGGCGTCCGCTTAAGCTACCATAGGTGCGGAACTTGCCCACGCGGTAGTACACACTGGCATCGGCCTCATAGGCATAGCCCTTGTCGATCAGGATGCGCGCCATCTCGATGATCTGGGGAATGTGGTCCGTGGCCTTGGGCTCGATATCGGCCGGCCGCATTTTTAGAATCTGCATGTCGCGGTTGAACTCGTCGATATAACGCTCGGCGAGCTCCTGGCAGCTCATACCCTCGGCGTTGGCGCGGGCGATGATCTTGTCGTCCACGTCCGTGAAGTTGCGCACGAAGGTCAGGTCATAGCCCTTGTGGCGCAGGTAGCGCGCCATGATGTCGAACACGATCATGGTGCGGGCATGCCCGATATGGCTCATATCATAGACCGTCACCCCGCAGCCGTACATGCCGATCTTGTTGCCGGTCAGCGGCACGAATTCCTGCTTCTTCTTGTAGGGGGTGTTGTAGATCTCAATGCTCATTTCTATACTCCTTGGAATCCAGAATCCAGAAGACAGGAGCCGGAATAAAAGCCGAGTATGATCTTCATTCTGACTCCAGACTCTTGTCTTCTGACTTCTTGTTTTTCATTTCCAGCAATACCACGGCCTGCGCCGCAATGGCGTTGCCGGCGCCGATATCGCCCAGGCGCTCATGCGTGCGGAACTTGACCGATACCTGGGTGACGTCTATCCCGGCGGCCTTGGCGATGTGGCCGCGTATGGCCTCGCGAAAGGGGCTGAGCTTGGGGTGCTCAGCGATACAGTTCACATCGATGTTGACGATCGTATATGCGGGTCCCAAATTGGCCATGATCCGCGGGAGCATGTCCAGCGAGTACATGTCCTTGGTCTCCTTGGCCGTGTCCGGAAACCAGGCGCCGATGTCGCCTAAAGCGACGGCGCCCAGGATGGCATCCGCCACGGCATGCACGATGACATCGCCGTCGGAATGCCCGAGCAGGCCTTTCTCGTAGGGTATCTCCAGGCCGCCCAAGATGAGTTTGCGGCCCTCCACCAAGCGGTGGATATCAAATCCGGTTCCGATCCTGTAGGGCATGGATAGCCTCGGCGAAAAGCATGTCTTCGGGCAAAGTGATCTTGATATTGTACGGGTCGCCATCCACGATCCTTACCCTTCCGCCCTGTTCCTCGATCAGCATGCTGTCGTCCGTGGGCGGCTCGGGCAGCAGGCCGGAGGCCTGCTTGTGGGCCGCCAGGATATTCTCGGTGATGAAGGCCTGGGGGGTCTGGATCTGGAAAAGGTTGCGGCGCGCCACGGTTCTGAGCACCGTGTTGTCGCTGGCCTCCTTGAGGGTATCGGTGACGGCCAGGCCCGGGATGGCGGCATCGCACCCGGCCAGGCCGGCGATGACCCGGTGGATCAGGTCCGGTCCGACAAAGGGCCTGACCCCGTCATGGATGAGCACGATGCGGCTGCCCAGGGCTACTTTAAGGCCGCTTAAGACCGAAGCCGCGCGCGTGGGGCCGCCGGCGACAACGGTATGCTCGGTGGTGATATCACTGATGAGCGCGGTGGTTGCGGCCACATCCTCGGCGGGCACGACCACGATCAGACGATCGATTGCAGGGTTGTCGGCGAAGCACAGCACGGTTTTCAAGAGCACGGGGATGCCGCCTAAGGTGATGAACTGCTTCTTTTGTCCGAAGCGGCTGCCGCTGCCGCCGGCCACGATTAAAGCGCTAACCGTTTCCATTTTTCGGTGTAGCAAAGATCATGCGGCCGGCAGGGGTCTGCAGGATGGAGGTGACGACGACCTCTTTTTCGCTGTTCAAGAGCGCCTCGCCCTGCTCGATGACCACCATGGTTCCGTCATCGAGATATGCCACGCCCTGGCCGCGTTCCTTGCCCTGCTTGGTTATGGTAACGGTCAGGCTTTCGCCCGGCAGCACGATCGGTTTGACAGCATTGGCCAGCAGGTTGATGTTCAAGACCGTGATGCCGCGGATTTGGGCCACCTTGTTGAGGTTGAAGTCATTGGTGAGGATGTCCGCCTCAAGGTCCTTGGCCAGGGCGATCAGCTTGGAGTCGACCTCCTTGACCTTGGAATAATCCAGTTCCGTGATATCGATCGTGACGTTGGGAATTTTCTGCAGTTTGTTGAGGATATCCAGGCCGCGCCGACCGCGCGCGCGTTTCAGGCTGTCGGTGGAGTCCGCGATATGCTGGAGCTCGTTGAGCACGAACTGGGGCACGATCAGGGTGCCCTCGATGAAGCCCGAGGCGCAGATATCCGGGATGCGGCCGTCAATGATGACACTGGTATCCAGGATCTTGGAGCGCGCCGTGCCGGTTGGTTTCTTGGGGGTGAAGATCGGCAGGGTGCTCAGCTCCTTGCCCCAGGAGATACCGATGGAATACCCCATGTAACCGAAGAGGGTGTTTAAGAGGATGAAGATATAGATGCCGCCCTCGAGCTCGAGAAAGATGTGTCCCAGGAGGCTGCCGATGACCAGGCCCAGGATGGTGCAGACAAAACCTCCCACATAGGCCATGGGATGCATGGTAAAACCTTTGATCTCCTCGAAGATAATGGCGGCCAGGCACAATTCGGCTATGCCGGGCAGGATGAAGACCCACATCCCGCCGCCCATGTTCAGTACGGCGTAATTGTAGGTCCCGTAAAAGACCACGACCGCGATAGCCAAACGTACCAGCCACTTCATGCGTTCGTCCTATAGGGCCTTGCCCAGAGCATCGACGATCATCTTCTCCACCTTTTCCTTGCCGAACTTGCGGGAAATGGAAATCTCGTTGACCAGGAGGTTTTTGGCCGTATCATACATCTTACGCTCGCCGAACGAAAGCTCTTTACCGCGCTTGAGCACGTTGAGGTCGCGCAGGACCTCGGCGATTTCACGCGCGCTGCCGCTCTTGATCTTTTCCATGTATTCGCGGTAACGCCGATTCCAGGTCTGATTGTCCACGTGGATATCGCGTTGCTTCAGGATGGCCATGACCTGATCGATCTCTTTTTTATCGATCAGCCGGCGGATGCCCACATTGCCGGCGTTTGACACCGGGACCATGACGGTCATCTGGGTGTCAAGGACCTTGAGGATGATGAAAGGGATGGATGAGCCCGAGATCTCTCTTTCAGATATTGACTCGACCTCGGCAACACCATGTGCAGGATAGACAACTACATCGCCAACATTAAACATTAATCATATCCTTTCAAGAATATTACGATGATATCAATTCTCCCGCATCAAGTCAAGGTGCAAGGCAATAAAGCCAGGCGCGAAGCGAAAATACGGCGGGTCAGGGATAGGGGGTAGGGGGTATAATAAAGATTATCTCTTTTTAAAATTCTTACCCCTCACCCTCTTATCCCCAACGCCTTCCTCCCTTTTTCTTGACTTAGCCCGCCTTACTGTGAGAAGCATTGATGGCATGAGATATCCCCAGATAGATCCCGTGCTGGTGCATCTCGGCCCGTTGCAGATACGATGGTATGGACTTATGTATATCATCGGCTTTGCCTTAGCCTATTTCATTGTCCGGGATGTGTGCAGGCGCAGGAAAAACGATATGAGCAGCGCCGAAATCGAGGACCTCTTCGCCTATTGCATCCTGGCGCTGATCGTCGGCGCGCGCCTCGGATACTGTATCTTCTATAACCTGACCTATTACCTGCAGAACCCGCTCAAGATCTTTGCCGTGTGGGAAGGCGGCATGTCTTTCCACGGCGGACTCCTGGGCCTTATCCTGGCGGGATGGTTATTCTCGCTTAAGCGCGCCAAGCCCTTTCTCATGCTGGCCGATCTCGGCGCCGTGGCCGCGCCGCCGGGGCTTTTTTTCGGGCGCATGGGTAATTTCATCAACGGCGAGCTCTTCGGACGGGTGACCGATTCGGCCTGGGGCATGGTCTTCCCCGCCGGGGGCAATCTTCCGCGTTACCCGTCACAGCTCTTCGAAGCTTTTTTTGAAGGACTGGTCCTGTTCGTGATCATGTATGCCTTGAGCTTCAAGACCAGGCGTAACGGCACCCTATTGGCCTCTTTCCTCATCTGTTACGGCGCCATACGTTTCGGGCTCGAATATTTTCGGGAACCCGACGCCCAGTTGGGCTTTGTCCTGGGCGCCATCACCATGGGCCAGGTTCTCTGTCTGGCAATGATCATATGCGGCGTATCGCTGCTTGTGTTTTTGAGAACCCGGTCTGGAAAAAACCACCCATCAGGCTAAGGGAATGAAGGATCTAGAGCTCAAGCTCACCAAGGCCGCCAAGGCCTTCATGAATTATAACAGTTACAAACAGGCCATCATGGCCGACAACGATCCGGCCGGAGCCCAGGTAATCCTCAGGCTTTTACCGCTTTTACTGCATGTCAACCACCCCGATCTGCCCGGATATCTGGAGGACCGCGACTGCCCTTCAGGCATCAAGGTCGTGCACCGGCCGATCGAGAACCGGCAGGAGATCGAGGCCTTTCTCTCGACGCGGGTCAGCTTACGGGAGATCCAGGAAACCTCCCGCCAGCGCGAGATCGACGGCATCTTTACCATCGGCAGTGTCGGCAGCGTCGGACAGACCAAGGAGAGTGACTACGATATCTGGGTGGTCGTCGATGCCGCCGCCATGGGCGAAGACCGCATGCGGCTTCTGGAACGCAAGCTGGGTCTGATCAGGCGCTGGATCACCGGCCGCTACCTGCTCGATCTGCATTTCTTTCTCATGGACAATGCCGATATCATGGTGAACAATTTCGGACGCGTCTCGCATGAGGGCGCCGGGTCGGCGCTCAAGAATCTCCTCAAGGAAGAGTTCTACCGCACCATGACGCTCATTGAAGGACGCATCCCCCTGTGGTGGGTTATACCGCCCGATGCCGAACCGGGCACGTATGAGAACATTCTGGAAATCATGCATAACACCCCCAATTTTCATAAAGATGAATTCATCGATATGGGCAATATCGCCACCATTCCAAAGCAGGAGCTCCTGGGGGCGGCCCTCTGGCAGATGCACAAGGCCTTGGACGACCCGCTCAAGTCCGTGCTCAAGATGGCGCAGGCCGCCATCTATCTGGGGCCGTCGCAGACCGCGGCCCCGTTCTGCGATGCGCTCAAACAGCGTGTGTACGCCGCCAATGAAGATGACGTCGTCGATCCGTATATCGAGGCCTTCCAGCGCGTTGAAGAATACTATCTGCGCGAACAGGATGCCGGGACCGTGGAACTATTGCGCAAGTGCTTCTATCTCAAGGTCGGGGCGCATATCGGACCCGGCGATTTGATCAAGATGGATCGCAAGGACAAATCCTCCATCATGGTGGAGCTGGTGAAGTCATGGGAATGGTCGCTCAAGGTTGTTGGAGATCTGAATCATTTCATGGAATGGGATGTCGAAGGCTACCGGAAATTAGGCATCGATATCCACGAGTATCTCAAAAAGACCACCGTACTGCTCATCAAGACCGCGCGTTCCTTCCTGGTGCACATGGATTTCGATGAGGACATCGAAATCGAGATCCTCAGACGGCGCGTCGAGGCCTTTTATGTCCCCAAGGAAGGCAAGATCGCCAGTGAGAAGCGGGTGAAGAAGAAGGAACCGGCCTATGAGGAGCTCTACTTCACCTATGCCGCCGGTTCGTGGGACGTCTATCAAACCTCGCCGGACGTCAAGAACGCCCTGCCGGTCATGAGCGCGCCGCGCGTGGTTAAAATCATCGCCTGGCTCTTGTTCAACCGGCGGTTCGATCTCTCCACGGCCTTTCACATGCTGCCCAATACTTCGGGTGTATTTCTTTCCGATATCCAATCCCTGCTCACGGAGCTCACGACCCTGATACCGGATGCCGCTACGATCGGCCTGGACCGTGAATCCCTCATGCAGTCGCGTAATATCAAGCAGATCGTTCTGATCGGCAACATGGAGCAACCCAAACATCGCAGCATCGAGGAGATCGACGTGGTCTATCTCAATTCATGGAACGAGCTGTTCTGTTTTTATATGCAATCTGATGAGTTGAAACAATGGATCAAGAAGGTCAAGACGGACAATACCAAGGTAAGTATCTGGATCCCGGGCGAAGGCGATTCACGGCTCTTGGCCCGGGCGCTCATATCGCTGGTATCGTAAGGAGCACATGACATGCACAAGCGTTATCTGAATATCGGCATGTGCCAACCCCGCCTGGACTATGCCATTCAGGACAACATCGACAAGGCCCTGACCATGATCGATGCCGCCGCCGGGCAGGGCGCCCAGATCGCGGTCCTGCCCGAGATGTTTTCCTCACCCTACGAGCCCAAGTCTCTGATCTCTGCCGCGCCGCTGACGCCGTCCGCTCTGGAACGCATGAGCAGTTGTGCGCGACGGCATGAAATTTTCATCGTGGCGGGAAGTCTGCCCTACGCGGCTTCCGGGCCCAAACTCTTCAACCGCGCGTGCGTTTTCGATCCCGAGGGCCGGCTGATCCACAGTCACGACAAGCTGCATCTCTTCGATTGCACGCCGCCGGGCGGACCGGTGGTCAGGGAATCCGAGACGGTCATACCCGGTTCGAAGCTGGGCGTTTTCGACACCCCCTGGGGACTCGCCGCCGTGCTGGTGTGTTACGATATCCGCTTCACGCCGCTGATTCAGATCCTCGTCGACCGGGGAGTACGGCTGCTTTTCGTGCCGGCCCAGTTTTCCCTGACCACGGGGAAGGCTCACTGGGAGATGCTGCTCAGGTTGCGCGCCCTGGAGATCCAGGGGGTGGTGGTGGGGGTGCAGCCGGCGCAGAACCCGGCGCTGGTATATATGCCGTTCGGGCATTCCACAACGGTCGGACCGTGGGGAGAGGTGCTCATGGATGCGGGGACTCAAGAGACGGTGAGCGTGGTAAAGGTGGACATGGATGAATGCGCGAGGATCAGGTCGGTTTTTCCGCTGATCGAGCATCGGCGCACGGATCTTTACAAGACGGTTTGGCGCGATGAAAATTGATATCGTTGGGTTGCATAAGGCGTTTCGTTCCACCACGGTCTTGGACGGGATCGATCTGATACTGCCCGAAGGCAAGATCACGGTGATCATCGGGCCGAGCGGGACGGGCAAAAGCGTGCTCTTAAAGCATATCCTGGGCCTGGTACGTCCGGGCAGCGGACACATCAACATCGACGGCCGCGATATCACGGTCATGGATGATTTCGCACTCAACGATGTGCGCAAAAATTTCGGGGTGTGTTTCCAGGATGCGGCCCTGTTCGATTCCATGACCGTGGGAGAGAACGTGGGGTTCCCCTTTAAAGTGCATACGCATCTGGATCAGGACGAAATCATGGAGCGCGTGCGTGACCTGTTGCGCGAGGTGGGGCTGTCTGGCATCGAGCACAAGATGCCTTCGCAGATCTCCGGTGGCATGCGTAAACGCGTGGGGCTGGCGCGCGCGATTGCGCTGGGTCCCAAGGTGCTGCTCTTCGATGAGCCGACTACCGGCCTCGATCCGGTCATGAGCAATGCCATCAACGCCCTGATACGGGAGGTGCAGCGCAAGACCGGGGCCACCAGCCTGGTGATCAGCCATGATATTCAGGGTGCTCTGTACCTGGCTGATTTCATGGTCATGCTCTATAAAGGCAAGATTGCCTTTTCGGGCGTACCCGAAGACTTTCAGCAAACCCGTGACCCGCTTGTACGCCAATTCATGGAAGGCGGCATAGAGGGTCCGATCAACCCTATTCAGTAGAGCCTCTTTAGACCGAATCTGAACCTGAGACTTGGGAACCGATCGTAAGCACCGGGCAGGGCGACTTCTTGACCACCTTTTCGGCCGTGCTGCCGAAAAGCACGTGCTTGAGCCCGGTACGGCCATGCGAGGCGATCACGATCAGATCGATGTTTTCCTCCTTGGCGAACTGGATGATCTCAACAAAAGGGATGCCGTGCAGGATGTAGGTATCGCAGGCCGTATCGGCCGGCACTATGGAGCCCATGATCTCTTCCAGGCGCCGGGTGGCGTTTTGTTCAAACTCGGCATAGAGCTGCGGCAGAATGCTGGGACTTAAATTGAATTCCGAATAGTCCGTGATGTCCTGGAGAATATGCAGTAAATAGAGCCGGGCGTTCAGGACCTTGTTGAGATCAACGGCATAGCCTAAGGCATGCATGGCACTGGGGCTGAAGTCGGTTGGGATGAGGATTTTCTTGATCATAGGCAGAAAACTAATGCCGCTGGCGGATTTGTCAATACCCGGCACTATTTTTTCCTTGCCTGGCCGGGGTTACACAGGATGGCCCGACCGTGCGAGGTCCTGTTACTGCTTGTGTTCTTTATCGAAACGCCGGTGACGGGCTTCGATGATGAGATTGGCCGTAAAGACGCCGATGAAGATGAAGACGGCCGTACCGGGTTTCAAATCGATCAGCTCGGGCTGGAGGGTCTTGACCATAAAAACGATAGCCACGGTCACCAGCAGGGAGACTATAGCGGAAATCATGAGATATTCGGCGTCGATCTTCCAGCGTTTCATAAACCTCCTCGCGGCCGCGTAGGGATGAAAGTTCTATATCGGCCCCGGCGGTTGTCTGCAACCATAAAAAAGCGCATGGAATATAAATGACTGAATAAGAATCGATGAAACAAAATAGACTTGCCAAATTACAGCTAATGGCGTAGTGTTCAGGGTCTCATGGACGCAGAGAATATTGGTTCTCATGCACCGTATTCACAGGGCGCGTCGGTTGATACACCGCCCTGGAAGTCACGTTACCTTAAGGCTCAGGGGAATACCAACGATCAAACCTCGCGCAAGCGTAGCGTGGAACAAGTCATCCACAGCAGTGAGGACACACGGCCGCTGGATGGCATCAAGATCACCTATGACAATACCCCGATCATCGAGACCATGGGGCTGGATACCATGGTTTCCAGCGCGGCGGTCATCCATGAGCTGGCATACGGACGTATGCCGGCAGCGACGAGACTTGCCGGGACCTACAGTGGATATATGATGCGGGGCGCCTACCTGCCCGCACAGCTGGATCTTATTGTTTAAAATGGGAGTCCCGTTATGATTGGTGTTGTTTCAGATCCAACGTTCATGGACCATAATACCGGAAGCTATCACCCCGAAACCCCGATACGCATCCAATACCTCCACGGTCTGTTCACCCACAAGGACCCCGAGATCATCATGGTGGATCCGGTGGCGGCCGACGTGGATGACATCCTGCTGAACCACCAGTCCAGTTATATAGAGCGTGTGAAAAGGTTGTGCGAAACTGGCAGCGGTTATCTCGACCCCGACACGGCCTACTCCGAGCTCTCATACAGCACGGCCCTGCTCGCCGCCGGAAGTCTGATCAAGTTGTGCGAAATGGCTCTGAATGGAAAGATTGAGGCGGGATTCGCCCTTGTCCGTCCTCCCGGACACCATGCCGTATTCGAGAAGGCCATGGGATTTTGCATCTTCAATAATGTGGCCATCGCGGCCAGGAAGGCCCTGGATTCCCTCGGGGCAAAAAAGGTATTGATCGTCGATTTTGATGTGCATCACGGCAACGGAACCCAGGAGAGCTTCTACCATGATGATGCGGTGCTGTATTTTTCAACCCACCAGTATCCCTTCTATCCGGGAACAGGAGCGATTTCCGAGATCGGGTCCGGGGGAGGCGAGGGGTTGACCGTGAACTGCCCCCTGTCCTACGGCAAAACCGACGCGCAATATATGGGGGTATACCGCTACGTGCTCAGGCCTGTTATCAAGGCCTTTGAGCCAGGGCTGATTCTGGTTTCGGCCGGATTCGACGCCCATGCCCAAGATCCAATCGGCGGCATGCGGCTTTCCTCGCAGTGTTACGGCGCCATAGCGGGCGTGATTCGTGATACCGCCAGAGAGCTGGGGACACCCGTGATCTACACCCTGGAGGGCGGATACAACCTTGAGGCGCAGCGGGACTCGGTTAAAGAGGTGATCGCGGTCCTCAAGGGCGCAGACGCTCCCTTCATCGAGCCTGAGACCTGGCCCGAACTGGACCGCATGCTCGCGGCGCACGGCAAGTGCTGGACATTTTAAGTATAGACCTTTGTAAAGTTTATTTTTCCATCTGCCGAAATGCGAATTATGCTCGATACGAAGCCGATTGAGGCGGTTGCCGTAAAGGAATATCAGCCTGGGGAATATATCGTCCGGGAGGGAGAGTCCAACGAGTACTTCTACGTGATCCTTCAGGGCGAAGTACAGATATTCCAGCTCGACAAACCCATCCGCATCCTTACCGATCGGGATGTGTTCGGCCTGGAAAACTATTATCGCGGCATACCCTACAGCACTACGGCCAAGGCCATGAAAACCTCGCGGGTAGCCACCTATCAGAGTGATCTCATTGATGAGATCGCCTATTCGAAGCCGTCCCTGATCACCATGATCATGCAGTCCGCCTACCTGCAGCTCGAACAGACAACCTCGATAGCCGAGGCCAATATCCCCTACAGTGAGACCATCAACCTCGACCTCAGAGAGTATTCCGACGGCGAGGTTATCATCGAAGAGGGCACCTTCGGCACCGAGATCTACAAGCTCTACCAGACCGAAGGCGGTCTCGAGGTCCTGAAAAAAGGCGTACCCATCGCCGTCATCACCAAACCGGGCGAATATTTCGGGGAGATGAGCTTCATCCTCAATGAACCGCGCAGCGCCACCATCCGCTCGCTCGGCCGCAGCGTGATCGAGGTGATTCCAGTCCAGGAAGGCGGCGTGGAACGGCTCATTCACGAGAACCCCGAGGTGGGTGACAAGATCATTTCCAGCCTTGCCCAGCGCTTGAAACAAGCCAATATCCTGCTGGTCAAGTAAGAAGAGCCCCGGCCTTATCCACCGGGTTGTCCCATAGCCATCTATTACCGGAAATTCTGCACTAACGACTTGATGTGCGGCAGCAGCTCTAAGGCGCTGCGCCGGCCCGCATCGATGGCCTCTTTGGAGCGCACGAATTCCAGCGACAGGATGGAGCCTACTTCCGGTTCGATCAGGACATCCGGAGGCTCATGCACCAGCATGAGGCGGTTTTTCTGATACTGCTGGATATTGGTTGCGGCGGTCAGGATCTCGAAGATATTCATGCTCGGTTGCTTCGGCCGGTCGATGAAGCTTCCCTGCAGCAGAGAGCTGAGTTTGTCCTTGCTTAAGGAGAGCTGCTCGTTCAAGACGCCGGCAAGATCCACATCACCTGAACCCTCGCGGCCGAACTTCTTGGCGATGCCTTTGGCCAGTGGGGTAAAGTTGTCCATGATTTTCTGCGAGCGTATGACCTTGACGACGCGGTCGATAATCCAGGAAGGCAGATCCTCGTCTTCTATCTGTTGTTTCTGCTCGCGAATAAGCGCCTTTTTTAGGTTCTGGTCGTAACGGTTGGGCATGCTGGGGTGCAGGTTCACGGCAATAGTGATATCCGGGGAGGAACGTTTCAGGATGTCCAGGGGCAGGGGATCGGTCACCCCGCCGTCGGTGAGCAAACGGTCCATGAGCACCACCGGTTTGAAGATACCCGGCATGGAGACACTGGCCATGACGGCATCGACCAGCGGACCCGTATCGATGGCAACGGTCTCGCCGCTCAGGAGATCGGTGGCCACGGCCGTGAACGTGGGGGCCAGGTCCTCGATATTGACGTCTCCCACGATGTCGTGGACAAAGGCCCGGGCGCGTTTGCCCGCCAAAAGCCCCGAGAACGGGAAGACCGGGTCGACATAATAGCTCAATGATTCGCGCCAGGTAATGGCATCGATGATCGTCTTGAATTTTTCCAGCGTGCCGGTGGCAAAGAGGGCGCCGGCAAATGCTCCTGCGCTCGAACCGGCGATGATGTCGACCGGGATATCGTTCTCGATAAGTACATCCAGGACGCCGACATGCGCCGCCCCTTTGGCTCCGCCGCTATCCAAAGCGATGCCGACCCGTGGCCGCCGGTGTTTCATGGTGGGTATTGTATGGCAAGACGTCTTTTAATTCAAGGCCGAAAGGGAGTTGACAATCAGGACGGTAAGGCTATTGTGTTGTCATATGGCCATGTGGACGAGGTGGGTATGCTAGCCGAATCGATCGCCGAAGGCATATTCATGGTTGGTGGACCGGATATCACGGCGAGCGAAGATGCCGCCGTTTACATCATGGATTGCTCAGGCGAGCTCGTGATGATCGATTGCGGCGCCGGTCAGAGCTTCAAGGCCATCGATGAGATCATCCGTGAAACCGGACGAGACCCCCATGAGATCTCGACCTTGATCCTGACCCATTGCCATGTCGATCATATCGGCGCGGTGGAGTACTTCAGGGATGCGTATGCCTGCACGGTCGTGGCGCATGATTACGATGCCGCGGCCATCGAGACGGGCGACCCGGTCCTCACGGCCGCCCATTGGTATGGAGTGAAGCTCCCCAAGACCACGGTGGATCTCAGATTAAAGGGCGAACACGAGGTTCTGATGTGCGGGACACAGAAGATTAACTGCCTGCATACCCCCGGCCATACACCCGGTTCCATCGTGGTCTATGTGGACCGGGCGGGCCAGCGCATCCTTTTCGGCCAGGACATCCACGGTCCTTTCCATGATGATTTTCGGTCCGATATCGTCAAATGGCGCGGCTCCATGGAGAAGCTCTTGACTCTGGAAGCCGACATCTTGTGCGAAGGCCATTTCGGGACCTATAGCCCAAAAGAGAGGGTAACCAGCTATATCCAGGGATATCTTGACCGTTATGCGCACTATTGACATGCCCTCTTTTAGGGCACGGCAAGCTACGCCAATGCGTGAGGAACAGGGAGGGCATGATGGTACGAGTGGGTGAAAAACTCCAGCGCGTTACGCTCATTGATCACCATGGGATCGCCTTCGATTCGGCGCAGGTCAAGAACAAGCGTCTCTTGCTGTCTTTCCATCCCCTGGCCTGGACCCCGGTCTGCGCCAAACAGATGAAAGCGCTTGAAAGGAACCGGGAAGCCTTCAAGAAGGCCAGGACCGTGGCCGTGGGTGTGAGCGTGGACAGCGTGCCCTGCAAGACCGCCTGGGCCAAAAGCATCAAGGTGGAACATACCCGTCTGCTCTCGGATTTCTGGCCGCATGGTGGACTGGCCGAACAACTGGGGATTTTCCGTATTGAGCACGGCTTTTCCGAACGCGCCAACATCATTGCCGATTCCGCGGGTATGGTCATTTTTGTGAAGATCTATCCGATCCGGGAAGTGCCGGATATCAAAGAGATACTGGATTTTCTGGCGCTGACCTAACCCGGACCGCCGTACCGGGAGATTTGATCTAGTTGTCTTTTTTAAGGCTTTTCGTTCAATCAAAGGCACTGGGGGACGTGTTCGACCCCTTAAGGCATTCCACCTAAAAACAGGTAACAAGGGCCTGAGGCGAGGGATTTCAGGTTATTGACAGGGCCGGGGAGATGGTTTATTTTACCCCACAAAAGACAGGAAGTTGGGGGGAAGATGGAAGACAAAGATCTCCAGCTCATCCGGCGCCTCATCCCGGGAAACGACGCGCTCAAGAAACTCTGGGAAGAGCACCTGGATTATGAGCACAGACTTGAAGAATTCAACAAGAAACGCTACTTGAGCGCGGAAGATGAAATGAGACGCAGGAAGATTCAAAAGCTTAAGCTGGCTGGAAAGGATCAAATCGAGGCCATCCTACAGCAGCACCGGCCGATGTAATATTCTCATAAAACCTTTAAAAAGCGGATATCGGGAGCGCATATGAGCAAGATCAAGGGGGCAGCTGCATTCATCGAATCTCTACGATGCGAAGGGGTCAAGCATGTATTCGGGTATCCCGGCGGGGCTGTCCTGGACATATTCGATATGCTTTATGAAACCGAAGATATCCAGTTCATCCTGGTCAGGCATGAACAGGGCGCGGTGCATGCCGCGGACGGATACGCCAGAGCCAGCGGCAAGGTGGGCGTCTGTCTTGTGACCTCGGGTCCGGGGGCCACGAATACGGTCACCGGTCTGGCGACCGCCTATATGGACTCGATCCCGATCGTGGTCTTTTCCGGACAGGTCTCGACCCATCTGATCGGCAACGACGCGTTTCAGGAGGCTGATACGGTCGGTATCACCCGGCCTTGCACGAAGCACAATTTCCTGGTCAAGGATGTGGCCGAGCTGCCCCGCATCATCAAGGAGGCCTTTTACATCGCGCGCACGGGGCGTTGCGGTCCGGTGCTGGTGGACCTGCCCAAGGATGTCATGAATGCCCTGGCCGTCTTCAAGTATCCCGAAGCGGTCTGCCTCCAGGGATACAGTCCCACCTACAAGGGACATCCGGGACAGATCAAGCGCATCGTGGATCATATCCTCAAGAGCCGGAACCCCGTCATCTATGCCGGCGGCGGCATCATCCTATCCAATGCGGCCGAAGAATTGACCACTCTGGCGCGCCTGACCAATATCCCGGTTACGACGACCCTAATGGGCATGGGCGCCTACCCGTCCAACGAAGAGCTTTGCCTGGGCATGCTGGGTATGCATGGGACCTTTGCCGCCAATATGGCCATCACCGAAAGCGATTGTCTGATCGCCATCGGCGCGCGTTTCGACGACCGGGTTACGGGCAAGGTCGAGGAATTCGCGCCCAAGGCCGAAATCATCCATATCGACATCGACCCGACCTCCATCAGCAAGAACGTCAGGGTCGATATTCCGGTCGTGGGTGATTGCCGGACCGTGCTGAAAGACATGCTCGCGATCCTTAAAAGCCGCGCCAAGGAGGTCAAGGAACTGCAAACCCAACTGGCACCTTGGCTCGACCAGATACGAACGTGGAAACGTGATAAGCCGCTCAAGTACGACAAGGGTTCCAAGGTCATCAAACCCCAGTACGTGATCGAGACCATCGACAAGCTGACGCCCGAGGATGCCATTATCGCCACCGAGGTCGGTCAGAATCAGATGTGGACCGCTCAGTTCTATAATTTTAGGCAGCCGAGGCTTTTCCTTACATCAGGGGGGTTGGGGACCATGGGGTACGGTTTCCCGGCCGCCATCGGCGCTCAGGTGGCATTCCCCAAGCGCACCGTCATCGATATCGCCGGCGACGGTTCGATCCAGATGAATATCCAGGAATTGGCAACCGCGGTGCAGTATAAGCTCAATGTCAAGGTCATGATCATCAACAACGGCTATCTGGGCATGGTGCGTCAGTGGCAATCGCTGTTCTATAAAAAGCGCTATGCCCATACGACCATGAACGTCGCTCCGGACTTCGTCAAACTGGCCGAGGCCTATGGGGCGCACGGCCTGCGCGTGGAAAAGCCGGCCGATGTGGAGCACGCCATCCGTGAGGCGCTGGCGACCAAGGGCACGGTCTTCGTTGACTTCAAGGTGGATCCGGAAGAGGATGTGTGTCCGATCGTCCCGGCCGGCGCTCCCATCAAAAATATGCTCCTGGTATGAGGTACATATGCGGCATGTGATTTCGGTGTTGGTGGATAATGAGGCCGGCGTCCTTTCCCGGGTTTCAGGGCTTTTTTCCGGCCGCGGCTTCAATATCGAATCGCTCTCCGTGGCGCCGACGCTGGAGGCGAATGTATCCAAGATGGTCATCACCACCATTGGCGACGATCAGGTCCTGGAGCAGATCAAGAAGCAGCTCAACAAGCTCATCAACGTGATTAAAGTTGTAGATTATGTCGGCAAGGAGTATGTGGAACGCGAGATGATCATGATCAAGGTCCAGGCCAAGGCCGAGAACCGGGCCGAGGTACTGCGCATCGCCGATATATTCCGGGCCAAGGTCGTGGATGTGTGCACGAAATCCTATACCCTGGAACTCACGGGCACCAAGGATAAACTGGAGGCCTTCGTTGAGCTCTTGACCCCGCTCGGCATCATCGATTTCGTGCGTAGCGGGGCCGTGGTCATGGAAAGAGAGATGCAGGGAAGGAGGAAACTATAAATGATGAAGGTCTATTATGACAAGGATGCCGATCTGAAACTGATCCGCGCCAAGAACGTCGCGGTCATCGGCTATGGCTCGCAGGGGTTTGCCCATTCCAACAGCCTCAAGGATTCGGGCGTCGACGTCGTCGTGGGTTTACGCAAAGGCAGCCCCTCGTGGTCCAAGGCCGAGAAGGCGGGCTTGAAGGTCAAG
This sequence comes from Syntrophaceae bacterium, assembly GCA_039680665.1. Classification (GTDB taxonomy): domain Bacteria; phylum Desulfobacterota; class Desulfomonilia; order UBA1062; family UBA1062; genus JAKQBR01. The sequence continues at coordinate 22,382 of JBDKSM010000048.1, read as the reverse complement.
ACCGTGTCCGAGGCCGTTAAATGGGCGGATGTAGTCATGATCCTGCTGCCCGATGAGCTGCAGGCCGGCATATACCGCCAGGAGATTGAACCTTACCTCAAGAAAGGCATGTTTCTAGCCTTCGCGCACGGATTCAATGTCCACTATGGTCAGATCAAACCGCCGGAAGGCGTGGGTTGCTTCATGGTGGCGCCCAAGTCGCCCGGTCACATGGTGCGCTATGAGTACACCCAGGGCCGCGGGGTGCCGATGCTCATTGCGGTGGCGGCCGATATCAAGGGCCAGACCAAGAACTTGGCTCTGGCATATGCCTGTGCCATCGGCGGCGGCAAGGCCGGCATCCTTGAGACCACCTTCAAGGAGGAGACCGAAACCGATCTCTTCGGTGAACAGGCGGTATTGTGCGGCGGCACCACGGCTTTGATTCAGACCGGTTTCGATACCCTGGTGGAGGCCGGTTATGCCCCGGAGATGGCCTACTTCGAGTGTCTCCACGAGCTCAAGCTCATCGTGGACCTGATCTATGAGGGCGGCATCTCCAATATGCGCTATTCCATCAGCAACACCGCCCAGTACGGAGATATCACGCGCGGCCCTCAGTTGATCGACGCCGGTGTAAAAGAGCGCATGCGCCAGATCCTGATCCAGATCCAGAACGGCGAATTCGCGCGCGAATGGATCCTCGAGAATCAGGCCGGTAGACCGGTGTTCAACGCACTGACCCGTCAGGGCGAAGAGCACCTGATTGAAAAGGTCGGGTCCAAGCTGCGGGCCATGATGCCTTGGATATCGCAGAACCGGAAGGTCAATAAAAAGGAAAACTAGGATGCTTATCCGGATCGAGGGGTTGCCCTATATCATCGGGTGCGGCTTAGGCGCGCTCATGCTGGGACGCACGCGATTCAGGTATGTGGGGCTCGTGCCGCTCTTATTCACAACCTGGTTTTTCCGTGATCCGGCGCGCGAGAAACCGACACAGGCCGGGACGGTGCTGTCGCCCGCCGACGGCACCGTGCTGGAGGTTAGCCAGACCACCGAAGAGCGCGTTGGACCGTGCACCAAAGTGGCTATCTTCATGTCGGTCTTCAATGTGCACGTCAACCGGGTGCCGCTGGACGGAGAGGTACTCGATAAGATCTATAAGCCCGGCGCTTTTCGGGTGGCCAGCCTTGGCAAGAAGACCGAGGCCAATGAACGCATGATCCTGTATATAAAACATCCCATGGGCATCGTGCGCGTGGATCAGGTGGCGGGCCTGATCGCCAGGCGTATACACTGCTGGCCTCAAAAAGGCGATCATCTCACCCAGGGGGCGCGTTTCGGTCTGATCCGTTTCGGATCGCTCCTGGAATGCTATATCCCCCAGGGCGTGCAGGTGATTGCCAGAAAGGGCGATAAGGTATATGCTGGACAAACAATCCTCGGGAGGATGCCGTCATGAAAAGAGACAGATTCAGGATGAAAAGGAACAAGACTCCGCGCACCGTTCCCTTCCTGCCAAATTTCGTAACCACCATCGGGTTGTTCTTCGGATTCAACTCCCTGCATTTCTCGCTCATGGGCAATTTTTACATGGCCGCGGTCATGATCTTCCTGGCGGCCTTTATCGATGCCATTGACGGCCGGATTGCGCGGGCCACCAACTCAACCTCGGCCTTCGGCAAGGAATATGATTCGCTTTCCGATGTCATCTGCTTCGGCGTGGCACCGGCCATCATGATATACCTCTGGGAGCTCAAAGGGTATGGCAGACTCGGATTTCTGGCCTGCTTTCTGTTCGTGGCCTGCGGGGCCCTACGCCTGGCGCGCTTCAACACCGATGCCTCAGGTGACAATACGAAATTCACCGGTTTGCCGATCCCGGTGGCGGCCGCCGCCATGGCCAGCGTGATATTGCTCTCGGATACGGTTGGGGCAATCCCCGATACGCCCATACTCATCGGCGTATATTGCTTGTCATTTTTGATGGTAAGCACGATCAAGTATCCCAGTTTCAAGCATGTCGAGTATATCAAGGCCCATCCATTCCAACTCCTGGTGGCGGGCCTGCTGCTGGTGGTGGTGATTGCATCCGCGCCGGAGATCATGGCCTTTGCTCTGACCATGACCTTTGTCGTCGGCGGACTTCTGCTCAGTGCGATGTCGTCCCTTTTCTCACGCAAGAAAGCGGTCAATATTGAGCATGAACCTCTCCCAGGAAATAATCATCACAGCTGATAAGCATCTTGAAGAGGAGTTTTACGTGGGATTGACCATTGCCGAGAAGATACTCGCCGCGCATACGGATACTCCCGATCCACGCGCCGGAGATATTATCAGAGTGCGCCTGGATGTGGCGCTGGCCAATGATATCACGGCGCCGATCGCGATCAATGAGTTTGAACGCGGCGGCTTTACCACCGTGTACGATCCTAAGCTGATCGTATTCGTGCTGGACCATTTTACCCCCAACAAGGATATCGCCTCGGCCATGCAGTGCAAACAGATCCGCGACTTTGCCCATAAACATGGCATTGAGAACTTTTTCGAAGGCGGCGAGGTGGGTGTCGAGCATGCGCTGCTACCTGAAAAAGGTCTGGTACTGCCGGGTGATGTCGTGATCGGCGCCGACAGCCATACCTGCACCTATGGCGGATTGGGAGCCTTCGCCACGGGTGTGGGCAGCACCGATTTGGCGGCGGCTATGATCACGGGCCAGGCCTGGCTCAAGGTGCCGGAGAGCATGCGGTTTGTCTTTAAGGGCAAGCTCCAACCCTGGGTGGGCGGCAAAGACCTGATTCTATATCTTATCGGCAAGATCGGCGTTGACGGCGGGTTGTACAAGGCGCTTGAGATCGGCGGCGAGACTATCGAAGCACTTGATCTGGCCGGCCGGCTGACCATGGCCAACATGGCCATCGAGGCCGGGGCCAAGGCCGGCATCATCGCCGCCGATGGTATCACCGAAGAATACATGAAACCACGGGCCACCAGACCTTACAGGATATACCACAGCGATAGCGACGCCGTGTATGCCGCGGTCCATGAATACGACTGCGCCGACATCGAACCCCAGGTGGCCATGCCGCACCTGCCGGAAAATGCCAAAGGCATCAGCGAGGTGGGTGAGGTGAGGCTCGACCAGGTCGTGATCGGTTCCTGCACCAACGGTCGCATCGAGGACCTGCGCGTGGCCGCCCAGATTCTTAAAGGACACAAGATCGCCAAGGGGGTGCGCTGCATCGTCCTGCCCGCCACTCCTCTCACGTTCTTGAGCGCCGAGAAGGAAGGTCTGATCAGGATCTTTCTGGAGGCCGGGGCCATTGTCGGCCCGCCGACCTGCGGACCTTGTCTGGGGGGACATATGGGCATCCTGGCCGAAGGCGAGAAAGCCCTGGCCACGACCAACCGCAACTTCGTCGGCCGCATGGGGCACACCAGGAGCGAGATCTTTTTGGCTTCCCCGGCCATTGCCGCCGCATCGGCCATAACCGGCAAGATATCGTCACCGGCGGAGGTGGCGTCATGATCATGAAGGGCCGGGCATTCCTCTTCGGCAATGATATCGATACGGATGCGATCATCCCGGCGCGGTATCTGACCACCTCCGACCCGCAGGTGTTGAAACTGCACTGTATGGAGGACGCCGATCCGACTTTTCCCGCCAAGGTTAAGACGGGTGATATCATCGTGGCAGGCAAGAATTTCGGGTGCGGATCTTCGCGTGAGCATGCACCCATAGCCATCAAAGCCGCGGGAGTCGGCTGCGTAATCGCGCGGAGCTTTGCGCGCATATTCTTCCGCAACAGTTTTAACATGGGGCTGCCCATTTTCGAATGCGATCAGGCCCTTGAGGGCCTCCAGACAGGTGACGAGCTTGAGGTCGAACCGCACAGCGGCATCATTCACAATATTACACGGGGTCTAGAATTCAAGTCGCGACCTATTCCGGATTTCATGCAAACGCTGGTTGGCGATGGCGGACTGATCGAGCATATCCGTAAAAGGGGCGGCATTTAGGCTCTATCGCTGCTTACCGGCTCAAGAGCATATCACCGCAAACGAAAGGTAAACGCTATGGCAGCGGATTACAAAGTTGCCGTTGTCGGCGCGACCGGCGCGGTCGGAACGGAAATCATAAAGATCCTGGAAGAACGCAATTTCCCGGTCAGGGAGATCATACCGCTGGCATCGCAGCGTTCCCGTGGCTCCGAACTAGAATTCAGGGGGGAGAGCATCGCCGTTCGATCCCTGAATATGGAAGCCTTGAAGGATGCCCAGATCTGTTTTTTCTGCGCCGGAAGCAAGATCAGCCGGGAATTCGTGCCCCAGGTTGTGCAGGGCGGAGGCCTGGTAATCGACAACACCTCCTGTTTCCGCTTGGATGAGGATGTTCCCCTGATCGTACCGGAGGTCAATGCCGATCAGATCGCGGCGCATAAAGGCGTTATCGCCAATCCCAGCGGTGCGACTATCCAAATGGTGCTGGTTTTACATCCCATTCATAAAGTCGCAAGAATCCGGCGGGTTATCGTATCTACCTATCAGGCTGTATCCGCTACGGGTCAACCGGCCATCCAGGAGCTTTCCGAACAGGTGAAGGATCTTTTCAATTTTCATGAACCTCAAGCGCGTGTCTATCCACATCAGATAGCCTTTAATTGCATCCCCCAGATCGATACTTTTTTGGAAAATGGGTATAGCCGTGAAGAGATGCAGATCTCTCAAGAGACCAAACGGATCATGGGAGACCAATTGATCAGGGTGTGCGCCACCTGTGTACGTGTACCGGTTTTCTTCGGCCATTCAGAAGCCGTTAACATCGAGACGGCCCGAAAGATTACGGCCGCCGAGGCGCGTGCGATCCTTGCCGCCGCCCCCGGGGTCATGCTTGAGGATGACCCCATGCACAATACCTATCCTCTGGCCATATCGAGCGTCGGACGGGATGAGAGCTGTGTCGGCCGTATCCGCGCCGATTTGAGCGTGACGAATGGTCTGGCCATGTGGATCGCGTGCGACAATCTCCGCAAAGGAGCGGCCTTGAACGCGGTCCAGATTGCAGAACATTTAATATCATGCTGATGTGAAGATAACTCTCGGCCAATACATCCCGCGTACATCATTTGTCCACCAGCTTGATCCGCGTGTTAAGATCTGCCTCATGGGAGTGGGGATCGGGGTTGTTTTCCAGGTGCGGACGTATTGGGGCCTGTGTATGTTTATTATGAGCTGCTGCCTTGCCACCCTGGCTTCCGCCATTGCGCTTAAGCGACTGGTTCAGGGTATCAGACCCTTCCTCTGGCTGTTTGTTTTTACCGCGCTTCTGCATCTTTTCATGACCCCTGGTGATCCTCTGCCATGCCTGCCGCATGCCTCGCAGCAGGGACTGAGGTATGGCATAATCGTCGGTTTGCAGCTCACGTGCGCCATCTGGATATCAACACTCATGACCTTGACAACCTCACCCCTGGACATGGTTTGGGCTTTGGAATGGTTTTTGCGGCCATTGAAGTATCTTAAAATACCGGTTGAGGAGATTGCCCTTTTGGTCATGTTGGCGATCCGTTTCATACCGCTGCTCTTTGAAGAAACCGATCGCATTGTAAAAGCCCAAAAAGCCCGGGGCATTGATATTGAAAGCGGCGGTCTCATCCGCAGGGTCAAGGCCTTGTTGCCGGTTCTCATACCACTCCTGCAGGGAATGCTACGCAGGTCTGACGATCTTGCCGTGGCTCTGACATTGCGCGGCTATACGCCAGGCATGCCGCGTACAAAATATAAAAATATATCAATTCACCCGCACGATCTAATTACCCTTGTACTGTGTATGGCCGTCTGGTTGACCTTCCTCTGGCTTTGATCGTTTGATTAAGAATATCCCCGATAAAAACAGAGACCCTCAGGCAAGCCTGAGGGTCTCGTGAATCATGAACCCGTTAACTTTCTACTACTTGGGAGCTTCTGGCGCAGGAGCCGGAGCAGCCTCAGGGGCCGGAGCAGCTTCAGGGGCCGGAGCAGCCTCAGGGGCCGGAGCAGCCTCAGGGGCCGGAGCAGCCTCAGGGGCCGGCATAGCCTCAGGCGGAGCAGCCTGCTCGGTAGTTACCGGAGCTTCTTCGGCCTTCTTGGAGCAGCCGAGAGAAACCGATACGGTGAAGACCAGAAGTAATGCTACGAAAACATTGATCCATTTTAAACCCTTTTTCATGCCACTTCTCCTTTAAAATTTATTTTATATCTTTTTCACGGTGTATAATTATTTATTCATGATGACGAATTGATCATTACGATTCTTTGCCCAAGCATCTTCAGTATGTCCCGGGTCCAGCGGTTTTTCTTTGCCATAACTGATGGTGGTGATGCGCTCCTTGGCGATACCTAATGAAACCAGATAATCCTGGGCTGCTTTGGCACGGCGCTCACCAAGCGCAAGGTTATATTCAGTCGTGCCGCGTTCATCACAGTTGCCCTGGATTTGGATGGTAAGATTGGCGTTGGTTTTCAAGAAAGAGGCTTTCTGCGCCAGGATATCTCTGGACTCGGCCGAAAGATTGAACATATCGAAATCGAAGTAAACAAGCTGATCTTCAAAAGCCTTGATGCTCTCCTCTAAACTACCCGTGGTGGCCGGTGCAACTATCTGAGCCTCTTCTGCCGGTTTTTCCGGGGCTAATGCGGGCTGTTCAATTGGTACTTCCTGCTTGACCGGAGCTTGAACTTCTTCTTCTTTTGGAGCGGCTTTTTTGGCGCAACCGATCGTGATAGATACCAGACTGAGGATCATAATTGCTATGAGAGCACCCTTTATTTTTTTCATCCATCACCCCCGCTTATCATTGAGATCATAAAATTTAAGAGCTACTTACTATTTCCATGCTAAACGTCAAGGGGAAAAAATAGGGAAATGAATGATAAGTATGCTGCAAAATGTAGATAACAACATGATAATAAAAATAAAAAAACTATATAAACGACAATAAGAGAAATAATGAACTGCATCTATATGCTTTGCCCGCAAAGATCTTTTTGCCGATGCCGCTGTAACAAATTTAAGGAGTGGTCTCGATCTCACGCAGTCTTTCGTCGAATGTGAGACGATGATCTTCGATGCTGGTGTGCAAACGTTCGAGCTCATCGAATAAGACATCTATCTCCTGTTCCCGAAGGTCAAGTTCATGGGATAATCGGGAGATGGACTTGCCATCCTGAACGTTGGTGGCTTGTTCAATATTCGCCATGATGGCGGCATTCTCCTTTTCAAGAACCATGATGCGCGCCTCGATCTGGGTCATACGTACTTCGATCGGTTTCAGAAGTCGCGCGCGTTCATTCATGATTTCGGAACGTACCCGGCGCAGGTCTTTCTTGCTGAGCCTGGATTCTTCCTTGGGCGCCTTCTCCGGGCCGGGGATCGGCATATCATCGTCAACCCAGCCGCAACGGTCGAGAAAATCCTGATAACCGCCTTCAAAGAGAGTCACACCGTCATTCTGAAAGACGATCAAACGCTCGGCCAAGGCATGCAGGAACATTTCGTTATGGGTGACCATGATCACGGCGCCTTCGAAATTGTCCAGAGCCGCCAGCAGCGCGTCGCATGATTGCATATCAAGATGGTTCGTCGGTTCATCAAGCAGGAGGACATTGAGCGGCGTAGCCAGGAGTTTGCATAGAAGTACACGGCTTTTTTCTCCTCCGGAGAGTACCTCGATGATTTTCAGGGCATGGTCACCCTCGAACATCATGGCTCCACAGATCGTACGTGCCTTCTGTCGATCGATATCCGGATTGGACGCCATAATCTCTTCTTCTACGGTTCTGGTAGCGACCAGATGTGCCGCGTGGGCCTGTTCGAAAAAACCGTATGAAACCCCTTTATTCCAAATGACTTTGCCGCCTTTCGGTGCCAGTTCACCGGTCAGGAGGCGCAACAGCGTGGTTTTGCCTTTGCCGTTGCGGCCCACGATACCGATGCGGTCACGGGCGCCGATGGCGATGGAAAAATTATTGATCAGCGGTATGTCGGGAACATATCCGAATCCGATTGCATGCACGCCCAGTACGAATTTCCCCTGATAAGGCCGATATCGGAAGGCAAAATCGAGGGTTTTGATCTTTTCGATCTTTTCCTTTTTGTCATGTTTGGACAGGGTTTTGACTCGGGACTGCACCAGGCCCGCCAGACGGGCCTTGGCACGGAAACGGCTGATGAAGAGCTCTATTTCGCGACATTTGCGTTCGTCGTTCAGACGAGTCTTCTCATACACCTCTTCATCCATGGCGACCTGAGCATAGTATTTCTCCGTATCACCTTCGATTTTCCGCAATTTTTGACGATGTATGCCCAGGGTGTGGGTTATGACCTTGTCCATGAAGCCGCGATCATGCGTAATGAGCAAAAGCTCATGGGGCCAGCCCAGCAGAAAGCGTTCAATCCAACGGATAGAGGTAATGTCGAGATAGTTGGTCGGCTCATCGAGCAACAGGAGATCGGGCTCGCTCACGAGCACCTTGGTAAGGTTGAGCCGGATCTGATATCCTCCCGAGAACTCGAGCGGATGGCGCTGCATGTCAGCCTTGGAGAATCCGAGACCGGAGAGAATTTTCTCGGCCTTCCAGGTCTGATGGCGATCCTGTTCTGATAGACCCTGCATGCCTTCCTGGAGCACCGTGGAAGCGGTAAAGTCGAGCTGTTGCCTGACATATCCGAGACGATACCCGCGCGGGATTGATATCACGCCTTCATCAGGAGTTTCTTCGCCCACGATCATCCGCAGAAGTGTGGTCTTGCCATGACCGTTGAGTCCTACCAGTCCGACACGTTCGCGGGCATTGATCTTGAATGCCACCTTATCGAAAAGGATTTGCTTCCCGTAGGCTTTGCTGAGGTTATCTATGCTGATCATGGTTGTTCCAATCGCTTTAAGACACTATAAAAGATGCATGGTCCTCTGTCAATTTTATTGCACAACGGAATTCCCTCTTGGTTCAGACCGTCCTCTATGGTAGATACAGGTATCACTCGCAGGAGAATGGAGCATGAAAAGTCGATTCGGCGATGCGCAGATGTACGAATTCCACTCCAGGGATGAATCCGGCAAGTGTTTCCTGTGTGCCTGCGCATCATCGAAGCTGTTCATCGTGCGCGAGCTCAAGAGCATGCAGATGGTACACCTCTGCAAGGATTGCATGGTGAATAATGCTTCGGATTATCTGCTCGACAACACACGTCCCTGGGAAGAAAAGTAAGCCTTCCTTTTAGCGCGGGAATTTCAGCACAAATGACGTTCCAACGCCTTCTTGAGAAGTTACCTCGATCTCTCCATGGTGTGCATCCATGATTTTTTTGCAGAACGTGAGGCCTAGACCGGAACCCCGATAGCGATCCTCCTTGCCCTTCACCCGGAAAAAAGGCTCGAAGATGAAAGGCAGCTTGTCCGGCGGTATGCCTATTCCCGTATCAGAAATACTGACAAGCACGTAATACTCTTCGGCCGAGGCCTTGATGGTGATTTTTCCCCCGGAAGGCGTATACTTTACCGCATTGCCGATGACATTGGTGAACACCCGTAAAAGCGATTCTTCATCGCCCATCACGGAGGGTAGGGTCCGGGGTATAAGGGTTTCAACCGTCAGGCCCCGCTTATCGCACAAGGGCATGAGATCGTCGATGGCGCTGGAGATGACGGTCTGCAGCTCCAGCGGAGCGACATCCTTGGAAAAATTACCGTTTTCAACCCGTGAGATATCCAGCCAGTGCGAGATCAGATCTTCCAGATTTTTCAAACGGAAGCTGCACCGTTCGATGATCTTCATGATCTCGGGATCAAGACTGTTTTCGCAGAGCATCTTAATGGTTTCAACATACTGGAGGACGGTTACAAGGGGGGAGCGCATTTCATGACTGACAAAGGTTATGAACCCTTTCTGATAGAGATCCTTTTCCTCCCTCAGTTTGCGGGCTTCAATCTTGAGTTCCCGGTGTTCGAGGCCGCGCTGCGCCACGGCCCGCAATTGGTCGGGGATGAACGGTTTGGGCAGATAGTCATAGGCCCCTTTCTTCATGGCTTCCACGGCCGATACGATTGAGGCGTACCCGGTAATGACCACCAGGATGATATCCGGTATGTCGCGGGCGATAATCTCCATGACTTCCAATCCGTACATGCCGGGCATCTTGAGATCCACGAAAGACATCTGAGGCTGCCATTGCCTGGCGAGCTTTATGCCCTCGTCCCCATCTTTGGCGGTGATAACCTCATACCCGCACTTTGTCAGAGACTGTCGGCATCCGTCCCGTATAGATTCCTCATCATCGATGATCAGGATACGTTCAGGCTTTTCCTTGGAACTCATGATGATTTCCCGATCAGGTTCCCAATATAGTTGATCAGATCCGGGGCCTTGATGGGCTTGGCCAGAACCATATCGACGCGGGGGGCTCCATCGGGCGGCATGCTCGGTTCGTCATATGGGCCATGCAGGTCTACGGCGCTGAGCATGATGAGCTTGATATCCTTGGTGGCGTCCGACCCGCGCAGTTTAGCAACCACATTGAAACCTTCGCTCCATGTCTCCATCATCATATCCACGATGGCTAGGTCGGGAGACACGTTCTTGGCAACCTCCACGCCAATCTTGCCGTCTTCCGCTATGAATACCTCATAGCCGCCTTTCTCGAGGATGAGTTTGGTCGCGATGCAGAAGTCATTGTCGTCGTCAATAATCAGCACCTTTTTCCGTGTATTCATAACTCACCTCCTCTCAATAAGTTCACCATAAAAACAGCAAACCCGATGCCAATATGTAATACCTTGAAATGACTATCGATGGTTGGAGAAAAGTCCAAAACGTTTAGTTGCATGGGGCATAATTCCCCATGCCTGATGCACTTTGCCCCAGATATACAGAGGTTCAGCAAGCCTGCCGGGACGATCTGGTTGTCCGTCAGTCATTGCCTCTGGTGTTGGACGTATCCATTTTGATGGCATAGGTACGGATCTTCATGCGCAACGTCTTGCGGTTGATGCCGAGAAAATCAGCGGTTTTCGTGATCTGATAATTGAAATGCTTAAGGGCCTTTTCGATATGTTCCTTCTCGACATCGACCAAGGTCATAGTCCCGGAGAAGGTATCCACCACTGGGGCCTTGGCGCCTTCTTTCTGCCCGTAATACAGGATATCGGAAAGCGAGATCTCCTCCTGTTCGCACATCACGCACAAACGCTCCATGGTGTTTTTGAGTTCCCTGACATTGCCCGGCCAGGTATAGTTGACGATGGATTTCTTGGCTTCCTCTCCGAGGTAACGGGCCTTGCTGTTGTAGCGTTTGCCGAAATGGGCCAGATAGTATTCGGCGATGGGGATAATGTCCGAGCGGTGTTCCCTTAAGGGTTTGATATGGATGGGGACAACGGATACCCGGTAGAAAAGGTCTTCACGGAAGGCCCCGGATGCGACTAGGGACCTCAGATCACGGTTGGTGGCCGTGATCAGGCGCACATCGATCTTGTCGGGAATGGAACTGCCGACTCGTGGCACTTCCTGTTCCTGAATGGCCCGCAGCAGTTTGGCCTGCACGGTAAGACTAATGTTCGAGATCTCGTCCAGGAAGAGGCTGCCCTTATCCGCCATCTGAAAGCGTCCGTCGCGTGTCTCGCCCGCGCCGGTGAAGGATCCTTTCACATGACCGAAGAGCTCGCTCTCCATGAGATTCTCCACCAGCGAGGAACAATCGACGGCGATGTAGGGTCGATCAGCGCGCGGACTTAATTTGTGGATGGTGGATGCGATCAGCTCCTTACCCGTGCCGCTTTCGCCGGTTAAAAGCACCGTGGTTTGCGTCTGCGCGACGCGCCGGAGGGTGTCCTTGAGTTCCTTGATGTACTCGCTCACCCCGATCAGATGATCCAGCGCCTCATCGCATGGTTCTTTGACGAGGGTTGGTTCCAGCACGCCGGCTATGGTTTTCTTGAGTTCCTGGGCCGAAAACGGCTTGGTTAAGAAATCGGTCGCCCCGAGGCGCATGGCCTCGACGCTCAAGGGTATCGTGCCATAGGCGGTGATGATGATGATCTTGGCGCGCACCTTGTCCCTGATGCGCCTGAGCACCTCCAGGCCGTCCATCTTCGGGAGACGCAGATCGAGCAGGATGATTTCGTAGATGTCTCGGCCAGCCATGGACAAACCCTGGAGGGCATCTCCGGTCGCTTCAACCAGGAAACCGGCCCGCTCCAGGATCTGACAACATCCATCACGAATGGAGTCCTCGTCATCAATGATGAGGACCCTTCTGGTCCCTTTTGGCTGCATCGTACGTCCTTCATTCCATTACAAAGTGTCTTCACCATCTACTATACGGTTCCATCATGTAATGGCAAGAGGATATAGAAAGTGGACCCGCTTCCCGGATCGCTCTCCACATGGATTGACCCGTTATGGTTCTTGAGGATGCCGTAGATGATGGATAGCCCGAGACCGGTGCCATGACCGGCGTCCTTGGTGGTGAAAAATGGCTCGAATATGTGTGGCAGGAAGGACTTGTCGATGCCCTTGCCGGTATCATTTACCGTGATCATGGTGTGATTGTCGTTGGTCTTTTCCGACTTGATGGTCAGTCGACCCTTGCCCCCCATGGCGTCCGCGGCGTTCATGAAAAGGTTCAGAAAGACCTCCTCAAGCTTGAGGCTGTCGCCTTTGATCTGGGGAAGGTCAAGCTGCAAATCGGTTATTATTTCGACCCCGAAGAAGGCGAACTGATCTTTCACCAGATTGATGGTGTTGCGGATGACGTCATTAATATCGAGCGGCAGCAATTCGCCGGTCGGGGTGCGTGCGAAGTTGAGCAGGTCCTGGACAATACCCTTACATCGGTTGGTCTGATAGACGATTTTCTCCATATTTTCGCGCCAGGGATCATCAGACTTCATGTCCTCCAGGATGAGGTTGGAGTAGAGCAGGATGCCCCCCAAGGGGTTGTTGATCTCATGGGCGACGCCGGCAGCCATCTGGCCGACCGCGGCCAGCTTCTCGGCGTTCGTGATCTGAGAGAAGGCCTTCTGCAGTCGTTCATCGCGGTCTTTGAGCGATTTGGCCATGTTGTTGAACCATTCATCGAGCATATCGAAGCCCGATGATTTACCGGGCGGGAGCTGATAGTTGAGGTTGCCCGAGGCGATGGCCTCGGTGGCATGTTTGAGTACGCGGATACGACGGATGATGGAATGCCCCAAGGTGAATGAGATGATAAATGACAGCAGCATGCCCAATGAGGTGACGCCGAGGAATATCCAGATGGTTCGATACATCAGGTCGCGGTATTTGGCTTCCAGGATGCCGGTATACAGAATGCCGATAATTTTGCGATTGATGTCGTACATGGGTATGTAGGCGCTGATATACCAATCGTTGGCCACGAAGGCCCTGCGCCCGATCCAGTTCTTCCCCTGTGTAGCAACGCGATCATACACCTCTTTCGATATCACGGTGCCGACCGCTCTGTGATTGTCACTGGTCATCACATTGGTGGAGATACGCACGCCTTCCTGAAAGATGGTGGCGTTACCCAAATCATGCCCGAGGTACTTTTCGTTACCGTAATTGGTCTGTTTGATCCTATCAACCAGATAGTAGTCCTTATTCAAAAGAATGCCTCCCGCCAGCACCCCCAGCAGGTTGCCTTCAATATCCAAAATGGGATATGCCGCGCGTATTACCATGCCGTTGATCAGATAGGGTTCTTTGACCTTGATCGCATACGGAGTCTTGAGAATCGGTATGTGGGTTCGGCTGGCAAGGGCCGGATTCTCCTGCTCGATGAAACCGACGGGTAAAAGCGCCGTGGCCGTCACCGGTTTTTTTTCCACAAGGCAATGTCTAACCACGGGATCCCACAGGATATTGTCCCCCCTTATGTCAGGATTGCCGGCCCGATACAATACGTTCCCGCTTGCGTCGGCGACATCGAGCATGTCCATGCCGGATGTATGCGCGGCATCTTTTCTGATGAGGCCGTTGAGCTCCCGCATGGCATTGATATCGCCGGTATAGATCGCGGTCTGTAAGGGGCAGCGCAAGGCAGTTACCTGCATGAGAACGCCCAGGCGTTCGAGCTGATAATCATAGATCAGCTGGGCGGTAATGATATTTTTCCGGATCTCCTTGTGCGTCATTTCAATATTGTTCTGGTTGATGATCCTGATGCCCACCAGAGTGGCCACCAAACCGGTGAGGCCGGCGGCGATCAAAAAGCCGATGACCAGGCGGACCTGGAGATTGAGCGGCTTGATTCCGGACATGGTGGAATCGATTGCATTACGGGCTTGAGATATCAATGGCGACCCCCTCCATAAAGGCACATTGCTCTGCGTGCCGCTGCTCTACAGTGAGGAAGGGCTGGTGGAAGATGGTTTGTTCCGTTGCTTGCCTGCCAGCCGGTTGAGGAGTTTGTTGACCCGTGTCACCAGGTCAGATGCTGATATGGGTTTTTGGACGTAATCTTCGGCCTTGAGGTATTCTTCATCCGCCTCCAGCGAATAGGGGATACCGGTCTTTTCGGTGATGGCCGTGACCATCAGGATCGGAATGCGGCTCAAATTCTCATCGCGTTTCAGGGCAAAGCACAGGTCGAATCCATCGGTCATGTGCTCCATCATAACGTCCAGGATGATGAGATCCGGTCGTCGGCTGTCAATGCAGGCCTTGCCATCCTTGGCGTTTAGAGCCTGTTCAACGGTGAAACCCTGATGTTCCAGCATCATGCTCACGGCCTTTCCGAAATCCTCATCGTCGTCAATAATGAGTATCTTCTTCTTTTCCGCCATGGTTGCCCCTCCTTTTATAGGGTGCACGTGCCTATGAGCCTTTTAACCCGTGAAAGCAGGTCCGCCACAGGGATGGGCTTGCTCACGTACTCGTCCGCCTGGAGATATTCACCGTCGGTTGCGGGAGAGAATTTGAAGCCGGTCTTGTCGGTCACCGCAGTCACCATCATTACCGGTATCCGGCAACAAGCGGTGTCGTGTTTGAGATCGTAACAGAGGTCGAAACCGTCGGTCATCTTCTCCATCATGACATCCAGAATGATAAGGTCAGGGCGCTCATTGTCAATGGATGAGCGCCCTTCCACAATGTTCAGGGCATGTTCGACCGTGTATCCGTGATTCTCCAGCACGATTTTCAGCGCGCACCCATAATCGGGATCATCATCTATGATCAGAACCTTTTTCTTCTCAGACATGTTTCCCTCCCGTGGTCATGGTGTTGCCCCCGCAACGATTGTCTGGGCCACCTCTAGTGTGCCGATATGTACCGGACAGAAATCCGAGCATCGCCCGCACCCCACGCATCCGCAGAGCGCTCGGCCGATATCCAGGGCATGGTAGTAGCGCAGTTTGTGCTCGTGACGACGCTGAAGCCTCAGGGCCTGAGATGGACGCGGATTATGGCCCGAGGCTTCACGCGTGAAGCCACCATACAGGCAGGCATCCCATGCCCGGATGCGTTGGCCTGAATTCGCGCTAACAGCCTGGTCGTAAATGTTGAAACATGTGCATGTGGGGCAGACAAAGGCGCACCCGCCGCAGGTAATGCATTTGCGTCCCAGAAAATCCCATACTTCGTCCGGTGATCTGGTTTTCAGGGCGTCGATGGCGGCCTTGATCTCGGGTTTGACGGGGATGACGGCTTGGGCGCGTTCGCGGAAGGCCGCCAGGGCGTCCCTACCTGTTTTCTGATCCAGATCGGAGAAAGACCTGCCGACGGTAAGGTTATTTCCAGCGCTACTGCCGATCTCAAAGAAAAGCTCATCACCCAGATCAAATACCTGAAGATCGAACCCGTCCGCGGCAATCGGCCCGCTTTGGGTCGTGGTGCAGAAGCAGGTCTCGTTTTGGGGGCCACTACAGGCCACGACCACCTTGAGGGTTGTGTCCCAGCGCGCCTGATAGTAAACGTCGTTTTTGTCACGGGTCATGAAGCGCTGGGCCTGTTGGAGACCGCAGGCGTCGCAGGCGCGTATGCCGAAGATCAGACGCTTATCCGATGAGCTTGCCGTCTGATATGACCCGTCTTGTACCGTGAAGATCACTTCGCTGTGCGGCAGAAAGCAGGTCTTGGGAGACAGCGGCGGTTTGCCGTAGTCCATGGTGAAGGTTTCAGGGTTGAAGTCGTCGAAGATGATATCGCCCGGTGGCTGGCGCGTCGGACATATGAGAGTATAGTGTTCGGCCCAGTCCGTCAGTACGGTGGCGAGATCATGTTTCGACAGGCGCTTCATGAAATCCTCCTGATCATCACGGCGCATCCCTTGTATTCGGGTATCTTTGAGATCGGGTCGCACGCCGGGTTGGTGAGCTTATTGACCGGGGCTTCATGGAAATGGAAGGTCGTAAACAGGACCTTGCGCGGCACCTGATCCGTGATCTCGGCTTGCATCCGCACCGTGCCTCGTCGTGATGATATCTCCACTAGGTCGCAATTCCCGATAGACAGGCGCCTGGCGTCTTCGGGATGGATCTGGACCTGGGCATGCGGCGCTTCCCGCTCCAGAAGATTCGTACGGCGGGTCATGGTGCCGGTGTGGTATTGATAGGAGATACGCCCGGTGGTGAGGATAAAATCGAATTCCTCATCCGGGACCTCGGCTAGGGGCTTGAAGTCACAGGGCAGGAAGGTGCCCAGTCCCTTGGTGAATTTATCCCGGTGCAGGATGGGGGTGCCGGGATGCTCGGGGGTGGGGCAGGGCCACTGAAGACCGTGGCAGGCCTCCAGACGTTCATAGGTGATGCCGGCATAGGAAGGCGTGAGGGTGTTGATCTCCCGCATGATGTCCCTGGGCGAGTCGTAGACCATGGGGTATCCGGCATGCATACTGAGGGCGCAAATAATCTCCCAGTCGGCCCGGGCATCTTGAGGGGGCGCTGTGGCGGCGTGGGCCAGTTGGACGCGTCGTTCGGTATTGGTATAGGTGCCGGTCTTTTCACTGAAGGCGGCGCCAGGTAAGACTACATCGGCCAATCGGGCCGTTTCAGTCACGAAGATATCCTGCACCACCAGAAAGTCCAAATTCGCCAGGGCACGTTCAATATGGGTGGTGTCAGGGTCGCTCATCATAGGGTTTTCACCCATGATAAACATGGCTTTGAGATCGCCCCGTAAAGCCGCCGACATCATGTCGGTGATGGTGAGTCCGGGTTTATCGTTCAGTGGCCTGCCCCAGGCCGTTTCAAACTTGGCGCGTATCTCAGCCGCGGCTACGCTCTGGTAACCGCAATAGACATTCGGCAGAGCGCCCATATCGCATGCACCTTGGACGTTGTTCTGTCCGCGTAGCGGATTGATGCCGGTGGAAGGTCTTCCGAGATGGCCGGTGAGCATGGCCAGGTCGGCCAGGACCTTCACATTGTCCGTACCGGTGGTGTGCTGGGTAATGCCCATGGCATAGGCGATCATGGCCTTATCGGCCTGGGCGTACATGCGGGCGGCCGCCACAATGTCTCCGGCCGGTACGCCCGTGATAGCCTGCACGACATTGGGGGTGTAACGGCTTACGATGTCATGTAAGGCTTCGAATCCCTCGGTGCGTGTCATGATGAAATTCCGGTCATGTAGACCGTCGGCGATGATGACGTTCATGAGCCCGTTGAAAACTGCGACATCGGTGCCGATGTTGTGCCGCAGGTGGAGATCGGCATGCTCGGCTAATGGGATTATGCGCGGATCGACGACAATCAGTTTGGTGCCCCGGGCATGGGCATTGATAATGCGCGTGCCGATCAAAGGATGCTGGGCGGTCGTGTTGCTGCCGGTGACCAGCACGAGGTCGGCGTCTTCAAATTCCACGATGGAATTCGTCATGGCCCCCGATCCGAATGCAGCAGCCAGACCGGCTACGGTGGCGCTGTGTCAGAGTCGGGCGCAGTGATCGACATTATTGGTTTGGAAAACCGCGCGCGCCATCTTCATCAAGAGATAGTTTTCCTCATTCGTGACCTTGGCCGAACTTAGAAAACCCAGCGTATGCGGTCCGGCCTCAGTCTTGATCGCCTGTAAACGCCCGGCTATCAGCGTGAGGGCCTCATCCCAGGGACTCTCCACCAGCTCACCATCTTTGCGTATCAAGGGTCGACGCAGTCGATCCGGGGCATTGACGAAATCATAACTATGCCAACCTTTGGCGCACAGCATCCCCTTGTTGACCGGACTGAGCGGACTTGGTTCAACGCCGACCACGCGGGAACCGTCGCTCACCAGAAAAAACGAACAACCGCAGCCGCAGAAGGGACAGACGCTCAATGCCCTCGCCATCAGATTGCCTCCTTGATATTTTCAATCTCGGGATAGGGAAAGACCGGGCCGTCCATGCAGCAATAACGGTCTCCAATGGCGCAATGCCCGCATTTTCCCACCCCGCACTTCATCATGCGTTCTAAGGACATGTAGATGCTTTCTTTGGCAAATCCGAGCGATAAGAGCTTTTTTAAGACGAAACGATACATGACGGGCGGGCCGCAGAGCACGGCGAAGGTATCCGATGGAGACAAGTCCGTGTGGTCGAACAACGCGGTCACGACACCGAGGTATTGCTTCCAGATGCCCTCGTCGTCACGATCAACGCTATAGAGATATTTTAGGTCTTGTCGGTCGAAAAAGCTGAGGAGCTCATATTTGAAGAGTACATTATCCGGACTGTTAGTACCATACATCAGGATGATATCCTTAAAGTCGCCGCGTCGATCGAGCAGGTACAGGAGCAGGGAACGCAGCGGCGCAAGACCAAGACCACCGGCCACCAGCAACAGATTGTGTCCGGTAAAGGTCTCAATCGGAAATCCCCGGCCATATGGCCCACGAATATTGATGGTCGTTCCCTTACCGCATTCGAAAAGGGCATTAGTGAGCGTGCCGGTGCGCCGGACACAGATCTCAAGTGTTTCCGGACGGGTAGGGGGGGAAGAAATGCTGATAGGGGCCTCGCCTTTGCCGAAGAGGGAGACCTCGATGAACTGTCCGGGACGATGAGCGAAACTCTCCCAAGATGAGCCATCCACCCGTTGCAATTGAAAAAGGCGGTGATCCGTGATCTGCGGCAATGTCCGCGCGATGCGCACGGGATAGGGCTGGTAGATGTTTTCCCCCATGCTTCCTCCTAGAATGCAGCACTGTGACCGAACATGACAGAGAAAGGCAAATTCGATACCAGCATCATAATATCATGATATCGTTGATTATAAAATGACCACCCAGGTTGCGGCATGCTGCGCGCGGGTAAACATGCCCCATGGGGATGGGTAAATTTGCACCGTTTGAACACGGTTGCGACACCGACAAACTTCGAGCCCGGTGAGGATTTCCCGGTCGATTGGCCGGGCAGGGAGGGCCCGGGACGGCTTGGGCGCATGGCATTAAGGCTGTGACGATATCGCCCAGAACCAAGCCCGCATTCGGTGTCATCAGGATACCTTAGATGGGATGCTCGACGTTGCATGATGATGGGACATACCGCCGGATGGGGGAATATTACCCCATCCGGCAAGGCTCCAAATGGTGTTCGGATCTTATAAACAACGAATAATAGATGAATATCTTGCATGGCATATATATTGCTCATTTTGGTTATATGCTTGTTTTGCGGTTCTGAGGAATATGGCTCCAGTGGAGGGTTATGCCATGCTCGTTATGGGGGGTATGTGAAGGATGCTGGTCATTGTCTGCATCAAGCAGGTGCCCGATACGACTCAGGTTAAAATCGATCCGGTGACCAATACCCTGGTGCGCGAAGGCATACCTTTTATCGTCAATCCCTTCGATACGCATGCCTTGGAAGAAGGTTTGAGGCTGAAGGACCGTTTCGGGCTGCGGGTAGCGGCCATCAGCATGGGGCCACCCAATACCGAGATGACCTTGCGCAAGGCCCTGGCCCTGGGCGTGGATGAAGCCGTGCTCTTATCCGACCGTGCCTTCGGCGGGGCCGACACCCTGGCCACCAGCTATGTGTTGGCTGAAGCCATCCGCACATTGGGCCGGCAGGAGGAGATCGCCTTTGTGCTGTGCGGCAAACAGACCATTGACGGCGATACGGCCCAGGTCGGACCAGGGATCGCGGTACGCCTGGGACTCGTCCCCTTGACGTTGGTTGATTCCATCGAGGCGGTGGACCTTGGGGCCAGAACGGTACGCGTCAGGCGCAAGCTTGAAGGACGGCATGAAATTGTTGAGGCGCGCCTGCCGGTGCTTCTGACCGTGCTGAGGGAACTGAACCGGCCCCGTTACCCGAAAGTCCCCATGCGCCTCGAAGCCCAAGATATGAAGGTCGACCTGTGGGACAATACGGTGCTCAAGCTCGATGCGCGCATGATAGGCCTCAAGGGCTCACCGACCACGGTCAAGCGCATTTTCTCGCCCGAGCGTGAAAAAGGCGAGATCCTCGGCGATGGTATCCATGATCCTCTCGGCACGGTTGAACTTCTGATCGACAAGCTGATCCAGCGCGAGCTTCTGGTATTGTGAAATGGAAAAAGAGAAGAAGCACAAAAGACCACGCGGCCGAGCCGGCCTGATCCCGGGCAAATGCATCGCCTGCGGCGCGCGCTGTCAGAGCGCCTGTTCCGTGGATGCCATCGAGATGAATGACAAGGGCGAACCGGTCATCCTCAGCGAAAAATGCATCGGCTGCCGCAAATGCGTCAAGATCTGTCCGGCCGAAGCGCTTACCATGGTTTATACCCCGGAGGAACTGGAGACGTTAAAGCAATTGGATCAGCAAAGCCGTGAGGCTCCGAGCGATGATATCGACGCCGAAGAGGTTCAGCTGGCCCAGACACTATCCCGCTATAAAGGGGTGTGGGTTTTTATCGAATCCACGGACTGCGTTCCGGCCAAGGTATCCTGGGAACTCCTGGGAGTCGGGGGTCAACTGGCTGTCTCTTTGGGCACTGAACTCTGCGCAGTGGTGATCGGCAGCCATGTAGAGGGACTCTGCGCCGAGGCCTTTGTCTATGGTGCCGTCAAGGCCTATCTGATCGATGCCCCGATCTTTCAGTACTACCGCACCGCACCCTACCTTGAGGCGGTGTACTATCTGGTGCAAAAATACAAGCCCGAAGTGGTCCTCATGGGCGCTACGGGTCTGGGGCGCGACCTGGCCGGTGCCGTGGCTACACGATTGGGAACCGGATTGACGGCGGACTGCACCGGCCTGGCCATAGATGAACGCCGGCACCTGCTGCAAACCAGACCGGCCTTTGGCGGCAATATCATGGCCACCATCCTCTGCGAACGGTCCAGGCCGCAGATGGCCACGGTGCGACCGCATGTCATGCCCATGCCGGCAAGAAAACCGAATGCAGACGGCGCGATCGTTCGCGAAGAAATTACGCTCCGCGAAGACGACATATTCACCAAGATCCTGGAGGTAATCAGCGACGCCGCCCATGCCGAGAGTGTCGATATCGCGGGCGCGGAGTTCATTGTCTCAGGCGGCAGAGGTATGATGGCCAAGGAAAACTTCCGACTTTTGCAGGAGTTGGCCGAAGAACTGGGCGGGGTAGTGGGCGCCTCGCGCTCCGCGGTCGATGCCGGCTGGATGCCGGTCGAACGGCAGGTAGGGCAGACCGGCAAGACCGTGCGTCCCAAGATCTATATTGCCTGCGGGATCAGCGGCGCCATCCAGCACCTGGTTGGCATGCAGGACTCAGATCTGATCATCGCCATCAACCGCGACAGAGACGCCCCGATCTTCGAGGTGGCCACCTATGGGATCGTCGGCGACCTGTTTCAGATCGTACCGGCCATCACCGAGAGCATCCGCGCCTTGAAAGCCAAGAAAATCAAGGAAGGCCAGGTATGTCAGATATGAAAATCACGGGAGCGAGAATGACCCATGCAGCCTAATCCGACCACCTTCAGCGCAGTCTTTGTCGCGGCCATGGCCGTGTTCGTGCTGAGCTGCATACGACGCTTCAGCCTGGTCGCCGTCGGCAGGCCCGAAGACCGTTTCCATCATGTATGGCTCAGGATCCGGCACATGCTGGTGTATGCCTTCCTGCAGCGCCGTGTGCTGGATAAACCCTTCGGGATCAATCATTTCGTCCTGTTCTGGTCATTTTTGATCTTGATGCTGGCCAACACGGAGTTCTGCGTGCACGGTATGTTTCCGGGAGTAGGATTCGCATCGCTGATACCTCCGATCAATCACCCCCTGGTCTTCATCTTCGACCTTGTTTCGCTCTTGGCGCTTCTGTGTGTGATCATTGCGGCCGTAAGGCGTATCACTTGGCCGCCGTATCCCGAGTCCGTGACTTTGGATGCCTTCATCATCCTGTCCCTGGTAGGTCTGTTGATGATCGCCTTCTTCAACCTGCACGGCATCGAAATCGCCATGGGAAGAGAGCCGGCGGCGGCTT
>JBDKSM010000047.1:0-3494 GCA_039680665.1 Syntrophaceae bacterium | reverse complement strand
CGATGGTCGGCGATGAGTACGTCATCCTAGCGCGGATCCTGGGCGCCTTGCGGCCGCTGGTATTGAGTCAGGAGGGCGGGCATGTTGCGCATAAGCGTGTTTTCGAGGTGCTGGTGAACTCCGAGCTTATAGACGCCATCCGCCAGCACGACAGCGAGCTCGTGCATGCGATCCTGGAACAGGCCTTGGGTCAACGCATCGATCTGGAGGGCATCCTGCCATGATGGCGTTGATGGTCCTATACTCGCTCACCGGCCTGGTGTTCATCCTGTATGTGTTCCTGCGTGCGCCGCGCCTGGCGCTTGCCGGCCGGGGGCTCCTGGCGATAAGCGCCTTGGCGCACCTGTGCGTCATCGTGCTCCTGGGCTTGAAGATGCGGGCTCTGCCCCTGACATCGTTGCCGCAGGCGCTCAATATGATGGTCTTGTGCGCCACGCTGATCTTCATCCCATTGACGCTGCGCCGCAAGACCATCGCCCTGGGGGCCTTCTATAGCCCGGCCGCCGCTTTTATCCTGGCCCTGATTTCGCCCCAGGCGGGTTTAAGTCGAGGCGTCATCCCACCCTCCCACCTCTGGTATCCCCTGCATACCATGGCGGTCATCTTGGGCGAATCCATGTTTATCGTGGCCACGGTCGCCTCGGCGGCCTACCTGATCCATGAACACCTGATCCGCAAGGGGTCCATCCATGCCATGGGAGAGGATTTACCGCCCTTGACCATCCTGGATAAAGTCCTGATGCATTCCATGAGCACCGGCTTTGTGGCCATCACGCTGGGCATGCTTTTCGGCGGTTTCTGGGCCGCGGCCTCCGGCATCGCCTTGGCCGACATCGCGGTCAAGATCTTTAGCGGGGCCATGACCTGGGCGGTCTTCGCCTTAGGCATTCATCAGCGCTATGCCCTTGGATGGATGGGTCGTCGCACCGCCCTGATCACCGTGTGCGGATTCGGTATCACCGTGGTGGCGGTGGTGCTCTTCTGGGGCATGTATCCGTATACCCCTGGGCCGGGAATGGCGCCATGAATCCGGTAGGATGCCTCAGCATCAACCATCGCGTGGCCGACGTGGCGTTGCGCGAGCGCATCGACATCGCGTACGCCGACTTGCGCGCACTGCTGGCGCAGGGGGGCGAGGCCTACGCCGTCACCACGTGTAACCGCGCCGAGGTCTATTGGGTGGGGTTACAGGAGAACGCCGTCATCGACCTCATCGCGCGCCGCTCCGGCCTAGAATCGGACGCCATAAGCCGCGTGGTCCAGCGTTTCTCAGGGCCCGAGGCTCTGCGTCATCTGTGCCTGGTGGCTTCCGGACTCGACTCGCTGGTATTGGGCGAGCCCCAGATCCTGGGCCAGGTCAAGGAGGCCTACCGCGAGGCGGTGGCGTCCGGCACCACCGGCCTCTATCTCAACAAGGCCCTGCACCGCGCCTTCCGGGCCGCCAAACGCGTGCGCTCCGAGACCGATATCGGGCGTTATCCGGTCTCCGTGGCCTCCGAGGCCGTGGAGCTGGCCGGCCATATCTTTGACGATATCAGAAAGAGCCGCGTGCTGGTCATCGGCGCCGGCGACATGGGTACAATCGCGGCCAAAAGACTTAAAGACAAAGGGGTGAGCGAACTTATTATCCTCAACCGCACCTATGCAAACGCCTGCGCCTTGGCCTGCGAGCTGGACGGCACGCCCCGGGACTTCGCGAACCTCAAGGAGGAGCTTGCTCAGGCACAGATTGTCATAACCTCCACCGGCAGCAAAGAGCCCATCATCGCCAGGGAGATGATGAGCGAGGTCATGAAACTGCGCAAAAGCAGCCCCATGATCATTATCGACATCGCCGTGCCGCGCGACGTCCAGCCAGAAGTCGGCAAGCTCTACAACTGTTATCTCTACGATATCGACGCGCTCAAAACCATCGTTGACAAACATTTCACCACCCGCCAGCTCTCGCTCGACCAGGCACGCGTGATCATCGACCACGAAGTGCTGGCTTTTGAACAGTGGCTGGAAAGTCTGACGGTGCAGGCCAGCATCAAGGACCTCTATGCCCTCATGGAGGGCTATGCGCGCGATCAGGCCAGATCCATGGCGGGCTCAGAGGAAGAGCGCGTGCGGATGGAGCAGATGCTGGGCAGCGCACTGAAACGTTTTCTTCACCGCCCGGTGAGCTTCCTGAGGGAACACCCCAGCCTGGAGCACATCGACTATACCAGGAGGATTTTTCAACTCGATGAGGACTATACGGATCGGCACAAGGGGTAGCAAGCTGGCGCTTACCCAGACCACGCTGGTCAGGCAGGCCTTGGAGAAGGCCCACCCGGGGCGCGACTTCGAGGTGCGCATTATCAAGACCACGGGCGATATCCTGGCCGATGCGCCCCTGGAGGCCATCGGCGGCAAGGGCGTGTTCGTCAAGGAGCTCGAGGGCCGGCTTTTATCGGGCGAGATCGACCTGGCCGTGCACAGCCTCAAGGACATGCAGTCGACGAACCCTGTCGGCCTGGGAATCGAGGCTTTTCTTGAGCGTGAAGACCCGCGCGATATGCTTTTTACCCGCGAAGGTTCCTCCCTGGAGAATCTGCCCGAGCGGGCGCGCGTGGGGACCTCCAGCCTGCGCAGGATCTGCCAGCTCAAGGCGCTTAGGCCCGACGTCACCTGCGTGCCCATCCGCGGCAACGTGCCCACGCGCCTAGCCAAGATCGGGCCGGAGCTTGAGGCCGTGATCCTGGCCGCCGCCGGAGTCAAGCGCTTGGGATTGGCGCCGGGGAAGCCCATTGATGCCGCCACCATGATCCCTTCGCCCGGACAGGCCGTCATCGCCGTAGAGGTGAGAACGAACGACCAGGAAGTCATCGGCTTAGCCCAGGGACTTGATCACGAACCGACGCGTCGCTGCGCCCTGGCCGAACGGGCCTTCCTGGCCACCCTGGGCGCCGATTGCCGCATCCCGGCCGGCGCGTATGCGGTGATTGAAGATGGCCGCCTCTGCATGGTAGCTATGATCGGAAACAACGACGGCACGAGGATCGAACGCATGACAAGGTATGGCGATTCAGCGGACATCGGTCG
Source organism: Syntrophaceae bacterium (assembly GCA_039680665.1). GTDB lineage: Bacteria > Desulfobacterota > Desulfomonilia > UBA1062 > UBA1062 > JAKQBR01. Next base: position 428 of record JBDKSM010000047.1, on the reverse strand, counting down.
CCTCGTGGCCGAGGAACTGCTGGACAGGTTCTACGGAGAGAAACGATGAAGGTCTATCTGATCGGCGCCGGTCCGGGTGATCCGGAGCTCATCACGGTCAAGGCCGTGCGGGTCATCGGCGCCTGCGACACCGTGGTCTATGATGATCTCATCGCCGACGAGATCCTGCTCCTGGCCAAACCAGGGGCCGAGAAGATCTATGTCGGTAAGCGCGCCGGAAAAGACTACATGCGGCAGCCCGAAATCAACCAGCTGCTGCTTGACCTGGCGCGGCAGGGGCGTTCCATCGCCCGCATCAAGGGCGGCGACCCCTGCGTCTTCGGACGCGGCGGCGAAGAGGCGCTGTTTCTGAGCCGTAACGGCATACCCTGCGAGATCATACCGGGCATCTCCTCGGCCATTGCCGGGCCTATTAGCGCCGGGATCCC
>JBDKSM010000046.1:0-61227 GCA_039680665.1 Syntrophaceae bacterium | reverse complement strand
CATCGTGGTTCTGTCCTTTGAACTCCTGAAACAGAACCTGTCCGAGATTCATATCGTCTTCGACTATAAGAATATGCGCCATATACAATTTTGTAATCGGGCTTTTATGACGAAAACTTAAGCCCTTGAATTATATATATACGCTTAGAGATCCGCGGCGACAAGCTCCTTAAAGGGCAGGCCGATGCTCTGAGCCACCGGCGCATACGTGATATGACCCCGATGGGTATTGATGCCTGACAGGATGGCCCGGTTGTCGGCTGCGGCCTTGATCCCCTTCTCAGCCAACGCAAGGGCGTACGGCAGGGTGACTTGAGCCAGTCCCCAGGTGGAGGTCACCGGCACTGCGCCGGGCATGTTGGCCACGCAGTAATGGACAATGCCGCCCACGAGAAAGACCGGATCGTCATGATAGGTCGGCCGGGTCGTTTCGCAGCATCCGCCCTGATCCACGGCTACGTCCACGATCACTGCACCCCTGGGCATTTCTTTAAGATGCGCAGTCGTGATCAGCTTGGGCGCCGTGGCGCCGGGGATGAGCACGGCGCCGATCACCAGATCTGCGTTCGCCAGGCTGTGTTCGATATTCTCCGGCGTCGAGGCCAAGGTTTCGATTTTGACCCCATAGAGGTCGTCGAAATGCTGCAGGATGGATTTGCGCACATCCATAACCGTAACCCGTGCGCCCATGCCGACCGCGATCTTGGCCGCATTCTGTCCCACCGTACCGCCGCCGAGTATAACCACCTTGCCGCGCGCCACCCCAGGGATGCCGCTTAAGAGCACCCCGCGTCCGCCATAGGTCTTCTCCAGATACTTGGCTCCCTCCTGCACCGCCAGCCGTCCCGCGACCTCGCTCATAGGCTCCAACAGCGGCAGGTGTCCATCCGGCAATTGCACGGTCTCGAAGGCCACGCCGGTCACGCCTTTTTCCATCAGCATACAGGCCAGGGCCTTATCCGCGGCAAGGTGCAGATAGGCGAACAAAATCTGTCCCTCGCGGAAGAGGTCGTATTCCTCGGGCAGCGGTTCCTTCACCTTATAGACCATATCGGAATGCGCAAAGATCTCCGCGTGGGAATCCATTATTATCGCTCCGGCTTGAAGAAAGCTCTCGTCCGGGATATCGGCGCCGAGTCCGGCGCCTTTCTCGATGTAGACCGTGTGGCCTGCGGCTGTCAATGCCCGTACCCCATCCGGGGTGATAGCGACGCGGTGCTCGAAGCGCTTGATCTCTTTTGGTATGCCTACACGCATGGTGGTGGCCTCCTTTTATTTGCCTGCCCTACGGTGAGCGATTACTCACTCTCTCTACCAAAACACCCTTTTCCTGTCAACCAAGATCGTGATCGTCACTCTATCGGACCTCTGATATGGACCACTTTAAACGCCGTCGCGCCCAGGCCGTATTATTTTATCACGGTTGACCACGATAGGGATGTATATTATGCTGCGTATACGTGCTGAAAGGCGGCTCCGTACGGACAATCATCCAAGCGATGTTTTCTGCATAGCTTGGTCATAAGGGGGATGCATGCTGTTATCAACGGTGGTGGTCACGGAGTTCATGACCAACTGTTTTATCGTGGCGGACGAGGAGACCAAGGAAGCCCTCGTCATTGATCCGGGTGGCGAGGGCGATCGCATCAGAAGTGAGATCAACCGCCTGGGCGTCAAGGTGATCGGAATTATCAATACCCATGCGCACGTGGACCATATCGGCGCCAACCAGGCGATCAAGGACGCTTACGGATGCGAAATTCTCATGCATAACGCCGAGATGCCCGTGTTGCAGGTAGCGTCCAAAATGGGCCGTCTCTTCGGCGTCAACCTCGAACAGCCGCCATCGCCCGACCGCTACCTGGCCGAAGGCGACACCATCGCCTTTGGCATAAACACCCTCAAGGTTCTGGAGACACCCGGCCACTCACCGGGCGGCATCTCGCTCGTGTCTTCGGACGGTCGCAGCTGTTTTTCTGGCGACACCCTGTTCGCTGGCTCCATCGGCCGCACCGACCTGCCCGGCGGCGATTACGAAACCCTCATCCAGGCCATCAAAACCAAGCTCATCCCGCTCGGCGATGACATCCGTATCTATCCCGGACATGGACCGGCGACATCCATTGGTTCGGAAAAGCGCTACAATCCATTTCTCTAAACAAGGGAGGACGCTATGAAAGGCATGCAGAATGGTACGATTATTATTACCCTGACCCTCATAATGACACTAACCGGCTGCGCCAATCGCTTCAATTTGCCCGGGATAGGCCAAACCGCCGCCCCGACGGCCGCGGTTCAAAGCGAAGCACCGCCCAGCCCGGTGTACCTGGATTTTAACGATGTGCTTGTCCCACCCGAGCTCAAACGTTCGGCCAACGAATGCTTTCTCTCCAACGGATTCGGTCGCATGGTGCTTACCGGCAGGGTGGAAGGCGATTCGCTCTCGAAGTTCTTCATCTCCAGCATGCCGTCGACCGGCTGGCAAGCTCTCGATCAGTATAAGTATCAAGGCGCCATCAAGCTCTTCTTTGCCAAACCGGATAAGATCTCGACCATATTGATCACGGAAAACCCCTTGGACACGAAGGTGGAGATATGGGTGACGCCCCTCACGCCCCGCTAGCGGGATGCACGATCATCTTGTGCATTACCGGCGGCATAGCCGCTTATAAGGCGCCGCTGATCGTGCGCAGTCTCACGGCACGCGGCGCCCGGGTGGATTGTATCCTCACGGAGGCCGCCGCACATTTTGTTACCCCTTTAAGCCTACAAAGCCTGACCGGCCGTCCAATCTATACCCGCATGTTCCCCATCGAGCATCAGCAGAATTATGAGATCGAACATATATCCCTGGCCGACAAGGCCGATCTCGTCCTGGTGGCGCCGGCCACGGCCAATTGCCTGGCCAAACTGGCGCATGGCATGACCGATGATCTCGTCTCGGCTACCGTGCTGGCCACCAAGGCCCCGGTCCTCCTGTGTCCGTCGATGAACGTGAACATGTACGAACACCCCGCCACGCGCGCCAACCTCGCGACCCTCGGCAAACGTGGCCTGATGATTCTGGAACCGGACAAAGGCTTCCTGGCCTGTGGCTGGGAAGGCAAGGGCCGCCTACCCGAGCCGGAGCGCATCGCGGCCGAGGCTGTCAGGCTCCTGACTCCACAGGATCTGGCCGGTCGGAAGTTCCTCATCACCTGTGGTCCGACCTGCGAGGATATCGACCCGGTGCGTTTTATCACCAACCGCTCCACCGGTAAGATGGGCGCCGCGCTGGTTGAGGCCGCCTGCCTGCGTGGGGCCGAAGTGAGTGTGGTCAGCGGTCCGGTAGCGCTCGAGTTTGCCCCCTGGGCCAGGGTGATCAACGTGCGCTCAGCCTCCGAGATGCTTGTCGCGGTTCAGGATTCGCTTCCCGGCATGGACGTCCTCATCATGGCCGCGGCCGTAGCCGACTATGTGCCCAAGGAGTATCGCGACCAGAAAATCAAGAAGGGTCGCTCGGTCCTGACCGCCCTTGAACTCAGTCCCAGCCCGGATATCCTGGCCACCATCAAACCGCTGAAGGACAAGAGATTCTTTGTCGGCTTCGCCGCCGAGACCAGTGATCTGAAAGAGAACGCCTTGGGAAAAATGAAGCGTAAAGGCCTTGACATGATCGTGGCCAACCGCGTGGGCGAAGAGGGCAGCGGTTTTGCTGCTGACACCAATTCCGGCATCCTGATCACGGCAGACGGCAAGCAAGAGGCCTTCGAGCATGTGGAGAAGACCAGACTGGCCCATATGATGCTTGACAAGATCCGAGGTGCGTATTGACCGCGACGAACATGCTGGCCCAGATCCTGCGGGAAGAAGCCTTGTGGACCGGCGATTTCCTCATCATGCCACCCCGAAGCGCGTCGAAGCCGACGCCATCAGGTTTGGAAGATATCCGCAAAAAGCTGGGAAACTGTACCCGTTGCGGCCTGGCCGCGACCCGCACGCATATCGTGTTCGGCGAAGGCAACTCAGAAGCCCGCATCATGTTCATCGGGGAAGCCCCGGGGGCCGTCGAAGATGAAACCGGCCGACCCTTTGTCGGTCCGGCCGGCCGGCTCTTGACCGATATCATCGAAAAGGCCATGGGCCTAAGCCGCTCCGAGGTCTATATCGCTAATATCCTTAAATGCCGTCCGCCCGGTAATCGCGACCCGCAGCCCGAGGAGGTGGAGCAATGCATCGGCGTTTTGAAGCAGCAGATCATGGAAATCCGACCCGAGGTTATCATCGCCTTGGGTCGCATCGCGGCCCATACCCTGCTCGAGACGACCACACCGATCAGCAGCCTGAGGGGTACGTTCAAGGAATACCTGGGCATCCCATTGATGCCGACGTTCCATCCAAGTTATCTATTGCAGAATCCATCCAAAAAGAGGGAGACATGGGAAGACATCAAAAAAGTCATGGCATACTTGGGGTTGCCCTTGCCGCGCTGATCCAGCTGCTCTTCCCCTTGGCGGCAGACGCATCCGACGTCATCGTGCTGGAGGTCAAGGACACCATCACCCCGCCGGTGGCCGCCTATATCACCGAGAACATCGATCAGGCGGTACGGGAAAACGCGCATGCCGTCATCATCCGTCTGGACACCCCTGGCGGGCTGGATACGGCCATGCGCGAGATCATCCAGAAAGAATTGAACGCCCCCATCCCCGTGGTCGTGTATGTCTCCCCCAAGGGGGCGCGCGCGGCCTCGGCCGGAGCGCTCATCTGCCTGGCGGCGGATGTGGCCGCCATGGCGCCGGGCACCAATATCGGGGCCGCGCACCCAGTCGGCATCGGGCCGGGTGGCGGCGGAGAAGAAGACAAAGGCGCCAACACCATGGTTGAGAAGGTCACCAACGATGCCGTGGCCTATGCCAGGAGCATCGCGCGCGAACGCGGCCGCAACGAAGAGTGGGCCATTCAGGCCGTAAGCAAGAGCATATCCACGCCGGCCCGCGAGGCCCTCGAAAAGCATGTCATCGATATCATCGCGGATAACCTGGACGATCTGCTCGTCAAACTGGACGGCCGCGTGATCAAGAAGGGCAACGCCACCATCACCCTGAAAACCAAGCAGGCCCGGCTCAAAGAACAGCCCATGGACTTCCGCACGCGCCTCCTGTCCACCATCTCAAACCCCAATGTCGCTTACATCCTCATGCTCATCGGTCTGGCCGGCATCTACTTCGAGCTCTCCAGTCCGGGGGCGATCCTGCCGGGCATAATAGGCGGTATCTCGCTGATCCTGGCCTTCTTCGCCTTCCAGACCTTGCCCGTGAACTATGCCGGGGTGGCCCTGATCCTGCTGGCGGTAATCCTGTTTTTTGCCGAGATCAAGGTGCCGAGCTACGGCCTCTTAACCGTGGGAGGCATCATCTCCATGGTCTTTGGATCGCTCCTGCTCTTCAGGACTCCCGAGCTCTACGCCCAGGTGTCGCTGGGCGTCATCCTGCCCATTACCGTGTTTTTCGCGGCCTTTTTCACCCTGTGCGTCTATCTGGTCGTCAAGGTGCACCGCACCGCACCGTCCACCGGGGCTGAAAGTCTCGTGGGTGAAAAGGCCCACGTATACGCCTGGACCGCCGACGGCACGGGCAAGGTCTTTACCCATGGCGAGTACTGGAACGCCCGTGGCCCCGCGACCATCAAACCGGGCGATATCGTCGAGGTGGAGCGGGTCGAAGGCATGGTCCTCACGATCAAACCGCAGGGTGATGGTGCTTGAGCCCATGCCGTTTGCCTGAAGGACACCCATGATCGCCGTGGCCCTTTCCGGCGGTGTCGATTCCGCGGCGGCCGCCATCCTGCTGCATGATCGCGGCGAGCATCTCTTGGGCATCAGCATGCGTCTGGGCGACGGCCTGCCCGACGACGTCCATCTTAAACGCGCCGAGGAGCTCTGCGCCAAGCTGAAAATCGCTTATCACGTCATCGATCTTTCCCAGGCCTTTGATTCCATTCGAAGCTACTTCTGCGAAGCCTACCGCGCCAGCCTCACCCCCAACCCCTGCGCCGTATGCAACCGCGACATGAAATTCGGTCTGCTCTTTGAACAGGCGCTCTCGCTGGGGGCCGATACCCTGGCCACCGGCCATTATGTGCGCCGGGAGATGCATGAAGACCGGTGCTTCCTTTCCCGCGCCGTCTGGAAGAACTCTCAGGAATATTTCCTGGGCCTCCTCCCCCAGGAGGTCCTGCGGCATACCACCTTCCCGCTGGGAGATGTGACGCGGCCCGCGGCCGCGGATCTGGTGCGGCGTCTGGGGTTCGACATCCCCTCCCAGCCATCTTCGCAGGATGTATGCTTCATCCAGGACGACTATGTCTCCTTTATCCGAGAATTTAGCGGCTATCGCCCCACCCCGGGGCGCATCCTCGACATGCACGGCCGCACCGTCGGCTCCCACCGCGGCGCCCTGCATTATACGATCGGCCAGCGCAAGGGACTGGGCATGGGCTTCGGGCGCCGCGTCTATGTCCTGGACGTGAACGGGGCCGCAAACACCGTCACGATCGGTGATCGGTCCGAGTGGCCCCATCAAGGCTTCTTCATTGATAGTGTCAATTACATGAAGATCGCCGCGCTCGAAACCTCCAGCAGAGTAACCGTCAAGGTCAGGTACAAGCAGGACCCCGTCAACGCCACCATACGGCCCACCGCCGACGGCTTGTGGGTCGATTACCCCGATTTATTCGCCCCCGGCCAACTGGCCGTTGCCTATGATCAGGGTGGGGCGATCCTGTTGGCCGGATTTATCCGTGCCCTTAGGCCTCAGGGAAACGCCGACGAGCACCCGGCATGGAGCCTCATGCGCCAGGATGATAACGGCCACCGTTTCCTGGTTTCGATCCATGCCACAAAGGCTAAGGCCCAGCAGGCCCTGGCCGCCTTGGAAGGGCGACACCACAAACAGATGTACTGGATCGAACCTGCGTAAGGCCTAAAAGTCCCGGATATTCAATGATCGGGATTCAAGGGGCAGGTACTGTTGATGCAGTTGGGACAGCCCTCGACCAACAGGTGATTGGTCCAGTAAGCGGCAACGATGCCGAGATAGGCGCTCCCCAGCATTCGTAAACGATCTAACAGGATGATGCCGGCCGGTACCGCCATACGCAGGAGATAAGCCACCCCGGCCCAGAACAACTCCGCATATCCGAACGAGCCGGCGCCCCGCGCCAGGAAGTTGCCTACACACGACCCCTCCAAGGGTATGGGACAGCGTTTGCCATAATAGGGGCACTTCCGGCAGGTGCCGGCATAGATCACGGGATAGGAGAGCACCCAGGCCAACAGATAAACCGCAAGACCTACGATTTTTCGCCGGGCGCTGATGGCCATCCCGAGCAGAAAGAATGCCGTCAGAAGAAAGACCGCCTTGCGGCTGGCCTGGCGTGGAAACTCGCTATAACGATGCTTGCGCGGCGGTCTCAGCATGCTTGAACTCCTCAAATAATTTTATTGCATGCCGCCAGTAGATACCGGAGGCGTACGCCATTGCAAGGGAAAAAGATCATATCCGCGTTTTGCCTCCATGGTATGAGGATTGTCATCCGCCCGATCTTGCCTGCACCCATGAAAATTACTTGCTCCCAGGAACAAACGGGCTATTAATATTTAATACTATACAGATCCATGACCGAGGAGTTTGCTATGAACTCGTTTGCCGTTCAGGGAGGCTACATCATCAAGTCAGCCAGGGAGGTAGTGCAGGACAGCTATGTCATCGTGGAAGGTGCACGCGTCCAGGATATCACGCCTATAAAACCGCACGGTATGGAGATTATCGGCCATAGCCACGACATCGTCATGCCGGGATTGATCAATCTGCATACACATGCCCCCATGACCCTTTTCCGCGGCCTGGCCGACGACCTGCCCCTGATGCAGTGGCTCGAGGATCACATCTTTCCCAGCGAGAAAAAATTCGTGAACGAAGAGTTTGCCTACCTGGGCTCCCTGCTCGCCGCGCTTGAGATGCTGCATTCCGGCACCACTGCTTTCTGTGATGGGTATTTCTTTGAAGACCACGTGGGCCGGGCCGCGCGTGAGGCCGGCTTGCGCGCCTGGATCGCCGAAGGGTTCGTGGGGTTTCCGACCCCCTCCATTGCCGATCCGGCGCGGGCGCTCGAATATGTCCGGGATTTCATCACGCGCTGGGAGCATGACGAGCTGATCAAGCCTACCATATTCTCGCACGGGGTCTACACCTGCGAGCCTGACTTTCTCGCCGCCGCCTACGACCTGGCCGAGGAATACGACATCCTGTACCAGATCCACCTAAGTGAGACCATGCATGAGGTGCGACAGGTGCGCGAGAAGTATCACATGTCGCCGGTGGAACTCCTCGACTCGGTCGGCGGACTTTCCACCCGCACCCTGGCGCATCACTGCGTGGCGGTCGGTCCAGGCGACATCATGATCCTGGCCTGCCGGGGCGCCTCAATATCGCACAATGCCGAGAGCAACATGAAACTGGCCGCAGGGGTTGCGCCCATACCGGCCATGCTCAGGGCCGGTATCACGGTCGGGATCGGCACCGACGGCTGCGCCAGCAACAACAACCTCGATATGTTCGGCGAGATGGCCACCGTTGCCAAGCTGCATAAGGTCCACACCCACAACCCCACCGTCCTCGATGCCGCCACCGTGCTGGCCATGGCCACGGATCAAGGTGCCAGGGCCCTGCACTTCGATGGAGGGAGCATCCAGAAAGGCGCGCCCGCGGATATCATCGTCCTCAACGGCAACCGCCCCAACCTCGTACCCATTTACAACCCGGTCTCACATGCCGTTTACGCCGCCACCGGAGCGGATGTCCGCGACGTGATCATAAACGGCAGAATCGTGGTGAGAGACCATCGCTGCCTCACCATTGACGAAGAAGCCTTGATTAAGGAGTGCCGCCAGATTCAGAAACTGATCGCCCGCAGATAGTAGTCCCCCGTCACCCTGGCGTTTTCCCCACAACATTCGCGCGCCTGTCCGTTCCGAGAGCACCCTCCCGGCTAATGCGGAAAAGAATGCCCGGCCTGGCGGCATAGTTTTCCGCCCCGCTGATCCAAGTCATGAGGAAAGACCTGCCATGCGTTGTCTGGCCCCCGAATTGCTTTGTTCAAGCAGGGCAATACAATTGCCGATAAGGACACAATATGAGGGTAACGAACAGAGATCTTTACTATCAGCTGGTGAGAGACATCGGAAACGTCTCGGAAAAGATGCTCGATCTGAACAAGCAGCTTTCCTCGGCCAAGCGCATCAATAAGCCTTCGGAAGACCCCGTTGGCATGGCCAGCGTCCTGGTAACGCGGACCGAGCTCAATGCCTTCGACCAATTCTCCAAGAGCATCGTCAACGGACGAGGCTGGCTCAACAGCACCGACTCCATTCTCCAGGAGTTGGACAACCTGCTGGCCCGCGCTTCCGAGCTGGCCACCTCACAATCATCGGACACGGCCACGGCCGACACCAGGACCGGGACGGCCGAAGAGGTCCATGAACTCTATGAGCAAATCCTCGGTCTGGCCAACTCCAAGTACGGCAACAAATACATGTTCGGCGGTACCATAACCCAGACGGCACCATTCGAAGATGTATCAGGGGTGGTTCAATACAATGGCAATGACGACACCTTCTCGATCAAGATCGGCAAGACCGACACGGTGCAGATCAGTCTGCCCGGCAGCGAGGTCTTTACAAACCCATCCGGCAATATATTCACTACACTGTCAAACCTTGAGCAGGCCCTGAGAAATAATGACCAAACCGCTATCCGCGCCTCCCTGACGGATATCGAGGACGCCAGCCAGGTCATATACAACAACCTTGCCAGCGTCGGCGCACGTGAAAACCGCCTCGATTATACCGAAACAAGGCTGGGAACGGCCAAAACGGACACCACGGAACGCCTGTCGGAAACCGAAGATCTGGACTACGCGGAGGCCATCCTGTATTTGCAGAACCAGCAGGTCATTTATCAGGCCACGTTGAAGAGCGCTTCCATGATCACCAGTATGAGCCTGATGAATTACATCTCGTAAGAAAGGGAGTCCGTACTTGGAAATTGAAACCATACGCTTCGGCAAGATAACCATCCAGGATGACAAGGTGATCATTTTTCCCAAGGGGCTGCTGGGTTTTTCCCAGCGCCGTCGGTTCATTCTCTTCCCCCATAAGGAAGGCTCGCCGTTCTTTTGGCTCCAATGCGTGGAAGACGGCAAACTGGCCTTCGTGCTCATGAACCCCAAACTGGTCGTGAACGAATATGTGATCGACATCGATGATGACAACCTGAAAGACCTTGAATGCGATGACGGCCACGGCCTCGATGTGCTCTGTATCGTCACCATCCCGCACGACGATCCGCGCAAGATGACCGTCAATCTCCTGGGCCCCATCGTAATCAACGTAAGCAAGATGCGCGCCGTGCAACTGGTCTCGACCAACAGCGCGTTTTCGCACCGCCACCCGGTAATAGCCGCTTAACAGCGCCAAAGCCAGGGAGCCGCCAGGCTCCCTAACCCATATCCCTTCTCCATCTATTTTTTGATAGCCACCGCTTCCATCTCAAGGGGGAATCCACCCGGGATCGCTCTGACCGCCACACAGCTCCTGGCCGGCGGATGCTCCGGGAAAAAACGCTGGTATACGGCGTTCATATCCGTGAAATAGGCCATATCAGCCAGAAACACCGTCATCTTGACCACCTGTGACAGAGAGCTTCCCGCGGCGGCCAAAGCCCGGCTGATATTGCTCAGCACCAGCTCCGTTGCCCGGACGATATCGTCATGGATCTGGATATCCTTGAGCGGATCCACCGGCAACATGCCTGAAACGAAGAGGAACCCACCCGCTTCCACCACATGGGAATATGGTCCGGCCTTGGTCAATCCATCAACCGTATAGGTCTTCTTTTCCACGGCGACCTCCTTGCTTTTTCAAGCGCAGCATGCACCAGCCAGAGCTGTGGGACAAGGAGAAAACGAACATCCCCCTCGCTAACCGACAGGCCTACTGCACGCGCTTTCCCATTGTATGCGCATGCGTTTTGCGCTAGCCTGCCCCCCATGGTATCCATAACCGCCACCGTACATCTGCTCAAGGGCTGCGAGCGGAGACTCTTGAAAGGCCACCGCTGGATCTTCAGCAACGAAATTGCCGGGGGGCTCAAAGATCTTAGCCCCGGGTGGGTGCAGGTCGTATCCGCCAAAGGGCTCGAGCTGGGGATCGGCTACCTGAACCCGCATACGCTGATCGCCATCCGCTTGGTGTGCCGTCCGGGGGAAACACCGACCCCGGAATTCTTTCGCCGGCGCCTGGCTGAGGCCGCCTTGCGGCGCCAGGAGCTGTATCCTGGGGCCGAAGCCCTGCGCCTGGTGTACGGCGAAGCCGACGGGCTACCCGGTCTCATCATCGACCGGTACGCCGGCGTCTTGGTTTATCAAATCACGACCCTGGGCATGTCCCTGATTGAGGAGCGCCTGCGGGAGCTTCTCATCGCTACGTTCAAGCCTCAGGCTCTGGTTTATCGCAACGATACCAAGGCCCGTACAATCGAAAACCTGCCCTTGGAGAAGGGCGTAGCCTACGGACGCATTCCCGAACCGCTCCAGGTGCGCATGCACGATCTGGTCTTCGAGCTTGATGCGCTCGAAGGCCAGAAGACCGGCTTCTTCCTCGACCAGCGCGACAACCGCGAGGCCTTGCGCCGCTGGGCCCATGGCAAGACCGTGCTCGACCTCTACTGTTATGACGGCGCCTGGAGCCTGGCGGCCGCGAGCGCCGGCGCCTCCGAAACCATCGGCGTGGACCAGTCCGGCGCGGCAATAGCGCGCGCCGCACGCAACGCTAGTCTGAATAACCTGGATCAGTGCCGCTTTATTGAAGATGATGTCATCGTCTTCCTCAAAAATCTGGGGAGAAGGACATTCGATGTCGTCGTCCTTGATCCGCCGGCCTTTGCCAAAACCAGAAGTGCGGCCGAGCAGGCCATGAAAGGCTATATCGACGCCAACCGCCGGGCCCTGTTGGCATTATCGCCGGGCGGCCTCCTGGTGAGCTGCTCGTGCTCGTACCACATGAGCGAGGAAGACCTTAAAACCGCCATCCTCAGGGCCAGCCAGGCCAGCGGAAAAGGTTTACGACTGCTGGAATCAAGGGGCCAGGCCCTGGATCACCCGGCCCTGCTGGCCATGCCTGAGACGAAATACCTGAAATGTTTGATCCTGCAGGTGGTATAATTTACATGATCCCGCGGTAATACCCACCGTCGATCGGTATGGAAGCGCCTGTGATATAGGCCGCCTGGTCCGAGGCCAGGAAGGCCGCCAGCGCCCCGAATTCGGACGGAGCGCCCAGGCGCTGCAGCGGGATCTCCTTTTTCCAGCTTACGGTGATATCGTCCGGACTGATATTCTTTTCCTTGGCTATCTTGGCCGCCAACTCCTCCACGCGGCTGGTCAGGAAATAGCCGGGCAGCAGATTGTTGACCGTGATATTGTAAGGCGCCAGTTCCCGCGAGAGGCTCTTGGCCAGCCCGATAACCCCGGAACGGATCGTATTGGAAAGGATGAGCCCGTCAATGGGTTGCTTGACCGCTATGGACGTCATATTGATGATCCGTCCCCAGCGCTTGGCCTTCATAACCGGCAAGGCCGTACGGATCATGGCGATGGTGCTCATCAGGTTGAGCCGGAACCCCTGTTCCCAGGTCTCGTCATCAATGGCCTCGAACGTAAGCGCCGGCGGTCCGCCGGCATTGGTCACCAGGATATCGACGCCGCCCAGATCGTCCATGGCGCGCATGACAAAACCGGAGGCTTCTCCGGCCAGGCTCACGTCGGCGGCGATGGCGAACACCTTGATGCCTTCCGACCGCAGTTCATCCGCGGCTTGCTCAATATTGCTCGCATCACGGGAGCAGATGGCCACGCGCGCCCCTTCCATCCCCAGCGCCCTGGCCACGGCCAGACCGAGCCCCTTGCTCGCCCCGGCGACGACCGCCGCCCTGCCTTTCAGTCCCAGCTCCATATGCGTCCCTCCTTGATGAGCCCATAACAGAGATCGCCCCTGGTGACAATATACTCGCATGCTGACGACCTTTCCCGGACCGGGCCTTGTTGTTCCGACAAAATCTCTTACTATTATTTAAGGGCACAAAGATGAGCCAAGGAGGTAGGTATGCAACGCGACCTGAAGGCCATGTCACAAAAAGTCTATGATCTCCTCATCATCGGCGGCGGTATCACCGGGGCGGCCATGGCCTGGGATGCGGCCTTGAGAGGCCTGAGCGTGGCCCTGGTGGACAAAGGCGATTTCGGAGGGGCCACATCGGCCGCCACCTCCAAACTCATCCATGGGGGGCTGCGTTACCTCAAAAGCCTGGAGGTCGGACTGGTGCGGGAGTCGTTGCAGGAACGCCGCATCATGGAGATCATCGCCCCGCACCTGGTCTACCCGCTGCCCTTTATCTTCCCGGCTTATGGCTGGGGCATGCGCGGTCTGCCCGCCGTTTACTCTGCCATGGTCTTCTACGATACCCTGTCCTTTGACCGCAAATGGCTCAATGACGAAGACAAAAAGATACCCGGCCATGAGCGTTACTCGGCCGACGAGCTCCTGGCCCTGGCGCCCGGCCTGGAGAAAAAGGACCTCAAAGGCGGCGTGGTCTACTATGACTGCCAGATGTACTCCCCCGAACGTCTGACGCTCGAGTTCATCCTGGCGGCCTGCGAATACGGCGCGAATGTAGCCAATTACGCCAAGGTCGAAGACTTGATCATCGAAGGCGCCACGCTGACGGGCGTGCATATCCGCGACCTGCTCACGGATAAAGAATGCGATCTCAAGTCAGCGGTCACTATCAATGCCACCGGCCCATGGGCCGACCTCCTGCTCTCGCAGCTGCGCGGCCGCACGCACCACGGCCTGATCCGCTCCAAGGGCATCCATATCATCACGCGTCCGCTCGGCCAGGAGCACGGCATCACCCTCCAGACCCCCCAAGGCCGCCACTTCTTCATCCTGCCCTGGCGGGACCATAGCCTGATCGGCACCACGGACGAGGTCTACAAGGGTCACCCGGATGAATTCAAGGTAAGCGAGAGCGATATCATGGGCCTGATCAGCGAGGTCAATGCCACCTATCCGACCGCCAAACTGACCCGCGGAGACGTGCTCTTCCAGTACGGCGGCCTGCGGCCGATCGTGGAAAAGGAGACCAGCGTGGAGATCGAGGTCTACGACGCCTCGCGCAAGTACGAGATCTACGACCATGCCGTGGATGACCAGATCCAAGGCTTCATCACCGTCATCGGAGGCAAGTACACGACCTCGCGCAACCTGGCCCAGCAACTGGTGGATCTGACGCTGACCAAACTCGAACGCGACCCCATCCCCTGTCTTACCCACACCACCCCGCTCTACGGCGGAGAGATGAGCCGCTATGCGAGCTTTCTGGACCGCGCATACAAGCAGCAGCCGGGCGGACTCCCGAACGAAATACTCGCCAACCTCTGCCGCAACTACGGCACGCGCTTCTCGGACGTGCTCAGGTCGGCCGAGAAGAAACACCTCAAGCCTCTGTGCAAACACCTGCCCGATATTATGGCCGAGGTCACCTATGCCATGGAGAAGGAAATGGCGGAATCTTTGAGCGACGTGCTCTTTCGGCGCACGGGCCTATGCACCCTGGGCAACCCCGGCGGCGATGTCATCGAAGCGGTCGCCGAGGTCATGGCCAAGACCCTCAAATGGAAAAAAGCCCGCCTGCTGTCCGAGATCGATAAGGCTTTGGCACACTTCGAGACCTCAAAGGAATAAGGCGTTCCGATCAGCTCAAGAGTTGGAAACATTTTCCCGAACAACTCTTACATGCCGGCAATGTTTGAGAATTGTCGCAACCGGATCATGCGACCGGGTCCTGGATGGACGGCATTTATGAAATATGGGCTTCGCTCAGGCACACACAAGAGGAGGTTACCGTGAAAAAAGCATGTTTGATCGCCACCTTGTTCTTTATTTGCAGCCTGCCCTGCTGGGGTATGAATTATCACCTTGAGATCCTGCAGGTCGGCAATCTGGAATCCTTTGATATGGCGGTTGCGTCCATGAAGGCTGAGTTGGCCCAAAACGGGCTTGTCGAAGGACGAAATCTGAAAATCAACCGCACCATAATCGAGGCGTCTGTCAACGCGAGCGCCTGGGAAAAAGCCAAGATCTTCCTCAAGATCGGCTCCAATGCCTCACGCATTGCCAAGGCCAAACCAGACCTGGTCGTCACGGTCGGGACACCGGCCACAAAGTATTCCAAGGACAAAATCATCGCCGCCGGCATACCCTTGGTGTTCACCGGCGTGGCCATTCCTGAGCTCGTGGGATGCAGATCCAAAACCCAGGCCGGACCTGGTTTTACCGGCACCACCATCTATCTTGAACCCCTCGACGTGCTCCAGACGCTCAAACTCGCCTTCCCACGGCTCAAGACCCTGGGTATCATCTACAGCGATGACGAGAACGCCGCCTTGTATGTCGAGGACATCAAACGCTCCTGTGCCAGGCTGGGCATTGCCGTCTATGCCAAGCAGGTCAAGCAATCCGAAAAAATCACACCTGTCGCGGTTGACCTGAAGGCCAAGGGGATCGATGCCTTTTACATGCCGCTGGATAGCTATTATACCCTGCGGGACTATGAACCCATCAGGGAATTGCGCGCGCTGGCGTATCAGAAGAAGATCCCGGTGATCGGCTCGGTCATCGGCGGCCCTACCCATTCGCGCGGGGCGATTCTTTTCATCGCCTCTGATTTCAAGACCGTGGGCGGACTGACCGGCAAACAAGTCGTGAAAATCCTCAAGGACGGTATCAAACCTGAAGCCATCGCGATCGCCCGCCAGGAGAAACTGGAGGTCTTCATCGACCGCGGGGAACTCAAGGCCCAGGGTCTGTCTCTCTCCCCGCAGATCCTTGAAATCGCCCAGCCCTTGCCATGAGCAGGGGACCTTTTCCGACGGCTTAAGCCTTCCAGACGATCTCGGCGGACTTCCGCGAAACCGTGCGCGAAAACACATAGCTGGGGTAGCCCAGGACCAGGCTCGTATATACCCTTTTTCCCCTGGGAACGCCCAGTTGTTTCCTGATGGCCGGATTGTACTGCACAGCCAGGGTCAAGAGGCCGGTGAAGCAGCTTCCCAGTCCTAGGGCATGGGCGTAATTGACGATGGTGGTGGCGGCAATCGAGCAGTTCTCAGCGGCAAAGGGTTTCAGCCTGGGCCCGTGGAGCAGGATGAGCACCGGCGCGTTGTGCAGGATAAAGTCGCGGCCCGCCAGGTAGTCCTCCTTGAGCGTGTCCATGAGGCGTAGGTAGCGCAGGTTAGAAAGTCCCGTGGCCTGAATGATACGTTTGGCGAGGCCCTGTTTGGACTTCTCATGCACTTTGAGAGCATAGCCGAAGATGCGCTTCGCGACCGTTTGGATGAGGGTTTTATCCGTCACCACGACATAGCCCACGTTCTGGTCGTTGCTGGCCGTGGGCGCATAGTGCGCCAGGTCGATGATCCGCTCCAGGATCTCGGCCGGCACGGGCTTGTCCTTGTATTGGCGAATGCTGCGGCGACTCAGGACGATCTCGCGGAACACCTCGGGATTGAGATCGGCGCGGTTGATCTTGACGGCCTGCTTGTCATCCAGACCCGTATGCCGTATGGCATCACGGGGACAGACCGCGATGCAGTGGCTGCAGCCGTTGCAAAAAGTTGGTTCGACCGGGGTGGGTTTGCCGTCCACCAGGCGCCAGACGCCGGCCACACAGTCACGCACGCACAGCATACACAGGGTACAGGCTTCATCGTTTCGCTCGATCAGCATCGTTATCCCCTCCCGCTCGCGTCCATTATGCTCAAGGCGCGCATTCCGTCAATATTGATTCGGGCCTAAAGGGTTTACGGTCAAGATCATTTCTGCGCTATAGGAGATATGGCATCGGGCATCATTGACACAATTCCCCCCCTCACGGCAGGCAATTAACGATGAAGGAGGAAACCGGTATGAGTCCATCCTCTTTGAGTCCGGCAAGGCCGAGGTGAAGGCCGACGCTCTTGAGGCCCTCAAGAAGGTGGCCGATGTCCTCAAGAGCACCACGAATAAGGACATCATCGTGGCAGGGTACACCGACAACGTGCCTATCAAGGGACGGCTGACCCGGACATATCCGACCAATTGGGAACTCTCCGCGGCGCGCGCCATCTCGGTCGTCAAGATCCTCGCAGCCGATGGCGTCGATCCCAAGCTCTTAAATGCCACCGGTTACAGCGAATATCACCCGGTGGAGGAAAACGACACCCCCGAGGAGCGCGCCAAGAACCGCCGCATGGAAATCATCCTGATGCCCAAGCGCTCATAATAAAAGTGCGCCCTTCGCGAGGGCTGTATAAATAAAACCCCTGGTCCAGGAGACCCTCCGGTAATAAGGGTCTCCCTGGTCTTTCTTAGAAAACCTATCAGGGCTTACGTTTCGGTAATTGGCCCTCGGCCTTCCCGAACAATCCCAGATAATTTCCATACCCGGCCTTCACCATCTCGGCGCTGGGGATAAAGCGCAAGGCGGCCGAATTCATACAGTAGCGGAGACCGGTCGGCGCTGGACCATCGGCAAAGACATGGCCGAGGTGCGAATCCGCGTGGCGGCTTCTAACCTCGGTACGGGTCATGAAGAAGCCGCGATCCTGTTTTTGAATGATATTGGCTGGCTCCAGGGGCTTGGTGAAGCTGGGCCACCCCGTGCCGGAATCGAACTTATCCCGGGAGCTGAACAACACTTCGCCCGAGACGACATCCACATAGATGCCGTCGGCATGATTGTCCCAATAGGCGTTGTCAAAGGCTGGTTCAGTGGCCCCATTCTGCGTCACCCGGTACTGCAGCGGGGTGAGAACCTTCTTTAAAACCGCATCGGATGGTTTGCGGTAAGGGCCGCCCGTATACTTAGGCAGATTGAAGCTGGAATCATCTTTACTGCCACCCCAGACCTTTTTCAGGAATTGGTCGCGGCCGGAATGGTAGCGATAGTAGCGGTAGCGGATGGGGTTCTTTCTATAATAATTCTGGTGGTATTCCTCGGCCTTGTAGAACGCCTTGGCCGGCAGGATCTCGGTAACGATCGGCTTGTCGAATCGTCCGGAATTCTTCAGCGCCTGTCTGGATTCCTCGGCCAGACGTTTCTGCTGGGGGTCATGATAGAAGATGGCGCTGCGATATTGGGAACCGCGGTCTACGAACTGGCCGCCTGAATCAGTCGGATCGATCTGGCGCCAGAAGACGTTCAAGAGCTGCTGATAAGTGACCTGGGACGGATCATAGGTGACCTGGACAGCCTCGACATGCCCGGTCTGTCCAGCCGAGACTTGCTCGTAGGTGGGATTGGCCATGTCCCCCCCGGTATAACCGGAAATCACGTTCTTTACGCCGGGAATCTTTTCAAACGGCGGTTCCATGCACCAAAAACAACCGCCGGCAAAGGTGGCAAGCTCATATTTCGTCGGAGCGGCGATCACGCTTGAAGGCCCCATGATGAGCACTATCAGCAGTACCATGACGATTCCTTTTGACATATGGTACACCTCCTTGACTTAAGATAACTATAGACGCGCCGGCCGGCTTGAATGATTCTCTCGGTCCTGAAAAAGTTCATGGTCACTTGAGTTTGACACCGTCAGTCCTTATACTATAGGTGATTCAGTATACACTGCATGCTGATCGATCCTACAACTGTGAGGAGAGGCCTTGGAAAAACAGCATAAATTTTCTCTCTGGTATGTGCTGATCGGGTTCTGGGTGGTACTGATCATCCAGAGTATGATCGCCCAGTTGTTCATCGTCAAAACCATTCCCTACTCTCAGTTTCTGAACCTTCTCAAAGAAGGCAAGGTAACCGAGATCGCCATCGGCGAGAACCAGATCCAGGGCAAGATGAGGGATTCCGCCGGCAAGCTGGAGGATTTCAAGACCGTACGCGTCAATCCTGAGCTCTCGAACATGCTCGATCAGTACAAAGTGACGTTCAAGGGCCAGGTCGAATCGACCTTCCTGCGCGATCTCATATCGTGGGTCCTGCCGATCTTTCTGCTCATCGGCGTCTGGTATTTCTTCATGAAACGCATGGCCGGCCAACAGCCGGGCTTCCTTTCCTTGGGCAAGAGCAAGGCCAAGATCTACATGGAAAACGAGATCACGGTCAGATTCGGCGACGCGGCCGGGGTAGATGAAGCCAAACAAGAGCTCGTGGAGATCATCGACTTTCTGAAGACCCCCGGCAAGTTCACCGAGCTGGGCGGCCGTATCCCCAAGGGGGTGCTCCTGGTAGGGCCGCCGGGTACGGGCAAGACCCTGTTGGCCAAGGCCGTGGCGGGCGAAAGCGGTGTGCCCTTCTTCAGCATGAGCGGTTCGGACTTCGTAGAGATGTTCGTGGGCTTAGGAGCCGCACGCGTGCGCGACCTCTTTACCCAGGCCAAGGAGAAGGCGCCCTGCATCATCTTCATCGACGAGCTCGACGCGCTCGGCAAGGCGCGCGGCATGGGCGTCATGGGCGGTCACGATGAGCGCGAACAGACGCTCAACCAGTTGCTGGTGGAAATGGACGGCTTCGACGCCACGGTGGGTGTCATCCTCATGGCCGCCACCAACCGGCCCGAGATCCTTGATCCGGCTCTTCTTAGACCCGGACGGTTCGACCGCCACATCCTGGTGGACCGGCCCGACAAGACCGGCCGGGTGGCGATCCTCAAGGTGCACCTGAAGAATGTCAAAACCGAGCCCGGGTTGGATGTGGACAAGCTGGCCGCCATGACGCCCGGCATGGTGGGCGCCGACCTGGCCAACCTGGTGAACGAGGCCGCGCTCCTGGCCGTGCGCGGCGGCAAGAAGTTGGTGGGCATGCACGAGTTTGAAGAGGCCGTGGAACGCATCGTGGCCGGACTCGAAAAGAAGAACCGGCTGATCAACCCGCGCGAACGCGAGATCGTGGCCCACCACGAAATGGGCCATGCCATTGTGGCCATGAGCCTGCCGGGCACCGATCCGGTGCAGAAAATCTCCATCATACCGCGCGGCATCGCGGCCCTGGGTTACACCATGCAGGTGCCCACCCAGGACCGTTTCCTCATGAGCCGCAATGAACTCATGAACCGCATCGCCTCGCTCTTGGGCGGCCGCGCCGCGGAAGAGCTCGTTTTCGCCGATATCTCGACCGGGGCGCATAACGATTTGTCGCGGGCCACGGATATCGCCAAGAGCATGGTCAAGGAATACGGCATGAGCCAAGCCCTCGGCCAGGTCTATCTCTCGCATGACCGCCGGGCCCAGTTCATCGATATCGGCCAGGAGCCGCGCGCCGACTACAGCGAGGCCACGGCCCAAGCCATCGATCAGGAGGTGGCCCGGATCATCGCCCAGCAGTACCAGGTGGCGCTAGCGATCCTGCAGGAAAAACGTAACGTGCTTGAACAAGGCGCGCACGTCCTCTTGGACAAGGAAAAGATCGACCATGACGAGATCCTAGCCCTGATGCAGGGCGCCTAAGGAAGAGCCCGTCATGCCTTAGAGTATCGGCTGAATTCCGGTGCCGGCCATGTCCTGGGCCTTGAGCTCGGTCAGGAGCCGGTCCTTTTCGGCCCAGAGGGTGTTGATCCATTCCTGAAAGCGCGCACGGAACTGCTCATCGTTGGTGTAATCGCCGATCAGGTCCTTGTCGAGCGGCAGGGTTTCCACGCGCACGACGATCTCGGTTACGCGGCCGCACAGGAAGTCCCAGAAGCTCTTGTTCTCCTGGGGGTAGTAGATGGTCACATTCACGATCGCATTGATGTAGTCACCCATGGCTGACAAAACAAAGGCGGTCCCGCCGGCCTTGGGCTTGAGCAGGTTGGCATACGCCGAGCCCTGTTTGTCGTGCTTCTCCGGCGTAAAGCGTGTACCTTCCACAAAGTTCATCACGGAAATGGGTAGGGTCTTGAATTTCTCGCAGGCATGGCGGGTGGTCTCCAGGTCCTTGCCCTTAAGATGCGGATGCTTCTTGAGGAAGGCGTCCGAATAACGTTTCATGAACGGAAAATCGAGCGCCCACCAGGCGACACCCATGATCGGCACCCAAATGAGTTCCTTTTTCAAAAAGAATTTTAAAAAGGGAATCTTGCGGTGCAAAACCTTCTGCAGGACCAGGATGTCCACCCAGGTCTGGTGGTTGGACAAGACCAGATACCAACCCTTGGGATCGAGCTTGTCGACCCCGGTGACATCCCAGCGGATCGAGCGTTTCAATCCGGCGTTGAAGTTGTTCACCGCGATCCAGAACAGAGATATCTCGGTCAGCACGGCGGTGCAGAGCTTGCGGAAACCCGCATTGGGGATGATAAATTTAAGGAACCCGAGCAGATAGACCGGCCCGAAGCAGATCAGGGTATTGACGACATAGAGGAAAAACGAAAAAGCCCCTATGATCTTCTCACGAAATTTTACCATGGTGAACCCTCTCCTTCTTCAAAAATATCAAATGTTCATCACTTGGCTGGGTGTTAAAGGATAGCGAATGAAAAGTAAAGGCCATGGGCTTAGGTTTTACAATACTTTTACGATTAAGTTATTCCTTGACTTTTACCGATGAGCAGGCTAATGCAAGTGCGCACAAGTAGTGAACTGACGACCTAAAAATGTGAGAATAGTATTTTCTGATGATACAAACGTTAACCCATTCAACCCCCAACCAAGACTATCTTTGGTATACCTCATACAGAAGGAGTAAACATGGATTTCAACGCGCTTAATCTCAACGCGGAACTTCGCAAGGGAATCGCTAATCTCGGATTCACCGACTGCACCGAGGTGCAGGAAAAAACATTCGCCGTCTCGCTCTCCGGCCGGGATGTCTGCGTCCAGTCACAGACCGGCACCGGCAAAACCGCGGCCTTTCTCATCACCATCTTTCAGCGCCTGCTAGCCGAGCCGGACCTTACCGGCAAGCAGACCCTGGTCATTGTCCCCACGCGGGAACTGGCGGTCCAGATCGAGGAGGAGGCCAAGGCCCTGGGGCGCCATCTGGCATTCACCATCGGCAGTTTCTACGGCGGCGTAGGCTATGCCACCCAGGAAAAGCTCTTGAAGGACGGCGTGGACCTCATGATCTGTACACCGGGCAGGCTCCTGGATTATCTCCAGTCCGGCAAGGTCAATTTCAAGCGCATGGGTTTCCTGGTGATCGACGAAGCCGACCGCCTCTTCGACATGGGCTTCCTGCCCGACATCCGCCGCATCCTGAAGAAAATGCCCGCGGATGCGCCGCGCCAGACCATGCTCTTCAGCGCCACCTTGAGCCCCCTGGTCAGGAACATCGCCTCGGAATACATGCGGGACGCCGTCGAGATCGTGGTTTCCCCTCAGCAGATGACCGTGGATACCGTCACCCAAGAACTCTATCATGTCGGCCAGGCCGAGAAGATCAGTCTGCTGCTGGGTATCCTCAAACGGGAGAAGCCGCGCAATACGCTGATCTTCACTAATATGAAGAGCACGGCCGTGGAGGTCGCCGCACGTCTGGAAAAGAATGGCCTGAAGTGCACCTATATCATGGGCGATCTGCCCCAGAGTAAGCGCCTCAAGATCATCGAAGGTCTGAAATCGGGCAAGATTCAATATCTGGTGGCCACCAACGTGGCCGCCCGCGGACTGCATGTGGACGACCTGGATCTGGTGGTCAACTACGACCTGCCCGAGGACTGCGAGGATTATGTGCACCGCATCGGCCGCACAGCCCGGGCGGGCAAGACCGGTAAGGCCATCACCTTGGCATGCGAGCAGTATGTGCATGCCCTGGAGGGCATCGAGTCCTTTACCCATATGAAGATCCCGGTCATATGGCCCGAGGACGATCTCTATGCCGTGGACAAAAGCGCCGGCATGCGCTTCGGTTCGCTACGCTCCGGTCGGGGCAAGACCAGCGGACGCGAACGCGGCAAGACCGGCGGACGCGAACGCGGCAAACCCAAAGATCACAAACCGATGCACGGCAAACGCGCCGAAAGCACCGGTAAAGAGCGCGACCAGTCGCTCAGCTCTCCGCGCAAACAGACGCGTAATAAATCCTCTGAACATCAGCCCCTGCCGGAAAAGCTGGAGGATCGCCTGGAGTACTACCGCCGCAAATACGGCGAGAACTTCAAACCCCGCGCGGCCAGCAATACCTGATTGGGCTTATCTCCCTGCAGGCGACGCGTCGATACGGCGACTTAAGCCTTCTCCTTGATCGCGGCCAGTAGCTCACAGATCTCAATAGTCGGGTTGCCGTCCAGAAGCGGCCCGATGGAGCCGAAGAGCTCGGCGAAATACGAGGTCGCGCCGTGGTGCTGGAAAGACTCCTTGTCGCGGTACTTCTCGTACATGATGAACTTGCGGGGTTCCTTCCTGACGCGATGCAGGGCATACGCCAGGGTGCCGGCCTCGCCTTCGACCTTGGGGATAATGTCCAACAGAGCCTTCTCCATCTCCTGTTCCTTACCCGCCTGGGCCGTCATGGTCGCTATTACCACCAGCATGCGTTCCTCCTATCAATTGATTCCCATCCGTCGCTACAATCCTTCAAAACACAAAATCACATGCGTAATGCAATCTGGCCCCCCTTGAAGATCAAGGGGGGCCGGGGTACCTAAACTTCTGGTGCTTTATCTTTTGCCCAGGATATTGCGTGCCACGACCACGCGCATGATCTCGTTGGTGCCCTCGTAGATCTGGGTGATCTTGGCGTCGCGCATGTGGCGTTCCATTGGATATTCGGTGGTGTACCCGTAACCTCCCAGGATCTGCACGCCGTCGATGGCCGCGTCCATGGCGGTGTCGGAGGCAAAGTACTTGGCCATGGCGGCCTCTTTCTCGAAGGGCAGGCCGTTGCTTTCCAGCCAGGCCGCCTTGAGGATCAGCATCTCGGAGGCATCGATGCGCGTGGCCATGTCCGCCATCTTGAACTGCAGGGCCTGGAATTCGGACAGGGGTTTGCCGAACTGCACGCGCACCTTGGAATATTCGATGGCCTCTTCCAGCGTGGCCTTGGCGATACCTAAGGCCTGGGAAGCGATGCCGATGCGCCCGGAGTCCAGGGTGGTGAGCATCTGGCGGAAACCCGAACCGGGGTCGCCCAGGATGGCGTCCTTGGGAATGCGGGCGTCAATGAAGACCAGCTCCGAGGTGCCCGAGGCGCGGATGCCGAGCTTTTCCTCGACCTTGCCGACCGAGAAGCCTTCGGTCTCTTCAAGGTCGACCACGAACTGGGTGATACCCTTGTAGCCCTTGGACTTGTCCGTGACCGCCGCCACCACCGCGTACTTGGCGATATTACCGTTGGTGATGAACTTCTTCTCGCCGTTTAAGATCCAGTGATTGCCGTCCAGCACGGCCGTGGCCTTCATGCCGGCCGGGTCCGAGCCCGCGTTGGCCTCGGTCAGTCCGTAGCATCCGTGCGCCTGGCCGGAGGCCACCGGCGTGAGGTACTTGAGCTTCTGGCCCTCGCTGCCGAACTTGTTGACCGGGAAGCCGTAGAGCGAGTTGTTGACGGACATGATCACGCCCGTGCTGGCGCAGCCGCGCGAGATCTCGCTCAGGATCAGGGCATAAGCCACATAATCCATGCCGGCCCCGCCGTACTCGGCCGGGATGGCCACACCCATGAAACCCTGCTCGGCCATCTTTTTGACGACCTCGTCCGAATGGCGGTGGTTCTGATCGAGCTCGGATGCAATCGGCTTGAGCTCCTGGTCGGCAAAACGCTTGGCCATATCGTGGACCATCTTGTGTTCTTCGCTTAATGCAAAATCCATATACCCTCCTCGTTGATTTTCTCCTCTGTATAGAACTTATACACCCGGCCGGGCACCGGGAAAACCATTTTTTCTACCATCCTGATCGAAACCCGCAGGCGCCCACGGGCGCTAAACAGGGGATAAAGGCTCCATCAGGGCCAAACCGCCGGGGATTGATTTATCGGGTCGTCTCTGCTAAAACGCGCCCATGGACAGGTCCCTGATCGATATGGCGGCTGAGATCCTCTTAAACGCACGGCATGCGGTCGCGTTGACCGGCGCCGGGATATCGACCGAATCCGGCGTGCCCGATTTCCGTTCTCCCGGCGGCATCTGGGAACGCTATGATCCGACCATCTTCTTCTATGACCGTTTCATCGCCCAACCGGATTTCGTCTGGAAGCAGCTGCTCGATATGCACAGCAGGGGCGGGCTCACGATATGGACTGCCGAGCCCAATCGCGGCCATGATGCCCTGGCCTGGATGGAGGCCGTGGGCATCCTTAAAACCGTCATCACCCAGAACATCGACAACCTTCATCAGAAGGCGGGCAGCGAGCATGTGATCGAATTCCACGGCAACATGCTCTATGTACGGTGTCTGGATTGTTCCCGCCTCTACCGCTACGATGAGATCCTGGACGAGATCGCCCGCCACCTGCCGCCGCGTTGCGACTGTGGCGGCGTGCTGAAACCGGATATGGTCTTTTTCGGCGAAGCGATTCCCCAGACGGCCCTGCACGAATCCGTTGAGGAGGCTGATTGCTGCGATGTCATGCTGGTGATCGGCACCTCGGCCCAGATAGAACCGGCCGCATCCCTGCCGCTCATCGCCAAGGGTATCGGGTCGCTGATGTTCCGCTTCATGCACATCGGCAAGCCCGACAAACGCTGCCATGTGATCGAGATCAACCGCGAACCCACGCCGCTCACCCAGGAGGTTTCCGATTTTCTGATCCAGGGCTCGGCCGGTGAGGCCCTGCAGAAGATTACCGAACGCATCCAATGCCTGCGAGGAAGGGCCTCATGATTTCCGGCCGCACCAAGGTATTCACCATCATCGCCCATCCCGCGGCGCATGTGATGGCCCCCAGGATCTACAACCGTCTCTTCGAGCGCCTGGGCCTCGATATGGTGTATATCGCCCACGCCGTACCGTCCGCAGCGGTGGGGCAGACCATGCAGGTCTATCGTGCCTGGGAGAACCTGGGCGGCTTTAACGTGACCATACCGCACAAGGAGATCACGGTCGAATTCCTGGATACCCTCTGTCCCATCACCGCGCATACCGGCGTGGTCAATACCGTGGTGCGCCAAGAAGACGGGACCCTCTTGGGATACAACACGGACGGCCTCGGCGCCCTGCATGCCCTGGGCGATGTCAAGGATACGCGCTGTCTGGTGCTCGGCGCCGGAGGCGCATCACGGGCGATCGTTGACGCCCTGATCCATGGCGGCTCTACAAAAGTCTATATCCTCAACCGCTCGCGGCTCAGGGCTGAACAGCTGATCGAACAGGCCCCGGTTGATAAGGCCGCCCTATTCACCGAGGATCTTCTGCCGCAGATGGATATCGTTATCCAGGCCACGCCGATGAGCGAAGCCATACCCTTTGATCTGGACCTGTCGCTACTTAAACAGGATGCGCGCCTGCTCGAAATCGTCATGCGCGACACGGCCTTTTCACGCCAGGCCGCGCAGCTGGGGCTGAAACTCATTCCCGGTTTCGCCATGCTCTACCACCAGACTCAGCGGAATTTCAAACTCTTCACCGGCCTCGACATCACCGACGACGACGTCCGCGATGCCTTTGCCCTTCTCGGGTACCGGCCGTGAGGACCTACATCACCTGCGCCAAACGCAAAGGCCATCCCAAGGTGCCCCTCGAGGTCTGCCTGCATACGTGCAAACGCCGCAAAAAATGCGTCGTGTTTTATAAGATCCAGAATCCCGCCCTTTTCCCGGAGTTCGAGGATCATGCCGTGAGTGGAACGCGCTGAACACGCTGAAAAAAGAAAAACCCGCCCCTTCTGGTTTCAAGATCAGTGTACGAAATGCGAATTTACCACGAAGCTCACGAAGAAAGGCCTTCGGCCGGTCAGAGTAATCGAGCTCGCCTCGCGGCTTCGAGACGAGCTCGGTTGTTCATAGTTAGATATCGACCTTGCCGGAAAGCATGGTCTTGGTGGGACGGAAGACCTCCAGCTTGAACTTGTCGGCCAGCTCATTGCACTTCTGGCACAGGAGGTCGAAGCCGATGCTCTTGGCCAGCATGAAGGGCCCGATGCCGCCGCCGCCATTGGCCATGGCGGTATCGATGTCCTGGGCATTGCTGACCACGCCCTCTTCCAGGAGTTTGGTGGCCTCATTGACCTGCAGGGCGATCATGTGGTTGGGATCAAATTCCGTGGTAGGGTTGGAGGTGTCGATCTGGGGACGTCCGGCGGACCAGTCATAGATACCCTTGCCGGTTTTCTTGCCCAACACCTTGCCGTCAACGTACTTCATGAGCCCGGCGGTCGGGGTATAGTCGACCGAGATGGTCTCGGAAAAGTATTTCTGATTGGCCATGAAGACATCGAGCCCCACGAAGTCGATGGTCTCGAAGGGGGTCATGGGCACAAAGGGTTTGAACACGGCGTCAAAGTCGTCCGGTTTGGGGTTGCCGCGATTCAGGAGCGTCTGCAGCAACAGACCGGTGGGGGCATTGACGCGGTTATAGATAAAGCCGGGCGAGTCTTTCTGCACGATGACCGGGATCTTTTTCATCTTCAAGGCCACATCACGGGTGATCTCGATGGACTCTGGCGTGGATCCGTTGCCGTAAATGACCTCAACCAGCTTCATGAGCACGGCCGGGTTGAAGAAGTGCATGCCCACGACCTTGCCCGGGCGCTTGGTGGCCGACGCGATCACGGTCACGCTCATGGTGGAGGTATTGGTGGCCAGGATGGCATGTGCGGGCGCCAGCCGGTCCAGGTCGGCGAAGATCTTCTTCTTGAGGTCCAGGATCTCAGGGGCGGCCTCGATCACCAGATCGGCATCGCTGACGGCCTTGGCCAGATCAACGATCGGTTCCAGCCGCGAAAGGGCGTCCTTGCGCGCCTCATCGGTCAACTTGCCCTTGCCGACAAGCTTTTCCATGCTCTCGGTAATAGTCTGCACGCCTTTGTCCACGAAACGCTGCTCAATGTCCTGCATGGCGACCTTGTAGCCGGCCATGATCCCGCACTGGGCAATGCCGTTGCCCATGGCGCCGGCTCCGATTACGGCAATCTTCTTCACATCTTCACTCTTCATAGTAACCTCCTTATGCATTAATAGTTGTGCTTAAACGGACTTAGGCTTTGCAACTCCGGTTCCAAAACCCTCTCCACCGCATGTCCTGCCCCTCAAGCCTGACCTGACCGAGGCAGGACATCGATTTGATTCGCAAAATCAGGCAACCAATTTCGCGCATGATTGTCGAAATATCATCAATTGTTGATTTCTCGACAATTGCCGGGTATGCTCTGCCGATGTCAAAAAAATCATACCCTGCGAGCCCTTCGACTTATGCCCCGGCAACCATCTGCGCGGCCTTAAGCCTCTTGCGCGGCTGGTTCTCGCTGGACGAGTTCTCGCACTTCATCGACCCCGCAGAACGCAAGCCCACCACAATGCTGCGCTGCATGGATACCCTCATACGGGAGGATTGCATCACCCCCCGCAAAGATGAACCCGGCTGCTACCTGTTCAAGGACCAGGAAGCGGCGATTGATATCCCACCCGCGCTGCACCTGCAAATGGCGAGTTTTTTCCAGCAGACTGAAGCGTCAGCCCTAAAGATCGCCGGCCACCTGGAGGCGGCCGGCGCCCTCTCGGAGGCCATACCCTACTGGAGCAAGGCCATCCGGGATGCCTATGCCACGGGCGACTCTCAGGCCTGCATCTCCCTGATCGAACGGGTCTTCGCCTACATCGCCGCCTTGGATCCGGACCGCCACCGCAACACGGAAATCCTGCAGCTCTTCCTGGATGTCTTCGAGGCCGTACCGCTCTTCCGGAGCGCCCCGAACATCGACCGGATCGTGCGGGCCGTACTCGATATCGGTCTGGCCCTACCCTATTCGCCGACCGTGGACAAGGCCATGCTGTATTGCCTGTGCAGCCTGGTATGGCGGGGCAGGATCGCCGAGGTCAAGCCCTTGTGGATCAAGATCTTCTTCAAAAACAAGGCCCGTCATTCACTGGAGATGAAGCAATTCCACCGCGCCTTTCTGGGGGTGCTTTTTTACCTCAAGGGCAAAATCGCCCGGGCCTCCAAGATCTTCGACTCCCTAGGCGGCGATACGGAAAGCCTGCCCAATGACTTTATCCTGCTCGAATATTTTTTGCTGGTGGCCCACTGCTATGCCTTGTCCGGCCGGATCGCGCGCGCAGTGAGCCTGATCGATTCCATCCGTACGCACGCGCATATGAACAAGCGCCGTGACGTCGAGGCCTGGGCCCTGGGCACGCTCGGCATCATCCTGATCGAGAGCGGCTGGTATGACGAGGCCGAAAACATCCTATCCGAGATCGAACAGATCGAAAACTGGGATGCCCATTTCGTGTCCCGCCTGGAATACTACTGGATCAAGGCCTATTTGTCGTACGCCAAAGGACGCTTTTCAGAGATCTCAGAATCACTTCAGAAATTGTTCAGCACCCGCGACCGCGGCTACAAGGTGGTCAATTTCTTCATGTCCTCGGGCATCGAGGTCGCGGTGTTCTTAAAACGCCTGTCGCCGGAGCGCCTCGAGCAATACACCCTCACCCCATTCGCCCAGCTCTTTGTCGGGCGGATCGAAAAAGACGAAATCTATCCGGCCGTAGCGGGACAAGTCAAGGCCTATGAGGCCTTTCAGACCTTTCGCCGCGGCGACGGAAACGGAGAAACCCTGGCCAATGACATTGCCGGGGCGGAGACCCTGCTGCTTCAGGCCGGGGCCCGCCTGGCGATCGTCAAGGCCCGGATCATGCGCGCAACGATCCTTTTCGAGCAGGGACACCAGGAACGGGCGGTCGAAGTCCTTGAGGAGTATCGCGCGGTGATCGAGGAACTGGGGGATGGACTGATGGGCGGCTATCTGCGCTATCATCTCAAACCGGAACCGCCGGAAAAGCTCCTGCTCAACGCGGTCATCAGCCTGGCGCATTCCCTGGGCACGCTCAAAGGCTCCGAGATGCTCATCAATAAGGCCATGGAGACCCTGAACCGCATCTCCGGCGCCGAACGCGGAGCGATCTTTCTCTGCGATCAACTCAATCAGGGAAAACTCGTCCTGAGGGCCTCCCAGGGGCTTACCGCCGAACAGGTGCTATCCGATAATTTCCAGGAAATGTATGCCTGGCTCAAGCGCACCGCACAGGAACGCCAGCCGCTGATGTGGAGCGGTCCCGGCGAAGGCAATCTTAAGCCTAAGGCCGCCATCTGCGCCCCGCTCATCATCCGCGATCAGGTGGTCGGGGTGGTCTACCAGGACAACCGCATCTTAAAAGACGTGTTTTCCTGGCACGCGGTGGAGCTCATCCAGGCCCTGGCCACCCAGGTGGCGGCTTCGATCGAGAATGCGCACGCCTATGAGGAGATCGAACGCCTGAATGCCCTCTTATCCGAAAAGACCGCCTACTACGAAGAGGAAAGTCACAACCCCAAGGATTATCAGGAAATCATCATCAAGTCCGACGCCATGCAGCGCGTGGCCTCGCTGGTCGAAAAGGTCGCCCAGCTGGACACCACGGTCCTGATCACGGGCGAGACCGGAGTGGGCAAGGAGCTGATCGCGGCGCTGATCCAGAGACTCAGCGGCCGCGCCGAGAAACCCTATATCAAGGTCGACTGCACCACGCTGCCCGAACACCTGATCGAAAGCGAGCTCTTCGGACATGAGAAAGGGGCCTTTACCGGGGCCGTCGCCGCCCGCATGGGACGCTTCGAACTGGCCGACGGCGGGACGCTCTTTCTCGACGAGCTGGGCGAGCTGCCGCTCAATCTTCAGGCCAAGCTTTTGCGGGTGCTACAGGAAGGCGAGTTCGAACGTCTCGGCTCCACACGCACCCGGCAGGTGGATTTGCGCATTCTGGCCGCCACCAACCGCGATCTCGTCTCAGCCGTGGCCAAACTCAGTTTCCGTGCCGACCTCTTCTACCGGCTCAATGTCTTTCCCATCAATATCCCCCCGTTACGAGAACGCACCGAAGATATTCCATCGTTATCCATGTTTTTCCTCAGCCGTATATCCAAGGTGCTGGGCAAACGCTTCGCCGGCATCACCCGCCGCGATATCGCCCGGCTCAAGGCCTATGACTGGCCCGGAAATGTCCGCGAGCTCAAGCATATCATTGAGCGCTCGGCCATCTTGAGTCCGGAAGGCCGCTTCGTCTTGTCCCTGCCGGCCGGCAAGGCCGCCGCAGGCATCCACCGCCTCACTTTGGCCCAGGTTGAGGGAAGCTATATCACCGAGGTCCTCGAACGTACCGGCTGGAAGGTCTCCGGTCCGGACGGGGCCGCCGCCATCCTGGGCATGAACCGCACCACCTTGCTTTCGCGCATGAAGAAACTCGGTATCGCTAGACCGGGGAGTCATGCCGTGCGCGCGCACTGACGATATTTCGACAATCTCTTGCGGGGTTGCTGCCGCCCGCTTCAGGATAGCACCCAAGGCCCATGGATATGCGCTACAGCCAGTCGAATGATGAAATATGGCATAGCACTTGCTTTCTCACCGGCGGTATAGTTAAATATAAAGTTGAGGAATTTTCATCGAGGAGGAGCAAGCATGCTGTACAGGAACGACACCTTGTGTGGAATATTTCATAACCAGGCCCTGCGTTTCGGCGACACCCGTGTCTTCTTGAAAGCCAAAGGCACCGCAAGCGGCACTCCTTCCGATGAAGACTGCGCCCTGACCTGGCGACAGGTCCGCGATGAAAGCATTGCCCTGGCGCGCGGATTGATCGCCCTGGGCGTGACGCACGGCGAGCGGGTGGTGATCCTGTCGGAAAACCGGCCGCAATGGATCATCACCGACCAGGCCATCCAGGCCTGCGGGGCCATCGGCGTCCCTATCAGCCCGGCCACCAAGCCGGAGGAACTGGCCTACATGCTGGACGACTGCGTCCCGCGTGTAGTGATAGCCTCGAATATCGAATCCGCCCGCATGGTCCGCACCCTGTGCAATGCCAACGAGTCTCTGCACGAGGTGCAGGTGATCGTCATGGAACCCTATGAAGGCTATGACGTGTTCGCCTGGACCGAGATCATGTCAATGGGCCGTTCCCGCGTGCCCCTGGATTCCGTCGAGGAGTCGATCCAGCGCGTGATCCCCTCGGATATCGCCTCGATCATCTATACCTCCGGCACCTCGGGGCTGCCGAAAGGCGTGGTGCTCACCCAGTCCAACTGGGTGGCCAATATGTACCAGTGCACGGATTCGGTTTTCATGCAGCGCCTGAAAGACAAGGATCTTGCGCCCACGGCCTTGGTGCACCTGCCGCTCAACCATGTGTACGCCCGGGCCAGCGATTACCACATGATCGGCCTGTACTTCGGGGGCGAGCTGGTCTTCGGGGGCGGTTACGAAACCCTTTCCAAGGATCTGCTCGACATCAGACCCCATATCATCACCTCCATCCCCCGCTTTTATGAAAAGATGACCGAGAGCATCCGTTATGCCGTGGGCTGTGAAAGCAAACCGCGCCGGACCCTCTTCAACTGGGCCCTGACCCAGGGAGAAAAATTCGCATGTTCGCTGGCCACGGGACAACGCGTATCCCCACTAAACTTCATCGGTCTCTTTCTCGCGCATCGTCTGGTGTTCGATCGCATCAAGCGCAGCATGGGGCTTGAGAGGCTTATTTTCGCGATCTCGGGCGGCGGCAAGCTCAGCAAGGACATCTGCATGTTCCTGCGCGCCATGCGCCTGGAGCTCAGTGAAGGCTACGGCATGACCGAAACCGGGACGGTCATCAACTTCAATGCCCCGTCCATCATGACGGACAAACCCAAAGGCCTGCTGGGCGCCTGGTTCTATGAACTCATCATGGATATGGCCACCGAGCTGCTGGTGGTTCAAACCAGCCAGGGACGCTCGCCGTTGTCCCACCTCTTTAGCGCCCTGAAATTGGCGCTGACCTATTATACCTTCCTGTACAACCTGCGTATCAAACCGGGCTCGGTCGGACGGCCATTGACCGGGACCGAGGAAAAAATCGCCGAGGACGGCGAGATCCTCATCAAGGGGCCGCAGGTCTTTGTCGGCTACTGGCGGTTGCCCGAGGAGACCGAAGAGATCTTCACCGCGGACGGATGGCTTAAAACCGGGGATATCGGGTGCATCGACCAAGAGGGGTTCCTGGAGATCACCGACCGCACGCGCGAAATCTTCGTCACCTCGGGCGGCAAGAACGTGGCGCCCTGTCCCATAGAAGCCGCCCTCACGGCCAGGCCCTATATCGACCAGGTCTGCCTGATCGGCGAAAGCAGAAAATACCTGACGGCCTTGATTGTCCCGGATATCGATTTCTTTACCCGTTACGCCCGCAATCAAGGGCTCGATGCCGACCGCCTGGAAGAACTCTTCCAGCGCGATGAGATCAGGGATCTGATCCGCCAGCAGGTCGAACAGGTCAATCAGGGTCTGGCGCGCTACGAACAGATTAAAAAGTTCTGCATCTTAAGCAAGCCCTTTGATGTGGCCAGCGGAGAACTGACGCCCACCTTAAAGCTCAAACGCCGCGCCGTATACGCGCATTACCAGGCCGAGATCGACGGCATGTACGCACGCTGGGGGTCGGTCGCCTGATCATTCCATCTCGTTATTCAAGATGGAATTAGAGGAAGCGCTCGAACCGTTCCGCCTGCGCCTTGCAGATGGGGCAGAGAGCCGGCGGCTTTTCCCGGGCGCACAGATAGCCGCAGACCTTACAGCGCCACACCGGGTAGGCGAGTTGCGAGGCCAGATCCTTAAGTTTGGGCGTTTGGCGCCTCTCCTGAGGCACCCTCCGTTCGGGGATGGGCCGCAGTTTCAGCCTCCCCTCCAGGACCTCTTGCGAGACATACAGCGCGCAGTAGCAGGCCCCATGATCAACCAGATCAGGATCACGGTAATCGCAGGGACAGATGATGTCGAGGTCTTCTGCCTTTTCTCCGGTTGCCAGGCGGCAGGGGCAGGCGCGGTATCCGAAACGCTCCTCGTTGACCAGCAGTCCGTCCAGGAGCTCACGCACGAATGCCTGATCGGGGTTCAGGAAGTATCCCGCCTTTTCACCGTCCTTTTTCAGCTCGGCGTACAGGTCTTCGACCGTGGCGGTGCTCATCCCTTGAGCGCCTCGCGGATCTTCTCTTCATCGAAGCCCACGATGCAGGTGCTGTTGTTGATGACCATGGACGGGAATGAACAGGCCGGGTTCCACTTGCGCACTTCTTGCATGGCTTCGGCCTTCTCTTCCTTGTTCAGAAGGTCAACAAACGTGAACGAAAATTTCACCTTGAGCTCATCCAGCAGCGCCTTGGTCTTCTTGCACCACACGCAGGTGCTTAAGGCATACAGCATGATATCCCCCCGATCCACGCCATCCACATTGGTCACTGTCATTCCTGCCACCTCCACCGTAGTCTTGGCTTTATCATCTTTTAAACATCTTATCTAAGCATATCATTGCCACAGGGATCAAAACAAATCAAGGTTGACCGCCAAGGCACCCTCGGTGTAAGGAAATTGGAATTCGATAAGAGGGGGGAAACCTTGTCGCCGGCATGGCGGAACAGGTACCCGTTCTGATAACGATTACTTTTTGCGGGAGGTTTTCTATGAAGAGTGTGCGGTGGATTATTGTCCTGATGCTTGTCTGCATGGTGTATGCATTTCCGACACAGGCCGCCGATACCATCAAGGTCGGCGCCATCCTGGGCATGACCGGTCCGGCATCGTTCCTGGGCGCCCCGGAGGCCAAGACGCTCGAGATGCTGGCCGATGAAATCAACAAGAAGGGCGGCATCAGGGGACATGAGATCGAGCTCATCCTGAAGGATACCGGCGCCAGCCCGGAAAAGGCCATTTCGTTTACCAAGCAGCTGATCGAAGAGGACAAGGTCTTCGCCATCATCGGCCCTTCCACCAGCGGCGAATCCATGAAGGTCAAGGGCATCGCCGAGGACGGCCGGACCATCCTCATCTCCTGCGCCGCGGCCGAATCGATCGTCAACCCGGTCGGCAGGTATGTCTTCAAATCGCCCCAGAACGACCGCTTCGCGGCCATCAAGATCTTCGAGCAGATGAAGAAGATGGGCATCACGAAGATCGGCATCGTCTCCAGCAATACGGGCTTCGGCAAAGGCGGCAAGGACCAGCTTGAAAAACTGGCCCCCGAATACGGGATCCAGATTGTCGCCAATGAGGTCTATGACAAGGACGCCACGGACCTGACCGCGGTGGTGACCAAGCTCAAGGCCGCGGGTATCCAGGCCTTCGTCAACTGGTCCATCGAGCCGGCCCAGGCCATCGTGATCAAAAACGCCCGCCAGATCGGCCTATCCGTCCCGATCTTCCAGAGCCACGGCTTCGGTAATATTCAGTATGTGAAGGCCGCCGGCGGCGCGGCCGAGGGTGTACTGTTCCCGGCCGGACGGCTGCTGGTGGCCGATAGCCTGCCCAAGAGCAATCCCCAGAAGGCTGTGCTCATGAAGTACAAACACGACTATGAAGCACGCTACAAAGAGGATGTCAGTACCTTCGGCGGCCACGCTTATGATGCCTTCATGATCCTGGTCAAGGCCATCGAGACCGCCGGCACCGACAAGGAAAAGGTACGCACGGCGATCGAGAACATGAAAGGTTTCGTGGGCACGGCCGGCATCTTCAACTTCTCGCCCAAGGACCATAACGGCCTGGACTTGAGCGCCTTTGAGATGCTGACCGTCAAGGGAGGCAAGTTCGTGGTTTACAGCGACAAGGCGGCCACGAAGAAGTAGCCTGATTCAAAGCCAAGCCCCCCCTCTCCCCGAACGGGGAAGGGGGGTAAGGGCGATCTTCTTCCAAGAAGGCTCATGAACATCGAACTACTCTGTCAGTATCTTATTGCCGGGCTGACCTACGGCACGATCTATGCGATCGTGGCCATCGGGTTCAACATCATCTACAACACCACCGGCATCATCAATTTCGCGCAAGGCGAGTTCGTCATGCTGGGCGGCATGCTGGCGGTAACGCTGGACGCATTCTTCCCCCTGCCCGCGGCCATCGCCGGCGCGGTCATCATCACCATGCTTGCGGGCGCCTTGATCGAGATCGGCTTCATCCGCTGGCTCAAAAGCCCGTCGGTGCTGCGCATGGTCATGATCACCATCGGTCTGTCCATCGTCATTAAGGCGGCGGCCCTGGCGATCTGGGGAGAAGGCGTCAAATCCCTGCCCTACTTCACGGGTACGGCCGTCACGGTCATATCCATGGGAGACGTGCATGTCTCGCCCCAGATTTTGTGGGTCATCGGCGCCTCAGGCCTGATCGTGGCGCTCCTGACATTTTTTTTCAACCATACCCTACTGGGCAGGCAGATGCGCGCCTGCGCCGCCAACATGGACGCCGCCAGACTGTGCGGGATCGACGCCAAGAACATGGTCACGCTCTCCTTCGTCCTGAGCGCCGGCATCGGGGCGTTGGCCGGATGCGTGGTCTGCCCCATTACCTATGTGCAGTACGACAGCGGCACCAACCTGGCCATCAAGGGCTTCACGGTCGCCATCCTGGGCGGATTAGGGAACAGCACGGCCGCCATCGCCGCCGGGCTGATGCTGGGCATCCTGGAGTCGTTGTCCATCTGGATCCTGCCCACGGCCTTCAAGGATGTCATCGCCATCACCATCCTGCTCCTGATTCTGTTCGTCAGACCCAGCGGCATCTTCGGCAATGCCGAGGCCGCGCGCCTCAAGGAGTTTTAGATGGCGCGCGCCAAGTACGTGCAGATCCTGCTGCTGGCTGCCTGCGTCATCGTCGTCCAGCTTGCCGCGACGGCCGCGGACAAGACCCAGTACCTCACCCAGCTCACCATGGCCGGCTATTACTCCATGGTCATCATCGGCTTAAGCCTCTTGATGGGCTATACCGGACAGATCTCATTGGGCCATGCCGGGTTCTTCGCCATCGGCGGCTACACCTCGGCCTTCCTGACTACCTACAACCTCCTGCCTCACAAGGACGCCCCTGCCGTGACAGTGCTCGCCCAATGCGGGATGCTTCTGTCGGGCAAAGACCTCTACGATGCCGACATCCTGGTGGTCCAGCCCTGGGCGGCCTGCATTGCCGCGGTCCTCATCACCTTGGCCGTGGCCTATGTCATCGGCCGTCCGGTCTTGAAGCTCAAAGGCCATTACCTGGCCATGGCCACCTTGGGCTTCGGAACGATCGTCTACAAGATGGTCCTGGGGACCAGCCTGGTGGGCGCGGCCGACGGCCTTTCGGATATCCCGGCCTTTCAGCTCTTCCCCGGCCTGTCTCTCAGCGGCAAATCGAGCTTACGCATCCAGAACTACTACATCGCCTGGGGACTGGTCATCGTGGGGGTGACATTGCTCTTGAACCTGATCCATTCGCGCGTGGGCCGGGGCTTACGCGCCATCCACGGCGCCGAGGACGCCGCCAATGCCATGGGCGTGGACACCGCGGCCTTCAAGCTCAGGATCTTCGTCGTCAGCGCGGTCTACGCCGCCTTGGGCGGGGTGTTCCTCACGCACTTCAACGGCGGCATCGGACCGTCGGAAGCCTCCATCATGAAATCCGTGCATTATGTGGCCATCGTGGCCATCGGCGGCATGGCCAATCTGTGGGGCGCCTTGACCATGGGGGTGGCGCTTAACTTCTTATCGCTGCGCGGGTATTTCGGATCGCATGATGACTCGGTCTTCGGCCTGATCCTGGTGGCGGTTATGCTTTTTGCCCCGGAGGGTATCGGGAGTACCGGAGCCCCCACCATGATCCGCGCCTGGATCAAGCGCCTTGGCGCCCGTGAGGAGCCGGCGCCATGAACCTGCTGGAGGTTCGCGGCCTCAATAAACGCTTCGGCGGCCTGCGGGCGGTGGGCAATGTCGGCTTCAGCGTCCCTCAAGGCGCGATCAAGGCCCTCATCGGACCGAACGGGGCCGGCAAGACCACGCTCTTCAACCTGGTATCGGGTGTGCTCAAACCGGATTCCGGAACCATCACCTTCCAGGGCGCCGAGATTCAAGGCCGCCTTCCTTTTCAGGTGGCGCGCGTAGGTATCGCGCGTACGTTCCAGCATATCCGGCTCTTCCCCAAGATGAGTACCTTGGAAAACATCATGATCGGTAGGCATGTGCACAGTCGCGCCGGATTCGTCTCCGCCATGCTGTCCCTGCCCTGGACGCATCGCGAGGAACGCGCCATACGCGCCCGCGCCCTTCAAATCATGGACTTTCTGGGTATCGCCGAACTGGCTAATAGCGACGCCGTCAGCCTGGCCTACGGCCAGCAGCGCATCGTGGAGCTGGGCCGGGCCCTGGCCTGCGAGCCCAAGCTCCTCCTGCTGGATGAGCCGGCCGCGGGCCTGAATATGCGTGAAACGGCCGAGATGGCCAAGCTGATCGAACGCATCCGCGCCACCGGCGTCACGATCCTCTTAGTCGAGCATGACATGGCCCTGGTGATGAATATCTCGGATGAGATCGTAGTCTTGAGCTACGGCGAGAAGATCGCGGACGACCAACCGCTGGCGATCCAGAGAAACCCCGAAGTGATCAGGGTCTACCTGGGAGAGAACGATGCTTAGGATCCGCAACCTTGATGCCGGCTACACCAACCTCAAAGTCCTGCGCCGCATCTCGATCCATGTCCGCGCCGGCGAGATCGTCACCATCATCGGCGCCAACGGCGCGGGCAAGACCACGCTCTTAAAGACCATCGCCGGCCTGATCAAGGCCCCCAGTGGTGAGATCCAGTTTGAAAAGCACGACCTCACGCGTTTAAACCCCGAGAAGATCGTCTTCTTGGGCTGCTCGCTGGTGCCCGAAGGCCGCCAGGTCTTCGCGCCCATGAGCGTGAAGGAAAACCTGCTTCTGGGCGGGTATGTGCAGTACCGGCGCAAACGGGGCGGTGAGGTAGCCTCCGACCTGGAGCGCATCTTCGAGCTGTTCCCGCGCCTGAAGGAACGCGAGGGCCAACTGGCCGGGACGCTCTCCGGCGGCGAGCAGCAGATGCTGGCCATGGGGCGCGCGCTCATGGCCAGGCCCAAGCTGATCATGATGGACGAGCCTTCCATGGGATTGGCGCCCTTGATCGTCAAAGACATCTTTGGCATCATCGGCCATCTCAGGCACGAGGGCAACACCGTGCTGTTGGTGGAACAGAACGCCAAGGCCGCACTGGGGATCGCTGACCGCGGCTATGTCCTGGAGACCGGACGCATCATCCTGGAGGAAAACGCCGAGGAACTGCTCTTAAACCGCGATGTGCAGCGGGCCTATCTCGGCCGGGACCTGGATGCGGAGACAAAGATCTAAGGAGGGAGCTATGTACTGGGAGCCCGACAAGGAGTGCATGGACCGTGAAGAGCTGCTGCAGCTGCAGATGGAGCAGCTGCAGGCCGTGCTGGCGCGCGTGTATATGCATGTGCCGTTCTACCGCAGGAAGTTCGATGAACAGGGCATTGATCCGGACGATTTCAGGACCCTGGATGACCTCACGACGCTGCCGTTTACGACCAAGGAGGATCTGAGCGAAAATTATCCCTACGGACTTTTCGCCGTGCCCCTGCGCGAGGTGGTCAGGATCCATGCCTCGACCGCCATGACCACCGTGGTAGGCTATACGCGCAACGATATCAAGACCTGGTCCAACCTGGTGGCGCGCGTCCTGACCGCCGGCGGGGTGACCAAGGACGATGTCGTGCAGATCGCCTACGGCTACAGCCTTTCCACGGGCGGATTCGGTCTGCATTACGGCGCGGAGCGCATCGGCGCATCGGTCATCCCGATCTCGACCGGCAATACCGAGCGCCAGGTCAAGATCATGCAGGATTTCAAGACCACGGCCCTGGTCTGTACGCCCAGTTATGCCCTGCGCATCGCGGATAAGATTCATGATCAGGGCGTGACCCTGGGTGCGCTGTCGATCAAATACGGGCTCTTCGGCGGTGAGCCCTGGTCCGAAGAGATGCGCCAGGATATCCAGAACAAGCTCGGCATCATCGCCACGGACAACTACGGCCTGTCCGAGGTGATCGGCCCCGGCGTGGCCTGTGAATGCCTGGAGCAGAACGGGTTGCATATCAACGAAGACCATTTCCTGGCCGAGATCATCGACCCCCAGACGCTCAAGCCGGTCAAGCCGGGTGAAACCGGCGAGCTCGTGATCACCACGCTCACCAAGGAGGCCTTTCCGGTCATCCGTTTCCGTACGCGCGACCTCACGCGCCTCATGCCGGGCACCTGCGCCTGCGGCCGCGAGAACATGCGCATGGCGCGCATCCAGGGCCGCAGCGACGACATGCTCATCATTCGGGGGGTGAATGTCTTCCCTTCCCAGGTCGAGGCCGTGCTGCGCGAGCTCGAAGGCCTTACCCCGCCCTATCAGATCGTCATCGACCGGATACGCGCGCTGGATGACATGACCGTCCTGGTGGCGGCCTCGGAATCCGAGGCCTTTGACGAAATCAAGAAACAGCACGAGCGCATCAAGGCCATAAGGGACAGGCTTTCTTCGGCGCTCGGCATCGCGGTCAATGTGAAACTGGTGGAGAACAAATCCTTGGAACAGCAGTCCGGCGGAATAACCAAGGTGATCGATCGGCGCAGGATCTGAATGATCGGATTCAATAACCGATGAAGCCTCACACGATGCGCGGCACGTAGAGGTCGTTGAAGAGCTTCAGGAAGGCCGAGTCGGTCAATCCGGCGATGTAATCCCGCGTGATTTCCATGGTATTATGGGCGGCAAGGTAGTTCTTGTCCATATGGGCCAGATACTCGGTGAAGATCGGGGATTCCTGCTCATGCTCGGTGATGTCCTCCACCAGGCGTTTGAAAATTAGGTCATACATGGTCTTGATCTTCTCCGATTCGGCCTTGACGCGCGTATTGAGGTAGATCTGCTCGTAGTTGAAGGCCTTCAACGCCTCCAGAATCTTGAATAGGGGGGGCGAATAAGCTATCCGGTGAGGGGTGGAGTTTGCGATCAGGTCGTCCACGAGTCGGTAGACGATCTTGCCGTTGGTATCTCCCAGGGCGCGTACGATATCGCGCGGGATGTCCTGGCGTTTGATTATCCCTAAGGTAATGGCGTCCTCGATATCGCGACCGATGTAGCTCACCGTGTCCGCCACGCGCACGAGGCAACCCTCCAGCGTGGCGGGCAGCGGGTTGCCGCCCTTGCGGGCCAGGGCGATTTTCTTGTCCAGGGCCGCAAAGGTCGCGGCCTTATCCGGGGCAATGGCGATCTCACTCATCTCGCCGTTATGGCACAAGATCCCGTCCAACACCGGCAGGGTCAGGTTCAGACCCCGGCCGTTCTTCTCGATTGCTTCCAAGGCGTGCAATCCCTGGATATTGTGCCGGAACTGACCAATCCCGGCCTGCTCGCACAGTT
The DNA here is from genome assembly GCA_039680665.1 of Syntrophaceae bacterium. GTDB lineage: Bacteria > Desulfobacterota > Desulfomonilia > UBA1062 > UBA1062 > JAKQBR01. The sequence continues at coordinate 19,753 of JBDKSM010000046.1, read as the reverse complement.
GTCCCAGGTAATTTTCGCCGTCGTGCCCGAAGGGCGGGTGGCCGATGTCGTGTCCGATGGCGATGGCCTCGATCAGATCGTCGTTCAAGCCCAGACGCCGGCCGATGGTGCGCGCGATGCGCGATAAGAGCTGCACGTGGATGACGCGGTGCGAGATACCGGGATGCCCCACCAGGTAGAAGACCTGGGTCTTATCGATATAGGCGGTATAGGCCCGGGAATGCAGGATGCGGTCGACATCGATCGAGAAGGCATCGCGCATGTCCCCTTTGGGGGTCTCGGTCCTGCGACGGATGCCTTCCCGGATGTCGGTCATATCAGGTCTGGGCGATGGAAGCGAAGCGCGCCACCTTGCCGAAGAGCTTCACCAGAGAGGCTAAGAGGGCCAGGCGGTTGGCGCGCACGTGCACGTCCTCGGTCATGACCAGGACCTTGTCGAAGAAGCTGTCGATGGGCTCTTTCAAACCCGCCAGGAGTTTCAGGGCCGCGGCATAATCGCCTTTGGCGGCCAGGGCGCTGAAGGGCTGCTCGATCTCCTTGAACTTCCGGTAGAGTGCGATCTCCTGTTCCTGGGCCAGAAGGCTTTCCGTGACGACGGACCCGGCCTCGGTTTTTTTCAGGATGTTCTCGACACGCTTGGAGGCCGCGCAGATGGAACCGAACCAGGGTTCGGTCCTGACCGCGGCGATGGCCTCGGCGCGCTTGAAGGTATCCACCGGATCGTCGAAGCTTAAGATCACGGCCTCGATCACGTCGCCGGCGATGCCTTTAGCCTGCAACATGGAGGCAAAACGCGTGCGGAAGAAATCGAGCACGCTCTCTTTAACATCGCCGGCCGGCCGTTTCAATTTCCCGTTCAGGGCCGCCAGCGCGCGTTCGATCAGAGCCGTGATGGAAATACGGTAGCCCTTGCCCAAAATGATGTTGGCGATGGCGATGGTCTGGCGACGGAGCGCGTAGGGGTCCGAGGTCCCGGTCGGTATAAGCCCGATGCCGAAACAGCCGCAGATAGTGTCGATTCTATCGGCCATGCCGGTGATGTCGCCCACGACCGTTGACGGCAGCCGGTCGTCGGCCGAGGCCGGCACATAGTGTTCGTGGATGGCATGGGCTACCTCGGGGTCGATGCCCTGCCTGAGGGCATACTCCCTGCCCATGATGCCCTGCAGCTCGGGAAATTCGCAGACCATCAGACTGTTGAGGTCGCCCTTGCAGAGCTCGCAGGCCAGCTTGACCTTGTCCTTTTTGTCCGGCGCGAGCTCTTCGGCCAGGGAAAGGGCGGTTACGGTGAAACGCTCGACCTTCTCCAGGGACGTGCCCAACTCCTTGTGGTAGATGACATCCTTCAGGCGCCTGGCATATTCGGCCAGGGGCACCTTCAAGTCCTCCTGGAAGAAGTAGCTGCCGTCCGAGAGTCTGGCCTTCAAGACGCGCTCGTTGCCGGCGCTGACCATGCCGTCGTCCTTGGGGATGATGTTGCTCACGGTCAGGAAATGGTGCTTCAGGGCCAAGCCGTCCTGATCGGCATAGAGCGGGAAATAGCGCTGGTGGTGCTTCATGACCGTGACCAGCACCTCCTTGGGCAGGCTCAGGAAGGATTCATCGAACGTACCCATGATGACATGCGGGTATTCAAGCAGGTTGGCGACCTCGTCCAGGAGTTCCTTGTCCAAAACGAATCCCTGATTGGCCTGTGCCTTTTTCGTCAGTCCCTCCCAGATGATGGTCTTGCGCTTCTCGATAGCGGGAACCACGTAATTCTCTTCCAGGATCTCTTCATAGAGACGCGGATCGGCGATGAAGAGCGGCCCCGAGGACATGAAACGGTTGCCGTAGGTAACACCCGCGGCCACGACGTTGCCGAACCGCACATCCAGCACGTGTCCGCTGAAAAGGGCCACGATCCAGTGCACGGGCCGCGCAAAGCTCACGCCCGGATTGGACCAACGCATGGCCTTGGGGAAGGGGATTTTTCCCATGAGCTCGGAGAGCATCCCCGGCAGCATGTCAATGGTGGGCCGGCCCGGGACGGTGCGCTTGAGGCACAGGTACTCGCCCTTCTCGGTCTGAACCAGGCCGATGGCGGATATGTCCACACCGCAACCCTTGGCGAATCCTAACCCGGCCTTGGTGGGCTCTCCTTTAGCGTCAAAGGCGGCCGACTTGGCCGGCCCCATCTTGGTCTCCTCGATGTCTTCGAGCTTCTCGGGTATGTCCTTGATCCGCACGGCCAGACGCCTGGGGGTGCCGAAGACCTCCGGCTCCGCATGCGGCAGATTGGCCTCCTTGAAGGCCTTGACCACATAGCCCTGCATGAACGCAAGCGCCGGGGCGATGAACCCGGCCGGGATCTCCTCGGTGCCGATCTCAAAGAAGAGGTCAGCCATTGTTTTGTCCCCGCTTGAGGTAGAGCGTGGCCGAGAGCTTGGCCAGCTCGCGCACCCGTGCGATGTAACTGGTGCGCTCGGTGGTGCTGATGGCGTTGCGCGCATCCAGCAAGTTGAAGATGTGCGAGCACTTCAGGCACATGTCGTAGACCGGCAGGCACAGTCCCCGCTCGGCAATCTTTTGGGCCTCGGCCTCGTACATGCCGAACTGCTCTAAGAGCATGGGCACGCTGGCGATCTCGAAGTTGTAGGTCGACCATTCCACTTCCGAAATGTGGTGCACGTAGCCGTACTTGACGTCGCCCTTCCAGCGCATGTCATAGACATTGTCCACGCCCTGGAGATACATGGCGATGCGCTCCAGGCCGTAGGTTATCTCGGTGCACACCGGGTCGAGATCATAGCCGCCCACCTGCTGGAAATAGGTGAACTGCGTGATCTCCATGCCGTCCAGCCAGACCTCCCAACCCAGGCCCCAGGCGCCTAAGGTGGGCGACTCCCAGTCGTCCTCCACGAAGCGGATGTCGTGCTCCAGGGGGTCTATCCCCAAGTGCTTGAGACTGCTTAAGTAGAGCTCCTGCACGTCGATGGGCGAGGGCTTCAAGACTACCTGGTATTGGTAATAGTGCTGCAACCGGTTGGGGTTCTCGCCGTAGCGCCCGTCCGTGGGCCGGCGCGAAGGTTCCACATAGGCGACCTTCCAGGGGTCGGGCCCCAGGGCGCGTAGGAAGGTATGCGGATTAAAGGTGCCGGCCCCGACCTCCAGGTCATAGGGCTGGCCGATCAAACACCCCTGATCCGCCCAGAAGGCCTCTAATTTCATGATCATGTCTTGGAAATCCATGAGAAGAGCACTAGCATGGCTTCCCTGCAAGGTCAAGCGGCTTCAGGGCCGGGGCGAGATCGAAAGGGTAAGGGGTTGTTTTCGCGGAGAGGACCGCGTTCAAGTCATGTCCGCCCGCGGGGGTGTTCTCCCGCCATAGACACCGGTGCCTATGATATAGGACTGTCCCTGGATATCCAATCTCTTGGCCGTGAGCAAGGCCTGGCGCACCTCGCCCTGTTTGGAGACCACGCGGGCGCGAACCTGTGCCTGCCCCTCTTCGAGGACCTTCCGGATCATATCATCAACCAGGTGGCGGTCTTCCCCATAGATGGTGTCCAGGGCATCCATTTGGTGCAGTTCATCGGCCGTATAGCCCATCATGATCTCCTGGTTCTTGTTCCAGCGGATGAACCGCCGGCCGGTGTCGATGAGGAAAAAGGTCCCCGGCAGGCTCTCGATAATCGCGTTCGAGAAGTCGCGCTCCTCAATAAGCGCCTGTTCGGCCTGTTTGCGCCTGGTGATGTCCCGGATCAGACCATCATAGGAAACCAAGTGCCCTTGTTCGTCATAATGGGGCACCAGGATGCTGCGCACCCACCGCACCGCGCCGTCCTTGTGCCAGATGCGGTGCTCCAGGGGCGGGGTCGTCTCGCCGTTGAGCAACTGGCGCACCTGCCGCTGTACGTCCTCACGGTCATCTTCATGGACCATGCTGATCCAGAGATAGGGATTCTCCCGATATTCATCGGCCGTGTAACCGGTCACGGTGACGCAGGATGGTCCATGGATCGTCTCCAGGGCTCTGCCCTTGTCCACCCACACGGTGAAGACATAATCGGTCATGGACTGAATTAAGCGCCGGTATTGTCCCTGGCTGATCGACATGTCTGCAGAATAATACAAGCCCGTCCCAAAGGCAAGCGGCACGATGCAATGCCGTAACGAGCAGGCCGCAACGCGCGGAGCCGAAAAAGGGTAATTAATTATTCCTCTTTCGTCGATGAGATGTTCATCATTCCAAGGGAGCGCCCATGCCCACGGCCATCGACAAGATCTTGAAGCGTTACGAGGGAGCTGATTTCATGCTGCAGATGAAGGTACGCTTTCTCTTTTCCCTGTGCATAGCCATTATCGTGATCATGGCCATCATTCTGGTCTATTCAAGCTATGTCAACCTGCACTATGTAGGGGGCTCTCGCCAGCTCAATTACCAGATGCTGGCGTCCGTATCGTTTACCCTCATCATCGTGATCTGCGGCTTCACCCTGCTTGTGCGCGCCCGCTTCGCCTTAGCCGCGCATCTGATCCTGATCAGCACCATGGCGCTGGTGTGGGTCGTCATGGCCGTCGATCGCATGCCGGTGCTCGCCCGGCTCGACTCCGTGGCCTTCACCATGGGACTGCTATCCATGACGCCGCTGGTGGTCTCACGCCGCAAATATTCCATCTTTCTCTATGGCACGGTGAACATCCTATGCATCTATACCTTCACCTATATCTTCCGGACTCAGCTTGACCTGCCCACCCCCTTGCTGATCGATTACCTGGCGGATAACTCGCTGGCCATGGCCTTCATCACCATCACGGCCTACAATATCTTCAGCATCAACCAGAAGGCCCTTGACCGCGCCCAAGACGATATCCATGAACGCAAGCGCGCCGAAGAAGAGCTCTCTTTCCAAAAGTCCATGCTGGAAGCCCAGAACGAGGCCAGCCATGACGGCATCCTGATGGTCGATGAAAACGGGCGCATCATCACCTCCAATCACCGGTTCCAGAAAATGTGGGCCGTTCCGTCTGAGCTGATTGAGCGGAAGTCGGATGAGTTGGTGCTGGAATACGTACGCGATCAACTGCTCGACCCGCAAGCATTCCTGGCGCGGATCAGGGAAATCTATCAACAGCGCCGGGAAACCTTCGAAGACGAGCTCGCCCTCAAGGGCGAGCGGACCATTGAGCGCTATTCGGCTCCGATCCACAGCAGAGAAGACCGCTACCTCGGCCGGGTCTGGTATTTCCATGACATCACCGAACGCCGGCGCGCCCAGGAGGACAAGGCCCGCCTGGAGGATCAACTGCGCCAGTCGCAGAAAATGGAATCCATCGGCCGTCTGGCCGGTGGGGTGGCGCACGATTTCAACAACCTCCTGACCGCCATCATGGGCAACACCGAGCTGGCCCTCATGACCATGGATGCGACCCATCCCCTGCACCACAAACTCAATGTGGTGATGAAGGCCTCCCAGAGCGCCGGGGAATTGACCCGCCAGCTCCTGGCGTTTTCGCGCAAGCAGCTCATCGAGCCCAAGGTTATCAACTTGAACGAGCTGATCGAACACATGCACAAGATGCTCATGCGGCTGATCGGTGAAGATGTCCATCTGCAACATGTGCCGTACCCTGACCTCGGCCTGATCAAGGCCGATAGGGGACAGATTGAGCAGATCATCGTCAACCTGGCGGTCAATGCGCGCGACGCCATGCCCCATGGTGGCAAGCTGACTATTGAGACCTATACCCGGACCCTGGGTGAGGCCTATGCCAAGCAGCATCACTACATTACTCCGGGGGAGTATATCGTTCTGGCCGTAAGCGATACCGGCAGCGGGATGAGCGCCGAGGTCAAGAAACACCTCTTCGAGCCGTTCTTTACCACCAAGCCCTTAGGTTCAGGCACCGGTCTGGGATTGGCCATGGTGTACGGCGCGGTCAAACAGAACGGCGGGTCGATCGAGGTCTATTCGGAGCCCGGCCACGGTACCACCTTCAAGATGTTCTTCCCGCGCATGGAAGGAACAAGCGCGGCCGAGCCTGAAACAACAGCGGATAAGGAAATGCGGACCGGCACGGAAACGATCCTCCTGGTCGAGGACGATCCGCGCGTGCGCGAATTCACGGTGGGGGCGCTCAAACAGCTCGGGTACACGGTGCTGCCCTATGAAAACGGCGAGGAGGCCCTGTCCGTGGTGGAACGTGATCCGCGGACGGTCCACCTCCTGCTCACCGATGTCATCCTGCCGGGCATGAACGGCCGAGCGCTGGCCGAAGCCGTGCAGCAGATGCGCCCCAACATCAAGGTACTCTTCGCCTCGGGTTATACGGACAATATCATCATCCGTCACGGCGTGCTCGAAAAGGGCATTAACTTTATCGGCAAGCCGTTTTCCGTGCATGCCCTGGCAGGGAAAGTCCGCGCGGTCATAGACAGCGCGGACTGAATCCGTAGGCCTGCGCACGGCAGGCCGTCCCTGTTTTCCAACCACGGCGTGTACACCCACGGATATTTACAAAATCAGGTTTTGGTGTATAACGGGTGCGCAAGAGAAGGAGGTCATACATGGCGCACCCTGAGATCTACCTCGACCATGCCGCTACGACGCCGGTGCATCCGGAGGTGATGCCCAAGATGCTGCCGTACTTCGGGTACCACTACGGCAACCCCCACAGCCTGCACGGCCTGGGGCAACGCGCGCGCATCGCCCTTGAACGGGCGCGCGCGCAGGTGGCGGAGCTGATCGGCGCTGCGAGCCATGAGATCGTCTTCACCAGCGGCGGCACCGAGGCCGATAACCTGGCCATTCAGGGCGCCGCCAGGGCCTTAAGCCACAGGGGTAAGCATATCATCACCTCGGCCGTCGAACACCATGCCGTGCTCAACACATGCGCCTTCCTGGAAACTTTAGGCTTCGAGGTAAGCTACCTGGGCGTGGATGGCAACGGACAGGTCGACCCGGCCGCGGTTCAGCGCGCCATCCGGGACGATACCATCCTGATCAGCGTCATGCACGCCAACAACGAGGTGGGCACGATAGAGCCCATCGAAGAGCTCGGCCGCATCGCGCGCAGCCGTGGGGTGCTCCTGCACACCGACGCGGTGCAGAGCGCCGGCAAGATCCCCATCGATGTGAACAGCCTGCAGGTCGACCTCTTGAGCCTGGCAGGCCACAAGCTCTACGGGCCCAAGGGCGTGGGCGCCCTGTATATCCGTTCGGGCGTAAAAATCGCCCCCCTGACGTACGGCGGCGGCCATGAGCTGGGTTTACGGCCTGGCACGGAGAATATCAGCGCCATCGTCGGATTCGGCCAGGCCTGCAAGGTCGCTGTTCGCGATCTGGAACGCAACATCCTGCACATCAAAGACCTGCGCGATACGCTCGAGCAGATGATCCTGGAAGGCATCCCCGGGACCGTGGTGAACGGCGGGACCGAGATGCGGCTGCCGCATATCCTGAGCGTCACGTTCGAGGGGCTGGAGGCCGAGAGCATCGTGATCAATCTTGACGCGGCCGGGATTTATGCCTCGGCCGGGGCGGCCTGCACCTCGGCATCCATGACGCCCTCGCATGTCCTGACCGCCATGGGCATCCCCGAGCATAAAGCCTTCGGGACGCTGCGCTTGAGCTTGGGCTTCGAAAATACGGCCGACGAGATGATGCACACCGTCCAGGTGCTGGGAGAAACCGTCGCCGGACTCACGGCGTTCTATGACGGCACCCCTGAAGCGCTGGGGGTTTTCGTCTTTAAGCACGATCACCAGGCCTCCAAGGCCCTGGCGCTGTTGCATGCGCAGGGGCTGGCCGCCGTCCTGGCCGCCACTCCCGGTCATCTGCGTTCAAACGACCTCAGCCTGCATAGCCTGCTGGTAGGGAGCGCGGATGGAGAGAAGGCCTCCGCCCTGCTGAAAGAAGCGGGTATCGAGCCGGCGGGCGTGCACCAGATCCGGGGGATCAGCAAACCATTGCGCGGAAAAGCTATGCAGGCCAGGGGACAGGCCTTCTGGGACAACCTAACCCCTACTAGCGGTGATAAAAACGATGAACCCGCCTAATCCGGGCATCTTTTCCATCGACTGGGTGATGTTAACGCAAAATTAATGCCGTCTTCATCGTGCCTTCACGCATCCGTGGCAAACCATGACCATGGAAAAATATGCACATCACTTAATAAGGAGGCACTTATTGGACAATCACCACGTTTCAAACCATTTGTCACCCCGCTTCGATGAAACCCTCAACTACTTCGACGAACAGGTCTTTGCGCACAGCAGCAACGGCAACCTCCTGGCCATTCACCCCCGGCATATCACCCTCTCCGAGTCGCGCAGCCTGGGGAGCATTCCGGGAGTCGTCAAAGACTGGGTGGTTACGGATACGGGCCACCAAGTCCTGCTGGCCGTCAAGGACCGGCGGCGCGAGATCATTTTCCGGGTCAACCTTGCGTCCGACCCTGCGCCCAGAATCGTTCTACGGCAAGGAATGACACTGTACATGCGCTTCAGCTGGGACAAGCTCATCGAGTACCGCGACGACAGGCCGTCATGGCAGCATCAAATCCCGTTATGAAATCGCTTGTGAATATCGCATCAACGGGACTCGTTGAGAGGAGGCGCTCTTTTTCGCTCGCGCCGTCGCGCGTCGGAAAGAATCATGCCCCGGCCGCACCGCACATGCCACGTGAAAACCAGAGCGCCAGGGCGTTGAAAGCGCTCCAGGAAGCCTTCCGGATCGTCGGTCCGGCCCTGCTCGACAACTTGGTTGAGCTGACGATCATCGTGCCCGAGGAATGGGTGCTGGAGGTCATCCACGATCTTGACGACCAACGCCGCGCCTGCCGGACATTGTCGATCGATAATGGGTACTATATCATCACGGCCGCTGTCCCTCTGCGGCAAACCTTCGGCTATCGCGAGCACCTGAACACTTTGAGCCAGGGTACGGGGTCGTTCAAAATGCATTTACCCTCTATGCCCAACCATGCTATATTCTAGAAGCAATAAAACTTTTTTAACCTCACAAACAAAACACCTTCACCGTTATCCCCTCCCTCACACCATGCTACGAACTATTGAAAGCGGAACCGCCGGACAGTTCTCGTCTCTGTCCGGCAGTTCCACGCATGGATCGTTGAGAGCTATTTTCTCCCTTCAGAAATCATATTGGAAGTGAATGCCGAAATAGAGATCAGTGCCGAGCGTATTATCCCCCTCGGCATAGCTCACCCCAGAGGCGCTGAGGGTTTTCCTGGCGTCATTGCCATGATCGAACCAGGCGATTTCAGGCTGTACCGTGAAGCCCTTGGCAATCGCAAAGGCCACATTGGCGAAGGCCCCCATGGTCTCAACCTCGGTTTCATACAGTTCCGAAGGTGTGTTCTCCACATCCGACCTCTGATAGCCGGCGCCGATATTTATCATGGCCGTCTCGACCGGGACCGAAACCTGGACCCAGCCGCCCATGCTCGTGACATCCTTGACATCATTGCCGGACTCATCCGCCACCGGGGCACCCATAACCATAGATGGTTTGGTGGTCCCATTGGGTTGGGTCGGGCGTTTGTCGATGCCGATGGCGCTCAGATTGCTTCCATACCATGCCTCCATCGAAAGCGTGGCGATATCCGTTTTGTAGGCCCCGTTCAGTGCCAATGCCCAGGATGATAGCATGACGTCCTCGGTGGTCGCCAGCGCGTCGTTTTGCTTGAGGGTATAGCGCTGGAAGTAGGCGCTCGGGACGATAGTGAGCCCGGCATTCTTATAAGCCACCGCGGCCATGATGGCAGGCATCGTCTGTTCATCGATATGGCTGCCGCTCGCCACGCCACTGGACATAGCGCTGCGGTTGTCCTCCAGCGCCAGGCTGAAGCTTAGGCTGTCGCCTTGCCTGTGCGTGAAGCGCAGCTGCGGCTTGCGGCCGGCATACAGGTTGCCAAAGCCTTCCAGCTTCCCGTCATTGTTGAGCTTCTGACCGGGAGAGGCTTCGGAGAGCAAGCTGTTGGTCTGCCCGATGAGCAACGTATTGGCGGCATCCATGGCATAGGCGGCATAGATATGGCGTGTGCTCACGCCGCTCGAACCGAGCCCGACCTCGACATAACCGGTCATGTTTTCGTAAACCGCCTTGAGGCTGAGCCTGCAATTGGACGGTATCTCGGTGAACCAGTCAAGACGCGTATCCTCCTGGCCGGAGTCCTGCGGGACGCTGCCCAGATCGGACCTTTTCCAGCCCGCATCCAGTATGGCGCTCCCGCCCAGGGTCAAATCCACATCCCCAACTTTAAACCCGGCGGCCTGGCCGGGTGTGGTGGAAAGCACGCAGGCCGCCAAGACATAAGAAACCAACCTTTTTTTCATACGCATTCTTTCTCCTTTCTTGTCTCAATGATTAATGAGATTGATTGATCCACTTCCTAGCCAAAGACCGTGAAGATGCGATGAGTTTTCGATGAATAATAGATAAACGACTGGAATGCGCTTGAAGCTTTGACATCCCTTGACTACTGTATTTTCAAGAACGGCTAGAAAGGAGCATGCCATGCCAAAAACCAGGGTGCTTTTCCTGTGCACGGGGAATTCGGCCCGCAGCCAGATGGCCGAGGCCTTTGCGCGCCATTATGCCGGAGATGCCATCGAGGCCTACAGCGCCGGGCTGGAACCGAAAGGGATACACCCACTGACGGTCAAGGTCATGCAGGAGACCGGCATCGACATGCGCTTGCACACCTCCAAGCCCTTGAGCGATTACCTGGGCAAGGTGCATTTCAGCTACCTCATCACGGTCTGCGGACAAGCGGATAAAAACTGTCCCACGGTCTTCCCCGGTATGGGCCAGCGCCTGCATTGGGATTTCGAGGACCCGGCAGCGGCCGTGGGCAGCGATAAAGAACGTTTACAGAAGTTCAGGGATATCCGGGATCAGATCCAGGATCGGGTCCGCGCCTGGCTGCACGAGATCGAAATCCCAATCGGTACTAGTGAGTGATAATGCTTGTGGGCAAGTGAGACTCGATCATCGCAGGTGAAGCAAACGTCTGTCACCTGGCTTCAATCAAGACCGGTCGTGCGACTTCTCCGCCCCACACCCGCCAGACACAGCAGGCCGCAGCCCGCCAGCAAGGCCGTTTGAATCGTATCCGGCCCACAGAGCACGGCCGACAGGATGAACCCGACGGCCAGGATCAATTTGCCCGCTTTCATCATGATAATGTTCATATAGTTATATCGGGGTCTTGTGCTCGTCAGATCCGTTCCTGGACGACATGCAGCGACACCTGCGCGCCGGTCACCGAGCTGCGGCCGTTGAAATAAAACACCGTCAGCCACAGTACCTGGAGAAACAACAGGGCGAGCGGGCGCCAGAGCATGTATAGGCCGTCCACGAGATACGGGGCGCGGAAGGGAACATCATATATGGACACCACCACGATTGCGATCACCACGGCCAGGGCGGCCATGACCTGGTAGGCGCTCAAGCGCGCAGACCCTCGGTAGTCGGCCCGTAAGAACTCCGAGGCCACCCGCCAGACCTGCGTAACGACCAGCGCGGTCAAAAAGGCCGCGCCATAGGAACCCATAAGAAAAAGCCAAACGCCTGCCAGAGCGGCCAAGGCATGGATCACGGCCGACACGGCCTGGATCGGAACGACCTTGACGCCGTCAAGGCCGTGCGCGTATGCAATCTTCTTGGTGGTCCCGCGAAAAGTTACTCCCAGCGGCTCGAAAATAGACCGCAGCCAGGCCGGCAGGCTCGCCACCGGCCTACCGTAGCAGCATCCGAAGCTGATGCAGGCCAGGCGGCCGAGGCCTTCGCCCAAGGCATAGGTGACGGCCATGCATGCCAGGATAACGATGGCAGGGACTTGAATCGCAATTCGAGCAGGCAGAATGCGCTCTGAAACCCACAGCAGGATGGGGGCCACGAGCAGTCCCAGAAACAGAGCGCCGCCCACGGTCGCGGTATGGCGCTTGCCCTCCACGACCCGGGCGATCAGCCTTGATCCCGGCAGGCAGATCGCCAGCATGATCAGGCAGAATATGATCGTAGATTTCAGCGGTACACCGAGCGCACCCAGGAGCACGATCATGAGCCCCACACCGGCGGCGCAGGCGCAGGCCACGAGGAAACCGTACCAGGTGAGGTTGACGGCCTCCCAGTGCGGTCCGGTTTTGAGGCGCGGCACACAGGCCATGACCTGCCAGCATTCGCCGCTCAAGCGCGTAAAGCCCCACCAGTACACCATGGCTATGGCCAAGGCCATCCCGGCCAGAAACAAAATATTTTCCATTATCCTATCACCTCACGTGATTTTATTCGTTCATGAGACCATGCATGGTCTTTCCCCAAAACCCTTCTTCTTCGCGGGGCCTCGGCCGGGCGATGCCGGAACGGACCCTGACTTCGGTCTCGACCAGCGGGCGGCCGAATCCCAGCGCAAAGCGCGACTGGGCATGTCGATTCTGATTGCGCACGATATCGTCGTCAAACGCGACGCGGTCTTTCTGGAATAGGAGCACGACCGTGGAGCTGCCCGGCCGGAATAGACTCTTGGGCTGCCCGCGCCTGAGAAACATGCCGGGCGTGACCTGACTTGGCTGGTCATAGCCGTCTTCGCTGTAGGCCTGAATAATATCGCCGATCATAAGGGCCACGACCTCGACCATGGCCACCAAGCCTATGCCGCTGCCGCCGGGGTGGTCGCTGTCGATGATGGTCACCACGCGGCGGTTCTTGGAATAGGGCTGTGCCAGACGGATCACGCAGCCTGGATTGCACGGCGCATAGCGGCCGTCCAGGATATAGATGTCCTTAACCGTGCCGGAAACCGGGCAGTGGTTGTAGTGGTATTTATCCGGCGTCAGGCGCAGGACCGCGAACCCTCCATCTATGAAGGGCTCTGCGCCGTCCGGCCCGAGGAGTTCCTCGAGATCGAACAGCTTGTCCTTGATCATGAACCCCATGGTCTCGGAGAGGTTCCCGACCAGCAGACGCGCGTCGCACGGCGACAGGACGATCGAGGGGTCCCGAGGCATGGGACGCTCCTCCTGGTAGCGGATCCGGCGCTCGAAGACCTTGCGAGGTGTATCAAACGTCGCGGGGTCGTCCAGGCATTCGGCCAGATCGATCCCGAGCGTGCGCATGAAACGCATGCTTCTACTGAGTCTCGCTCCGAGCATTGCGTCGAAGTTCACGTAGGCCAGGAAGTCCGTCATGCGGCGTGATGTCAGAACCCGGTATAAGCGCGAGCTGTCCTCACGCTCACGGGGACAGACGTATTTCAATATCCCATCACCGTAGAGCCGCTCGGTTCGGATCCGTCCGCTGTCGCGCTCAACGTACTGGTGCCGCATAGCCTTTGTCCCAATCCTTGAGCACGGTTATGAGAATGACATGGATGAGCCGCCTCAGGTCTTCCTCTCCCAGGCGCTCGAAATCAGCCCTTATCCGCGCCAAGAAATCCTGGGCATTCTGTTCTCCGAGCACGGTCTTGAGCAGCGGCTGCACCCGCGGCTCTGCTTCGGCCTCCTTCAGTTCGGCCGCCAGGACATCCAAGCCCTCTTGCATATGGCGAAGACGCACGGTCGTGCGGTAGTAGTGTTCGGCTTCCTGGTTGAACTCATCCGCATCGACCTGCAATGGATCAAGGGCGTTCTTGGCCATCAGGATGCCGTTGGTGACGCTGAGTGCAGCACCATGCATGTCCGGGTGCATGATGCGGTGCTCCAGGTCCCTTATGGCATCGGACAAACCCATGGATTCGATCAGATCGGCGCCTTCTTCGCGGATCAGGCCTAAGAGCGCCTTGCGATACTCTTGATGGTAGACGCGGATATACCCGGAATAGCGATTGCTGGAGCGTGTGCGCCCCGTACGGGCCAGGATGCGCATGAGGAAATGGTTGCGCGAATCCTTGTGGACAAAGAAGGTCGGCAGATCAACGGCCGCGCCGAAAAAAATCTGGCGGCGTTCACTCTCGATGGTGGCGTTGTCCGGGATATGGGCATGGGTGAAGCGGCCCGTGGCGGCCCAACGGTAGGCCATGGCCGTAATAAGCGCCTGCAGGCCGCATGCCGGACCCATATCGTCCAGAAGACTTGGAAAGAGGCTGTAATGCCGGCCTTCAAAGCCCGAAAACCCCATGCGGCCATGTTCGCGCAGTTTATAGAGGAGGTAGAACGACATGCGACGGTCGAAGACCCCAAAAGCCTCCAAGTCGGCCTTGAGACGATCGCTGTTGCCGGTTTGGCCGTCCAAGGCCGGAGACTCGTCCGTACTGAGAAGGCTCATGAGATAATCGATAAGCCTAAAATCGGGGATATAGTCGCCGCGCAGGGTAAAGAGGCGGCTCAGGGACGCGTCGAGGCGGCGGGGGCCAAAAGGCGTCAAGGACCGGCCCATCATGCTCAGGTCGGCCTTCTTGCGCCAGCGGCGCCAGAACATGCGCAGGTGCGTATAATCAAGCTCGTGCGGCAGAAAACCCAGCGCCCGTTCGGGATGAAAATCCGAGAAACCCAGCCGATACGGGGCGGCGCTGTAGGTGCTCACGAAGAGCGGTAGAAAGTGCTCCACGATCTTGATCGTTAAATCGCCCAGGTACTTCTCGTCCTCGGGCAGGAAGTCGCTCCTCAGATCAGAAAGCAATGCTCCCAGCTTGAGGCTGCCCAGGCTGATGTGCGTGCCGTTATTGGCCAGAGAGATATTTGATATGGAAGGCAAGGTCACCAGATCATTGGTTACGATGCCGGCCTCCTTGAGCTTGAGCACGGCGTTGAGCTGGCTGCGCGAAAGCACCTGGTGGCACAGATGCATGTAGGCATTCTTTTCTTCGCCCTCATCCCAGCCCGAGAGGCAGGGATTCATGAAGAGCTCGCGGTAAAAGGCATCGGAAATAATGGAATTCAGGTGTTTCTGCCGCACCGGCGGATGCGGGGCGCTGTACACCAGCACCCGTTGCCCGCTTTCGGCCAGTCCCAGGCGCGTATCGGCATAGGCGGTGAGCGCCTGGACAAGGAGAAAGCGCTTGGCGGTCTCGCGCGCCAGTTGCGAACCAGCCGCACCGGGACCGTTCAACCGCACGGGCTGGAACGAGGCGATCTCGGGCGAGGTATTGTCATTGAGCAGACGGGTCATGGCCATCTCGCCGGTGGCAATGATAAGCGGGTGGGTATGAGAGTCAGGGCCGATAGCCTCGGCCAGAGCAAGCTTCAAAAAGTAGCTCACCGGTACGCGCAGGAATTCTTCCCCTCCTAAACGGATGACGAAGCGTTGTGCATCCGTACGCGCTTCAGCCTCTGGCCGCTGCTTGTGCGTCTGAAGATCCTGAATGAAGATCCGCTCGGAATAATGGCTCAAGCGTTTTCTGGCAAAGCGTACCCAACTGTTCTCCCAAATCTGAGTTGTATTTTCGGTCAGGTAATGCGTAAGCTCATCCAGGATCTTGCGTGGCAATTCACCCGCGCGCATGCGCCGCAGAAGATTACGATAGTAGCGCGAATTTTCTATTGTCAGAGGCAGATCACATACCTCGCGACCACCGATCACCACGGCCTGAAATTCATTTTCAGCCCCTGCCGTGGCATCATGGTGACTGAAAGGAATAAGAGCAGTGGAATCATATCCGAGTACATCCCGGATGCGCTCAAGGTAATAAGCCGAACCGCATTCAAAATCCGTGTTTTTCTTCCATGGTAGCGCCATAAGGTCTCCTTTTGTGGTTACGATTTGCCAGGGATCTGTAAAAGGAGGATGAATGCTGTATGAATTCTTGGTTAAGATGGGAACTTGTGATTGACCGGCGCGCGGCATCTACGATACATGATGTGAAACTAAGGAGGCATGCCCATGGCGCCGCGTATCGCCGTGATCGATGACGAACCCGACATCCTGCACCTGCTTGATATCCACCTGAAAAAGGCCGGCTATCTTACCGTCCTTTTTCAGGATGCGGGCACGTTCCTCAGATCGCTGGCCGTGCATGTGCCCGATCTCATCATCCTCGACCTCATGCTGCCGGACATGGACGGGTTCGAGGTCTGCCGGCTTTTGAAGCAGGAGAGCGCCCATGCCAAGCTGCCGGTGATCATGCTCACCGCCAAGGGGCAGGAAGCGGACAAGGTGCAGGGCCTGGAGCTCGGGGCCGACGATTATCTGACCAAACCCTTTTCGCCGCGCGAGCTCGTGGCGAGGGTCAAGGCCGTGCTCAGGCGTTCCGGTCATGATGCCAGTGAGATCATTACGATCAAAGGGAAGGTCACCATCGATCCCGAACGCTTCGAGGTGAGGGTGTATGAACAGCCGGTGGCGCTAACCGCCGTGGAATTCAAGATCCTACATTTGCTGGCCAGCCACAAAGGCAAGGTCTTTTCCCGCGAGAAGATCCTCGACCACCTGTGGGGCAATGAGAAGGCCGTCATTGACCGCACCGTCGACGTGCACATCAAGAACCTGCGCGACAAACTGGGCGAGGCCGCCGCGATCGTCCAGAACGTGCGCGGGGTGGGATATAAGGTCGAGGCATGAAGCGACCCATCTTCTTGAAAATTTTCCTGAGCTTTATCGTGGTCGTGATCACCGGCTCGGCGCTGACCATCGTGCTCTCGTACGAAGCCATCCGGGCCTACTACGTGCATTCCACGACCGATGCCATGGTGGCCCGCAACCGGCCGCTTAAAAACGAAGCGCTCGATGCCCTGGCCGAACGGCGTGTCCCTGAGCTCGCCGCCCTGGCCCATAAATACGGCACCGGCACCCACACCCGCATCACCATCATCGCCCCGGATGGGACCGTGCTGGCGGATTCGGCCGTGGACCCGGCCACCATGTACAACCATAGATCACGGCCGGAGGTGGCCGAGGCCCTGAAAGGAGCGAACGGCAGGTCCGTGCGCTACAGCCCGGATCTGAAGAAGGAGATGATCTACATCGCGCTGCCGGTCAGGCGCTCAGGGAAAATCTTAGGCGTGATCCGCTACAGTCTGAGCGCCGAAGAGATCACGCGGCTTCTGTCCACGCTGCGCGACCGTATCGTTCTGGTTTCGTTCCTGGTGGGTTTCCTCTCGCTCTTGATCTCGCTCATCTTTTCGCACCTGATAACACGGCCGCTTTCCGAGCTGCTCAAGGCCTCCAACCGTATCGCCGCGGGCGATTTCGAGGTCCACGTGCCCCTAAGCGGCAACGATGAGCTGGGCGATCTTGGCAAAGGTTTCAACCGCATGGCCGAACAGCTGCAAGGCTCCTTTACCGAACTCTCGCGCAGGAAGGAGGAGCTGCAGAGCATCATATCTTCGATGGCCGAGGGGTTGCTCCTATTCGACAGCGAGGGACGCGTGACGCTCTTTAATGCCAGCGCGCAGAAAATCTTCGACCCGGAGCAGATCGTCGGCAAGCATTACTGGGAATTCCTGCGCTCAGCCGAATCCCCTGACCTACCGGAGTCTGAGGGAAAAAACCGGGAGCTCATCATCAACAACCGCTATTATCTCTGCGGCACCTCACGGCTGCCCTCCGGCGCGGCCACGGTCTTGATCCTGCATGACATCACGGCCATGAAACAGATGGAGCGCATCAAGCAGGACCTGGTGGTCAACGTCTCGCATGAGCTCAACACCCCGCTGACCGCCATCAAAGGGTTCACCGAGACCCTGCTCGAGGATGCCGACGAGCGGCGCCGCGAGTATCTCCTCATCATCAAACGGCATACGGACCGGCTCATCAATATCGTCAAAGACTTGCTCACCCTCGCGGAGCTGGAGGAAAAAGGGGGCACCCCCACGCGCGAAACGGTGGATATGAAGGCCCTGATCGAGAACCTGGCCGTGATCTTCGAATCCAGGCTTAAGGAAAAGGGCTTAAGCCTGACGATCGATATCCCCGGCCCCCTCAGCCTCGCCGCCGACCAGTTCCGCCTGGAGCAGCTCTTTACCAACCTGATCGACAATGCCATCAAGTATACCGAAAAAGGCGGGATCACGATCCTGGTCGAAAAGACCACGTCGGACTGCATTATCCGCATTAAGGATACCGGCATCGGCATCCCGGCCGAGCATCTCGACCGCATCTTTGAGCGCTTCTATGTCGTGGATAAGTCGCGTTCGCGCAGCGTCGGCGGCACGGGCCTGGGTCTGGCCATTGCCAAACATATCGTGGGCCAGCACGGCGGGTCGATCACGGTGGAGAGCTCGCTGAGTGCCGGTACGACCTTCACCCTCAGCCTGCCGGCATAATCCCCGCATGGCCTGACACGGCCTCACCCGCTCTTACCGGCGGTTCGGATGATATCCTGGTGACATACGGTCTTGACGATCAGAAGCATTCCCTATATGAGAAGCATGACATGAAACCTTACACCGGTTGGATTTTTTAACAAGGAGCTCATATGGCATTTCGTTTTCTGCCTAAGGAATTCAATTTCTTCGACCTGTTCAATAAACAAGCCCAATATGCCGTCGATGCCGCCGCCCTGTTCACCTCGCTGGTCGCCAAGGGCGCCTTTGCCGAGGAGCCCGTATCGAAAATGCGGGAGATCGAGCACCAGGCCGATGACGTCGCGCACGACATCTTGAACAACCTTAACAAGACCTTCATCACGCCGTTCGACCGCGAGGATATCCACGCCCTGGCCAGCGAACTCGACAGCGTCATCGACATGATCTACACCATCACCAACCGCATGCGCGTCTATAAGATCACCGGCGTCAACTACGACCTGGTCCAGTTTTCATCCGTGATTGAGAAGTCGGTGCGCACTTTGGCCACGGCCGTGGAAGGTTTACGAAACAGCAAGCAGCCCCAGGCAACACAAGATGCCTGCATCGAGGTCAACCGGCTTGAAAACGTCGGCGATACCATGCGCGACGCCATCCTGGCCAAGCTCTTCGATACCGAAACCAATCCCATCGAGCTTATCAAATGGAAAGAGATCTTTCAGTTCGCCGAGGCCGTGCTCGATATCTGCGAAGACGTGGCCCACATCGTGGAATCCATCCTGGTGAAACAAGCCTAAGCAATGACGCTCAGCATTATTCTTCTGATCATCCTGGCGCTCACGTTCGATTTTTTGAACGGATTCAACGATTCCGCCAATTCCATAGCCACCATCGTATCCACGCGGGTGCTCAAGCCCAGTCAGGCCGTCCTGTGGGCGGCTTTTTTTAATTTCATCGCCTTCCTGTTCTTCGGCCTGCACGTGGCCACCACGATCGGCAAGGGTATTATCGACATCGCCATCATGGATCCGCATGTGATCTTCGCCACCTTGGTGGGCGCCTGTCTGTGGGACCTTATCGCCTGGTATCTGGGGCTGCCCACCAGCTCATCGCATGCCCTGATCGGCGGCATGGTCGGCGCCGCGCTGATGAAGACCGGGCCACAGGCCCTGATCTGGACAGGCATCATCAAGACCGTCAGCTTCATCTTTATCTCGCCCATCGTGGGCCTGACCTTCGGCCTGATCATCGGGACCCTGGTGTATTGGCTGTTCCGCAAGGCCTCACCCCTGGGCGTCGACCATGTTTTCCGACGCGGCCAGCTCGTCTCGGCTGCTTTCTATAGCCTGGGCCACGGCGGCAATGACGCCCAGAAGACCATGGGCATCATCGCCGGTCTGCTCTTTTCCGCCGGTCTCATCGGGCCCACCTTTCATATCCCCTTCTGGGTGGTTCTGGCCTGTCAGGCCGCCATCGCGCTCGGAACCATGTTCGGCGGCTGGCGCATCGTCAAAACCATGGGCCAGAAGGTCGCCAAATTACGGCCCGTGGACGGCTTCTGCG
>JBDKSM010000045.1:0-12588 GCA_039680665.1 Syntrophaceae bacterium | reverse complement strand
GTAGGCATCCAGCAGGGAAGACACAATGACCAGGGTGCTCAGGCCCGCGAGTTCTGGGTCTGAGCTCAGACCCTGTGTCTCCTCCACGGTCACGATCCTTACCTTGATACGATCGGGGATGGCCATGGACAGGATGGCCCGCTGGAACTGGTCGCCGGCCAGGGCGTCGTTGGCCACCACTACACACTGGGCTTTCAGGAACGGGATCCACGATTCCAGGATCTGGCCGTGGATGAGCCGGTCGTCAACCCGTACCAAGACGATGTTCATTACTTCCCCAGATTGGCGGATAGAATCTCAGAGGCGATATAGATATTGCTGCGCCCGTTTTCCTTCAGGAGCTGAGCCAGTTCCTTGATACCCTTGCCGTCACGCTTGGTCAGCGCATTCAATAGCATGGGCAGATTCACGCCCGTGATCACCTCCAGGTTTTCTTCCAGAAAGGCCAGGCTGATATTGGAGGGCGTGCCTCCAAACATGTCCGTTAGGATGATAACACCGTCGCCGGTATTGACATCCTTGATGGATGTCTTGAGCATCTTTCTGAGCTTCTCAACATCACTGCCTTGACAGAAGGAGCAGGCCTTGATCCCCTCGATTGTCCCCACGATCATCTCGGCGGTCTCGATCAGGGCCTCGGCAAGTCTTCCATGGGCAACCACCACAATGCCAACCATTCTGGGAACCCCCCTCTAGGAAAGATCTCTATGTACCACCTTGCATGGAAAGCCCCGCGCCTCGATATCCCGCCGGATTTCCTCGGCCACGGCCACCGAGCGGTGCCGTCCGCCGGTGCATCCGATGGCGATGTTCAGATACGATCTGCCCTCTTTCTTGCACAATGGCAAGATGAAAGCAATGAGATCCCTTAAACGCGCCACGAACTCCGTATAGGACACGTGCGCATGGAGGTATTCCTGCACCTCGGGATCCTTGCCGGTCTTGTTCATGAGCGACTCCACGAAATGCGGATTGGGCAGAAAACGCACGTCCATGACGATATCGGCGTCGGGCGGGATGCCCTTCTTGAACCCGAAGGAGCGCACCTCGATATACATGTCGCGCCCCTTGTCCACCATGGAGATGATCTCCTTTATACGGCTGGTGAGCTGGTGGACGTTCATGGCCGAGGTGTCGATCACGAAATCGGCCATATCGCGGATGGGGGCCATGATGTCCCGCTCGGCCTCGATGGCGTCCAGGAGATTGGGATAGGTATCGCTCAAGGGGTGCCGGCGACGGGTCTCCTTGAAGCGGTTCAAGATAATGCCCGGTGCGGCATCCAGATAGATCAATTTGGCATCCTGCACGCTGCCCCGGATAATGTTCATGGCCTCCGGGGCCTTGGCGGTAAATTCATCCGCGCCGGCGCGGATATCGACCCCGATACAGACCTTGAAGACATTGATCGAAGCGAAATCATACATTTCGAGGAACTTGGTCAGGAGGTCGATGGGGATATTGTCCATGCAGAAAAAGCCCTCGTCTTCGATGGCCTTCATGGCATTCGACTTGCCGGAGCCGGAAAGTCCTGTTACGATTAGAAAAAGTGGCAGCTTCATCCCATCTCCTCGACAATTATGCCTAGATATATCTCAAACAAAGGCATGTCAATCCATTTCGGCCGCCGCTTCAAGGGCGTTAATGAATCCTGATGGGCGTACCGACAGGGAACCGTATGGAGGCGATGCATGTCACACGATGCAGCCGGGGATAACACTCCGGACCGGTCGGCAACGCTGCACACTCTCAGGGCATCCGCGCCGTCCGCAGGTGACACCCCGGGGTCGGTCGCAAATGACTTGGCGCGCTTCAATGCCAGCCTGGAACTGTTCTGCCGCAAGCTCGGCCGTGTCCTGCCCGACATCAGCCGGGAGATCAACAATACCTACCATAAGGCCAGCCTGACCATGGATTCCTTGATCTCGGAGGACCCTGTGGGCTTAATCGAGATCACGGTCAGTGCGCTGGATGTTTCTTTGGCACGCATCGATAAGCATCTGCGCGATCAGAAGGCCGGCGATGCGCTGATCTCAAAAGATCTGGAGGCCTTCCGGACAGGCCTGCCGGCGGCAGGGGGGCAGATGGAGGAATTTTCGAGGCACTTAGATGAACTCGCCGCCTTGTACCCGCCTATGGAAGGCGCGGCCAACGCACCCCTGACCGTCCGGCGCATGCAGGCTTTGAACGCACAGGCGTGCGCCATGATCGGGATCATCCGTGAGTTGGCGGACCATCAGTCGCGCCTGTCCGAGAACATGGAGACGGCCGCGGTGCTGCACTCAGGCATCATCCGCACCGTGGAAATGCATACGGCCCTGGGTGTCAAGTCATTGAAGGATACCCTGGGTTCCATTATCGTGATCCTCAAGGACCTCATCTCGCGGTCCACTGCCACCAAGGTCCCGATCCTGGCCATCATGACCGCCCTGCAGATCCATGACATCGTACGCCAGGACATCGAGAATATCCTTAAGGTCTTCGAACGCCTGCGGGCCTTGTCCAAGGACGCAGACCACCCCGATCGCTCCGCGTTCATGCATGAGGCCTGCACGGTCTCGGGCGGACTTTTATTCGATATCTCCTTGATTGTCCACGACCATGTACAGACCATCGCACGGCATATCCAGGGTATCCATGAAATCATCGCGGGCGTCAAAGCCGACAAGATCCATCTGGCCGAGCTTCTGCTGATCAATACCCAGGGTGGGTCCACCCTGGATCGCGCCATGGCCGAGATCGCCGCCATGTTCCAAGATCTGAGCGAACGGCTGAAGAGTCTTGCCGCCCTCGGGAAACGGCGGAGCGAAACGCTGCAGGCGTTGCGGGCCCTGATTGATGAATTGAATCAGAGCTCCCTTGCCTGCCTCCAGGAGGCACAGGCCCTGGACAAGGCATACGAAACGCCAGGCCGTGATCGTATGCCTTTGCTGCTTGCGGCCGGTCAGAACATGCGGTCCGCCATCACCGCGCTCACGGTCTCGCCGGTACGGCCCGGCGCTGTGGCGGACGCGCAGGCTCGCGACGCAACCGAAGAATGCATCACCTTGATTCAAGAGGACACCGAGGCGCTGCGCGGCAGCCTGCTCACAATCAAAGGTCTGCTGGTCGACTCCATCGACGGCATCAACGATTACGCCGATCGCTGCATGCTGGCGGTGCTGCGCTTCAAGCGCCGCATGCAACGCCTGAACCTGTTTCTGGTGCGATTACCGGATATCGCCGAGACCCTGAAAACTTCGGCCGGTTCACCAGTTGAAGCGCCGCAGGCCGCTGATATTCCGGACGCAGAGCTTAAGGCCCTGCTCATGCCGCTCTACCACCCGCACATCAAGACCTTGAACCGGACGGAAGCTCACCACGAGGATGCCCCGCCCGATAATGGAGATCTTACCCTGTTTTAATCGAGGCGCTTAAGGTTTTCAAACACTTATAAGTCGGGAAATCCGGCTAGCGTTTCTTAGGGTAGCGTATCTCGAGCAGCTGCGGGTCCATGAGCAGATCAAAGAGGATATACTTGTTTTGCTTCGCCGCGACCGTTAAGACGTCGATGAGGCCTTCAAGGGCTTTGCTCCTCTGTCTTCTGCCTTGCAGGAGATCCGACAAAGCCTGATAATGTTCTTTGTCGATTTTTACTACCTTGCCCTGATTAGCTTTCTCACCCAGCTTCATCTTGGCCTAGCTTGCCCTGTTTCTGAGGAAAAAGCAATAGCAACAATACGTTGCCGAGATTTTTACCAATCAGAACGGTCCAGTTCTTTTCTGACCGCCAGGCCGAGCTTTTCGATGATATAAGGTTTTCTGACATACTCTCCCGCGCCGAGTGTCTGGGCCTTCTTGACACGGTCCGTATCGGAGAAGCCGCTCACGATGATGGCCTTCTGTTTAGGACGGATTTCCAGAACACGCCGGTAGGTCTCCAGTCCGTCCATGCCGGGATCCATGATCATATCCAAAATCATCAGGTCCGCCGTATGATCCTTCAGGTAAGACAGCGCTTCTTCCCCGCTCGTAACGGTTTCCACCCGGTAAAGAAGCCCTTTCAGCATTTCAGCCGCCAGCTCGCGCTGCTCTTTGACATCATCCACCACCAGAATGAATTCCCCCCTGCCCATGTATTCGTGCAGGGATGGAGAAGCGACCGCAATGCCAGGCGCCTGCCTCGTAACGGGAAAATACAAAATGAAGGTGCTGCCCCTGCCTTCTTCACTCTGCACGTTGATGTAGCCGTTATGGTCCTTCACCGTGCCCCAGACGACCGCCAGCCCCAGGCCGGTTCCGCTGCGTCCCATGACCTTTTTGGTGTAAAACGGTTCGAAGATGTGATTCAGGTCCTCAGCCGCAATGCCCTGTCCCGTATCGGAAACGCTCAGCACGACATAATCCCCTTCCCGGACCTCATCATAGCCCTGCAGGGGTTGGTCCAGATACTGATTGGCCGTTTTGATGGTCAAGAGGCCGCCATCCGGCATGGCTTCACAGGCATTTGATACGAGATTGAACAGCGTCTTTAAAAGATGCACGGATGAGCCCGAAATGTTCAGCAACTCAGGGTCTAGCTCGGTTATGATGCGGACGGAGGCATGGTAAGACAACAGTCTTTCAAGCTCGGGCGAGCTCCGGAAATCTTCAGCGACCTTGCTGAGGTTCAAAACGTCTCGGCCTATGACACCCCTTCTTGCCAGGGTAAGAAGATCGAGCACGATCGCGGCCGCGCGTTCGCCCCCTTTCATGATATTCAAGAGGCGGGGCCTGGTGGGGTCGGCCTTGCCCACTCCCCTTAAGAGCAGTTCCGCGTTGCCGATGACCACGCCCAGCACATTGTTGAGATCATGGGCTACCCCACCCGCCAGGGTTCCCAGGGCTTCCATCTTCTCCGCGCGATTCAGGCGTTCCTCCAACCGGCGCTTCTCCTCCTCGGTCTGTTTGCGATCCGTGATGTCGATCACCTGGATGGCGGTTTTCGCCTTACCCGACGAGTCGACGTACACGGCGCTGCGCACCTCGCCGATGTGTCTTGAACCGTTTTTCTGTTGAAAGAAAAACTCATACTGCGAAGGGACATCCTCGCCCCGTTGACGGCGCTGGAAACGCTCGGTCACCATTTGGGCGCTTTCCTCAGTAAGCGGAAACGTAAAGTTCCGGCCGAGCATCTCTGCTTCCGAATAACCGGCAATACGGCAGAACTCTTCATTTACATAGGTATACCGCAAGGTGTCGTCGATAAGGGCGATACCCACCAAAGACCGTTCGACCACGGACCGGAACTTCTCCTCGCTTTCCTTGAGCGCCCTCTGGGTCTCGATCTTTTCCGTGATATCACGGATCATGGCGATAAAGCACGGCTCGCCGCCGATCGATATGATGCGCGCCGACATCTCGCCGGTTTTTATCGATCCATCCTTGGAGCGGAAAGAAAATTTTTCTTCCTGAATTCCACCTTTCTTGAGCAGGAGATTCATCATGTGATCGCGCTCCGCCATATCGACCCACATCCCCAGTTCAGAGGCCGTCTTGCCGATGGCGTCTTCACTGGTATAGCCCATCTTGCGGATGAACTCATCGTTGACGTCGATATAGACGCCGTCTCTCAGCCGGCTGATGATCAGGGTGTCGGGGCTCATCCTGAAGATGCGCGCAAACTTTTCCTCGCTTTCCCGTATGCTTTCCTCCGAGCGCTTACGCTCGCTGATGTCGCGACACACATGCACGATGCCGAACGGCTGGCCGTCAGCGCCGCGCAGGACATCGCCATTGACCTCGAAGGGAATTTTGCGGCCGTCTTTGACAATCAGGTGATACTGCTGCGGCCCCAACCTTTTTTCCAGCATGAGCAGGGAATATTCTACCGCTTTTGTCCGGTCTTCGGGGGCGACGAACCTGAGCATTTCCTGCCCAACCAGATCATCCCGGCTGTAGCCGCTGATTCGAAGCGTATGCTCATTCACGAACATGATCCTGCCCTCCAGATCGAGATGGACAATGACATCCGGCATGGCATTCACCAGGGTCGTATAGCGAGCCTCGCTCCCGCGCAAGGCATCCAAGGCCCGGATGCGTTCGGCGTCCAGCCGACGGCGGGACAGGAGCATGAGCACCAACCCGATGGCCAACAGACTCAAGATGACGATCACGGCCGTCAGCGCCCATATGTGGTACCGATAGTGGTGGTAGAATGAGGTCGGTTGGTTGATGATAATGCTTTCCGGCGGCAGATCCTCGATCTTAAGTCCGAAGCGCTTGAGGGCCATGTAATCGAAGGTAAGGACCGCGACCGGTTCTCTGATGATGGGTATCGCCTCGGTGGACTCACCGCCCAGGATACGAACGGCCATCGCGGCCGCCAGCTCGCCCTGGCGTTCTCCGGACAACAGGCTGCCGCCTACCACCCCTCCGCTGAAACGCGTCTGATCCATAGTGTAAACCGGC
The DNA here is from genome assembly GCA_039680665.1 of Syntrophaceae bacterium. Classification (GTDB taxonomy): domain Bacteria; phylum Desulfobacterota; class Desulfomonilia; order UBA1062; family UBA1062; genus JAKQBR01. Next base: position 6,159 of record JBDKSM010000045.1, on the reverse strand, counting down.
ACCCGCGCATGCCCGGCGAACAGCGGTCCGGTGGCGGCCGAATCGAAGATCGTGCCCCGGCTGTCCGTATTATATCCCATCAGCAGGACCGCCGAGGTATCCGGCAGTCCGGCGAGCTCCTTCAGTACGTTTTCAACCGGCTCTGGAGGCAGAAAACGAAAGCTGAAACGTTTCTCAAAGGCTGGCCTGACGGCGTCGAGATTCTCGCGGGTCCCCAGGCCACTTTCGGTATAATCGTTCAGGACCACGATCTCCTTCACCCCGGGTTGCAACCGGTCTATGGCCTTCAAGGTGCCGGCCGGGTCCCATGTCTCGGTCACGCCGGTGACATTTCCCCGCCCCCGGATTACGTCCTCGGGCGGACCATTGAGGCCGCAGAAGACGATCTGGGACCGGGGAAACATTTTGGGCCGCACATCCAGGACCATCTGCAGGGCGATATTGTCCGTGGTGATGATCACCGGATAGTCCATGCCCCGCGTCTTGGCCTTCAAGAGCGCTATGAACCGCGTCCTGACCTCGGCATTGCCGAAACGCTTGGCGTCCATATATTCGACATGCAGCTCGCTCGCGGGAGAGACAGCCTCCAATCCCTCGTCGATCCCTTTCATGATGTTGTCGGTCCACGTGAATCCCGGATGGTAGGAATGGATGATCAAAACCGAAACCGGCCCGCGATCGACTTGAGCCGCCTGCGCGTCCGGCGGCCCCAGCAACGCCACCGAAAGAGCGATCAGGAGAATATTCCCAAATCTTGAGAACATGAAGAGTATATAAGAGGTAGGTACCGGCGTGTCAATGGAACGCGTCGCGCGCTAAAAACGTTGGCCAAGGGTTATCATGTGGTATCCCGTGCACAAACTACGGCTTTGTTTCGCGGTCCGAGGCAAAGAAGAATTGATTTTTTTCATGGCATAAAATATCTTTTATCAAATCTATCCCAAGGGGGCTGCATGAAGATCGTTGCATGGTTGGTGGTGATCGTGGGGCTGTCGACAAGTGTATTTGCCGGCACTGAAATCAAGGTTTGTTTCTGCAAGGATATCGATATCGTATTCAAGCACGAAAATGCCCCGCTGCGGTGTTCTGAAAACAGCAAGGGCCAGGAAACCTTCAAAGAATTGTACGCCAATGGCTGGCGACTTATCGAAGCCACAAAGTCGGGTGAGACTTCATTGTTATATTTCGAGCGTCAAACCGAGCAAGCAGCACCTTCTCCCGGACCTCAACGAGAAGGGCGTCCGTAGGGACAGGTCCAATCAGTTACTTTGTTTGTATGAGGAGCATGCGCCAGGTGCAACAAACCTTCATTTGCCTTTACCCTGAATTTTATGCATGCATTGTCTTCCTCGCTGTTCCTCCTTATATCATTCATCCCTTGTCTGATCGTGCACAGCCCACATGTCTTCGTCCGTAAAACATTTCTCGCTCTCATCGGGGTGCATGGCATCCTTGTCGAGACGGCGGCGGTCATAGGGTTGAGTGAGGACCTCATCATAGTATTCATGCTGGATCATGAGGTTCATGATCTGACTCGTGCCGGTCCATATCAGTGCCAGCCGCACATCCCTGAGCGCCCTTTCTAAGGGATAGACATCGGTATAGCCGATACCGCCCACGACCTGCATGGCGTTGTTCACGATGGTCCAGGCGGCCTCGGTGGAAAACCGCTTGGCCTCGCTCACGATCCTGCGCATGTTCGCAAAGCCGGCATCCACGGAACGGGCCGCCATATAGGTGATGGCCCTCGCGGCATCAAGCTGCATGATGGAATCAGCCACGAGAAAATTCACGGCCTGAAATTTTTTGATGAGCTTGCCGAAGGCCGCGCGCTTGTTGGTATAGCGTACCGCCAGATCAAGGGCGCCCCAGACGCCGAGGCACCCCGCGGCTGAGGTCATTCTCTCCGGTATCATCATCTGGTTAAAGCACAGCGCCCCACCATGCAGTTCTCCCAGCAGATTTTCCCTGGGGACCCGGACATCCCGGAAGACAAGGCGGCCGGTACCACCGCCGCGGCACCCCATAAGGCCGTAACGGTATTCCGTCTCAACCCCCGGCCCCTTGTCGATGATGATAAGGCTGATGCGCTGATATTTGTGGCTGTCGGGTTCGAAATTGGTCCGGCAGTAGACCAGGAAAAAATCCGCGCCCTCGGCGCCGACCACAAAGCGCTTCTGTCCATTCACGATGAAATGGTCATCCTCCAGCACGGCCTTGGTGGTGGCGCCGAAAAAGTCGGAACCGCCCCTGGGTTCGGTAAGGGCCTCGGCCGCAACGAGCTTGCCCTGCAGATATGGCCGCAGGTAGCGCTCTTTCTGTTCCGATGTCCCGAAACGGTTGAGGGCCTCGCCCACGATCGACGGCATGACAAAGGCACACCCCAGGGCCATGCCCAGGCAGCCGATCTCTTCTTCGGCCGCCACCTCGGCCACCCAGCTCATATCCCTGCCCCCATACGCGCGGGGAAACCTGATACCTCTTAAATTGTGATGAGCGAGCCGTTCTACAAACTCACGCGGATAGACCACCTCGTCGCGGTCCATCTTGCGGAGGAACTCGCTCTCGATCTCTTCCCGGACAAACTTCCTGACCTGGTCCCTTAACGCTACCTCTTCCTTGGAAAGCAGAAAATCATACATGGCATCCTCCTGGTCTGGTTCTGATACCGGCGAACTCAGCTACTTCGAATACATAGGTATGAGAATTAATGTTTTGCTCAAGAAAAACAATATGCCCTCCATCAACAGGGCAAGGCAAGGCTTGCCGGATTGAAACAACCTCTTATTATTACTGAATGATATCTGATACATGCGCGCCTTAGCGCGCCCGGCCTTAAGGGAGGGTGCCTGGCGGGAAGTCATAAAAACATCAATTATGACAGCGTGAGACCCCTCTCCATTCCCAAGAGGATTATTCGAGGCGGCATCAGGTTAACAGCTTATCCCGGCTTCGGCGAATATCGTGACACTGCGCCCTAAAACACCGCGTTCCTGGAAACGTGTCAAGGCCTCGCTTGCCTTATAGGGATCATCGACCCCGATTTTATCGCACTTCTCATGCCAGAGCGGATGGTACGAAAGCAGGGCCGCCTGTCCGACGCCCTGCCCTTTCAAGAACTCCGCGATGGACCTGATATTGTTCTCCGTGTCGGTGATGCCGGGGATCAGCGGCGTGCGCGGCAGAAGGGTCTTGCCGTCCCTCTGGGCCGCCTTGGTCAACAGCTTGAAGTTGTTCAGGATGCGCTCGTTGGGCAGACCGCAGTAGGTCTTATGGGCGGCGCTGTCCATGAGCTTGATGTCGAAATAAATCATATCGATATGGGGGTACAGCAGGGCCATGAAGGTGTCCGGATCAAAATGCCCGCAGGTTTCCAGGAGTGTGTGGATGCCCAGCGCCTTAAGCCCCATGAGGAGCTCGGAGGTGAACTGAGGGTAAAGGGTGGGCTCGCCCCCGGACAGGGTGACGCCGCCGCCAGACGTGTCGAAAAAGGGCTTGTCCGGAAGGACCTTTTCCAGGATCTCGGCCACGGACATGGGTCTTCCGACCCTGTCCAAGGCCCCGGACGGACAGACATCCACACAGGCAAAACACAGGTCGCATTTATCCCGGTCGATGTAGAATCTATTGTCCCGGGAGAGCGCGTCCTGAGGGCATATGTCCCGGCAGGCGCCGCAGCCTATGCACGCCCGGGCGTCAAAAGAGATCTCCGGCACCGCTTTTCTGCTTTCCGGGTTGTGGCACCAGACACAAGCGAGTGGGCAGCCTTTATAAAAAACCACGGATCGAATTCCCGGTCCGTCATCGAGGCTGTTACTCTTGATCTCTAAAATCAAAGGTTCTGGGGTGTTGCTCTTCATTGTGAACATCCGTGATCGTTCCGTTTCGCAGTTAAAGCTCATAAACCGAATTCGGCCCTTTCGATCAGTTCGATCTGCATCTCGCGGTTCAGCGTCACGAAGTAGGCGTTGTACCCGGATATGCGCACCAGCAGGTTCTGGTAATTCTCCGGGTGCGCCATGGCGTCTTTGAGCGTCTTTGACGAAACGACGTTCAGTTGCATCTGCATGCCGCCGAGCTCGGTGTAGGCCTTTGCGTACGAGTAGATATGGTCCACGGTTTGGCCGTGCGTATCGTGGCCGGAAGGCACCACCTTCACATTGAACGCGATGTTGTTGTTCATGTTTTTGGGATCAAGCCCGGCGACGTCGCGGATATTGTCCAGAATGCTTTTGGACGCGTGCGGCTCTGGCGTCAGTCCCGGCGTAAAAGCCTTGCCGGCCTGGCGGCCCGAGGGAAGCGCCCCGGTCAAGGTGCCGAAGGCCACATGGTTGGACATGGACCAGAAACCGGCCGTATACGGCCCGCCGCGATAGTTCGTATGCGCCCTGAAGATATCGTGGGCGAGCTTGGTGATCCGGTTGGCCGTTGCCAGCGCCTCCTGGTTGCCGGAGCCAAAGAGCGGGACCTTGTTCTTAATCATGGCCAGCAGCGCCGGGCTGTTTTTGAAGTCGGTATTGACCGCATCCAAGAGTTCGACGAATGAGACCATCTTCTTCTCGAATACGAGCTTCTTGATCACCATCAGGGAGTCGGTGATATCGGCCAGGCCGATGCAGGCCGTCCCGGACGAATTGTACAGCGCGCCGCCCTTGGTGACGTCCTTGCCGCTGGCAAGCGGTCCTTCCATCAAGGCGGAGATGAACGGGGTCGGGCGGATGGTCTGATGGGCCTCGCCCAAAAAATTGTTGTACTCGCAGGTCAGGTCGGCCAGAAAGCGAAGCTGCCGTTCAAACGCACCGAAGAATGACTCATAGTCCTGAAACGCGCCTGTCCTGATATCGCCGGTTCTGGGGCCCAGGTCCCAGCGCATCAGCGGATGCCGCCCATTGTTCAGGGCCATCTCCAGCGCGGCCACCATGTTGAACATCATGCAGTTGGTATGACCGATATGGCGTCCTGAAAGCGTGGGTTCCACGCAGCCGGTCGCCGACCAGTCGCGCAGATGCTCGGCGGGATAGTTGAACTCGGCCAGAGACCCCATGACGACCTCGTCGTTATGGATCGAAGGCGTGGCGGTGGTGTTCAAATTGACCTCACAGAGCCGTTTCAGATAGGTGTCGCTGTTCTGTGCGCGGTTGTAGCGGGCATTGACATTGGGGTCCCGGATGGAAAGCATTTCCGTGACCTTCAGAAAGATGTACGTCATGTCGTTGACCGCATCTTCTCCTTCAGGTGTCACGCCGCCCAGGGTGATGGCCTGGTCGGACGAGCTGCCCCCGAACAGGTAATTGCCGATGTCCGGGATGAGGGGCAGATGGTCGGTGCAGCGCATATAAAAGCAGCCGATGAGCTCCAGCGCGTGTTTGATGTTTTCCTCGCGCTCCTTATCGCCCGCGAGCTTGTTCATATCAGCCGCAAAATACGGCTGGAGCCATTGATCCAGGCGCCCCAGCGAGAAGCCCGCATTGGTGTTCTCCATGTGCACGCCGACCCACATGATCCACATGGCGTTTACGGCGTCGTCCAGGCCGACGCACGGGTTAAGGGGGACACGCCGGCAGATCTCGGAGAGCTTCTCCAGCTCGTTCCGGCGAACTGGGTCGGTTTTGAGTCCGGCCAGCCGCTCGGCCTCGGCCGAAAGATTGTGCGCGTAGGCCTCGATCCCTTCCAGGCAGATCTTCATGGCGTACAGCGTAGCGCGTTTCTGTGTGTCTGATGCGGGGGTGAGGCTGATTTCGTTGTCTATTTCAGTCTTGATGCCTTTGGTCCCGAGCCTTAAAATTTTCGGATAATTGATAATGGTGTGCGATAGGGCCACGGTCTTCCAGAGGAAGCAGGCCGCGAAGCGTTCATCGAGTTTCTGGCAGGTGGGGTAGCCTTTGTTGTCCCGCACCCATTCGCGAAAGTTCCTCTTCAGCCAGAAAGGAAATACCGTGCCATGCAGGACGCGCACGGTTTCGGGGTCCACGTCATAGGGATTGAGCGGGCGATACGGCGCGGTGGCCAATTCACCCCACATCATGGTGCCGTGGGCGTCGGGGTAGAGCACCACGCCGATCTCCTTGGTCGTGGTGGTGCCCGCGATCAGATCGTTTGTCCTGATGACAGGCTGCCTGTTTTCCATCAGATACTTGAACGCTTGCGCCTGACGGAGCT
>JBDKSM010000044.1:0-4875 GCA_039680665.1 Syntrophaceae bacterium | reverse complement strand
CGTGGAAGAACGCATCATAGGGCGCAAGGCGATCATATCAATATTCGAGAGGCTTTACGGCATAGGCTCCTGGAGGGGCGTCAAGGTATGCTGCCAGCGTGACCGCCTGCCCTTGCGATACACACCGAGCGGCAAGCCTTTTTTTATCTCATCTGAGCTGATCGAGTACGATCGCAGGTTCCAACAGCTCGCATAGTTCACCCTTTTTACCCCTTTTTACCCCTAGTTCACCCTTTTTACCCCTGACTTTTTGGCCGTAATGTGTATTACACTGATACATGAGAAAGCCCTCTGAGGCTCAAAAGCAGAAAATACACGACGATATTTTCGAGAAGACACAGAAATCCATGCAACGTGCCGGATTCAGCCGGGACAAGATAGCCCGCGAAATGGCTCGCATAGCCTTTTCAGACATTGAGACCTATCTCAATGTTGACAAAACCGGAAAGGTTTGGGCTAAATGCCTGGATACCCTCCCAAAGGGCGCAACAAAGGCCATCAAGAAGATCAAGGAAAAGCGGCGCATTCTCAGCACCCAGGACGAGGACAGCCACATCCTAGAGGACACCTTCGAGTTTGAGCTGTACGATAAACTGGACGCGTTGAAGTATGCGGCGGGCGTTATGGGCATGGATGCGCCCAAGAAAATCGAATTAGGGGGAAAGGCCAACCTTGAATGCACTCACGACGCAAAAGGAAAGCTCCTTGATCGAATCACTACTCTTGCTGAGCGTAGACGAGAGAGCAAAGCTGATAGCGAGCCTGAGTGATGATGACGCCCTTGACCTTCTGTATGATTGGACAATTTGGGCAAGGCCGAATCAGATTGCGCCGCCCGAGCCATGGTCGACATGGCTTGTCAAGGCCGGCCGTGGGTTTGGCAAATCACGCGTCGGGGCGGAATGGATACGGGAAAAAGCAGAATCAGGATTGTATCGAAGAATGCACCTGGTTGCACGAACAGGTGCAGATGTGAGGGATGTCATGATCGAAGGCGAATCAGGATTGCTCTCAATCTCACATCCCAAATTCAAGCCGAAATGGTATCCCTCCCGGCGGCACATTGAATGGCCGAATGGTTGCGTGGCCGAGACTTTCAGTGCAGACGAGCCCGATTCTTTGCGTGGGCCACAGTGCGAAGCTGCTTGGGCCGACGAGGTAGCGTCCTGGAAGTATGCCGAGGCATGGGATCAGCTCATGTTCGGCTTACGCATCGGTCGAAACCCTCAATGTGTTGCGACAACCACGCCACGGCCGACCAAGCTGATCAAGGCCATCATGAATTCACCGGGGACAGTGATGACACACGGATCCACATACGAAAATCGTGCAAACCTAGCCCCCTCGTTTTTCTCAATGATCATTAAGCGCTATGAAGGAACGCGCCTTGGCCGCCAAGAGCTGAAAGGCGAGCTTCTAGAAGATAATCCGGGCGCGCTGTGGAGCCTATCACGGATTGATGAGCTGAGAGTAAATGAAATGCCGCAGCTCATGCGCATCGTTGTAGCCATTGATCCCGCAGCATCCAGCAAACGAAAAGGGACATCCGACCCGGCCGCCTTCCGGCAAAAGGATAAAGACGAGAGCGACGAGAACGGCATTATCGCTGCCGGGCGGGGATATGACGGCCATGCCTATATTCTGGATGATGTTTCCATGATCGCAAGCCCCCATGAATGGGGCGCAGCCGCTGTGAAATGTTACAAGCAGTGGAGCGGAGACCGGATAATCGGCGAGGTGAACAACGGCGGGGAAATGGTCGAATACGTCATCAGAACAGTTGATTCGGGTGTGCCATTCAAGGAAGTACATGCCTCACGCGGCAAGGCTGTCCGAGCCGAGCCGATAGCCGCCCTGTACGAACAAGGCAAAGTGCATCATGTCGGGACCTTCACACAGCTAGAAGACCAAATGACCGAATGGGATCCGCTCATATCGACGGACTCACCTGACAGGGTTGATGCTCTCGTCTGGGCACTCACCGAACTGATGTTCCCAGAGGCAACAGGCCTGCTCGAATTTTATCAGGCGGCATCTACCGATGTCGAGGCGCGCAAAGAAGCGGAAAAGAAGAAGAGCAAGCGCGGCCGTATGTCAGAGGCCGAATACCAAGAAATCTACGGACAGGAGGTGTAGCATGGGTATCACGATAAAGGCCCCGAGCACGGTTGCGGTAGGATCTCCGGTTGAATTCTATGACGGGACAATCGATTACGTCGATGCGGATTCGCTCCTTGAGCTCCCCGATGGGCAGCCACTTCAGGGCTTCCTCGAAGCTGGATGGACGATCACGGCCTATCAAATCGACACGCCGGCCGAGGACCTGACCGCCATCGACAGCACGGCCAGCCTGACATCCTACAACAGCACGATCATGTCAAGCGTCGTCACTGCGCTCAATCAGGTGATCGCGGCCATGCAGGCCCTGAACGCCGCCGAGTAAGCGGAGGGGATCGCAAACATGATGAAGAGCCGCGCCGGAAAGGTGATTATCCCGAATACCGGGGGCATGAAGCTGGCGATTGCCACGCCATGTTATCAGATGCAGACGAACAGCCTGCACGAAAAAGCCCTCTTCGAGACGACGCTTTTCCTGGCGCGGTACACCGACATCGTCTTCGATTACTGGCACATCCCGAGCGCGCCGTATATCGAGTCGGCGAGAAATGAGATTTCCTTGCGGCTCCTGCGCTCAGACTTTACCGACCTGTTCTTCATCGACAGCGACATGGAATGGACGCTGCAAAGCTTTATCAACGTCCTGCAGGCTCCGGGTGAAGTCGTTGGCACGGCCTACCGGGTGAAATCCTCCCATGAGCGCTTCGTGGGCGCCATCGAGCGCGACGGCTGTCGCTATGTGGCCAATGAGCATGGACTCTTTCCGGCCAAGCGCCTGCCGGGAGGGTTCCTGAAGGTCCAGCGCTCGGCGTTTGAGTCTTTGCTGAGGACCCACAAAACCTACGGTTTCTTCGATCGCATGGGCGAGGGCTTCAACAAACTCGGCGAGGATTACAGCTTTTGCAAGCGCTGCGAGCGTGCCGGGGTAAAGATGTGGCTGGAGCCGCGCACGACCATTACCCACTATGGCATTGATGGGTTCCAGGGGAATTACCAGGACCATCTCATCAAGTCACACTCTGGGGCGAAAAAGCCGGCCGAATGTGGCCCCCTGGTCTCTATCGTGATTGCCTGCCATAATTCCGCGCCGTGGATTGATGAGGCCATACAGAGCGCGATGAATCAGGCCTACCGCAATATCGAGGTGATCGTGGTCGATGACGGCAGCACTGACGACAGCCGGGAGATCGTATCGAAGTACGCGGTCAAGCTCATCTGCAAGGAGAACGGCGGCGTATCGTCGGCGCGCAATCTCGGAATACAGCATGCCCGCGGTGAATGGATTTGCTGTCTCGATGGCGATGACATGCTCAAGCCCGAGTACGTCGAGCGCTGCATGGACCTACGTGATAGCGCCGAGATCATCGGATCATGGATGCAGGAACTCGGCGGTATGAACCGCACCATACCGACCCCGGACAATCCCACGGCTGACGACTTCAAGGTCGGCAATCGCATACACTGCGCGTCTCTGTTCCGGCGTGACCTCTGGGAACGCGTAGGCGGGTACGATACCGATCTCGGCGGGGTGCCATATCTCGGGTATGAGGATTGGGATCTTTGGCTCAGGATCACCGAATTGACCGGCGCGCGTGTGCGTATTGTGCCCGAGCCTCTGCTCGTCTGGCGCCGTAGGCCTGGTCAGCAGTCATCATCGATGGATCATGGGGCGCTGTGCAGGAGGGTGCTCGAAAAGAATGGCCTGCCGATTTGCGGGCAGGCGGCGGGGGTAAGAGCATGAGTAACGATAATCAAAAGGCATATATCTGGGACGAGACCACCAAGAAACCGCTGATCATCGGCGAGGCGGTGCCGGGTACAGGCTATGCCGACCCCGCATGGAAGATCAAGAAGTTGTACTGGTCTGAAGGGGCTGACAGATTCCTTCTGGGTCTTAACTTTGCAAATGGCGATTCGGGATTCGTCCACAGGTGGCTCGATGCGCTCAATGACGACCTGGACTTCCCGCCCGTGCCGCCCGATGCTTACGCGGAGTGAGGGGTAATTATGAAAACATGGCTCGACCCCATAAGCGGTGAGTTGATCGGCGCTCCCAGCGCGGACGAGATAGAAACCACATCAGGAGAAACCGTTCAGGGACGGCTTGACGACCTGGTGATTCAAACATTGACCCTTACATCGGACTCCGACGCCACCATCCCCACCGCCTCGTTTTCCGGCGCGCAGGAATGTCACCTGACCATAAAAGGCGCATCGACCTTTGTGCAGCATACAACCCCCAGCGCGGCCGCTCTATTCGCTGCCGTGGGCGCCGGCACGTATCGGCTGCACATTCGCAATGACAACACCGAACCCCTCCAGCTTCTGGCCGGTTCTGGTGTTACACTCGATGGTCGCGCCGGAATGTATATCATGTGTAATATATATAACAACCGGGAATTGCTGGTTAATGTGGTATCGGCCACGAAAGTGACCATTACAAGCATAGGCGACATTCCGTGCATGGTGCGGTTTCAGCCGCAAGCCGGGCAGACTGGTTTCGGTGCAGAAGCGCACGTGCTCGCGGACGCTGCTGGGTTATATTATTCAGGGGGCGTTTCTTTCACGCTGGGTTATGTATATGAAGACGGAATTTCATTAGGCGAGGGTGTGCTGCTCGGAGATGTATGGCTCTACGTGGCCCAACGGGCGGCCATGACCTACCTGTCTTGCTCCAGTAATGCCCTGACCTCCCTGGATGTAACAGAGTGCCCGGCCCTGACCTACCTGGATTGCTCCAGTAATGCTCTGACCTCA
>JBDKSM010000043.1:0-8609 GCA_039680665.1 Syntrophaceae bacterium | reverse complement strand
TTCCTATTCAATGACCTTGACGATGACGCCGGCGCCCACGGTGCGTCCGCCTTCACGAATGGCGAACCGCAGGCCCTCTTCCATCGCGATCGGATGGATCAGCTTCACTTCCATCGTGATGTTGTCTCCAGGCATCACCATCTCCACCCCATCCGGCAGCTTGATGTCACCCGTGATGTCCGTCGTCCGAAAATAAAACTGCGGACGATACCCCGTGAAAAACGGCGTATGCCGCCCACCCTCTTCCTTCTTCAATACGTACACCTCGGACATGAAATGCGTGTGCGGCGTGATCGACCCAGGCTTCGCTACTACCTGACCCCGCTCAACCTCCTCACGCTTCGTGCCCCGCAGCAGTACTCCAATGTTGTCCCCCGCACGTCCTTCGTCCAGGGTCTTCCGAAACATCTCTACTCCCGTGCACACCGTCTTGATCGTCGGCCGGATCCCAATGATCTCCACCTCGTCGCCCGTCCGGATGATCCCACGCTCCGCGCGGCCCGTCACCACCGTACCACGTCCCGAAATCGTGAACACATCCTCTACCGGCATCAAAAACGGCTTGTCTATCTCACGCACCGGCTCCGGTATGTACGCATCCACCGCGTCCATCAACTCAAAAATACACTTGGCGTCCGGCGAATTGACATCGTCCGCCTCCATCGCCTTCAAGGCGCTCCCTCGTATAATCGGCACCTCATCCCCAGGAAAATCATACGACGTCAACAACTCCCGCAGCTCCAACTCCACCAACTCCAACAGCTCCGGGTCGTCTACCTGATCCACCTTGTTCAAAAATACCACAATCGCCGGCACGTTCACCTGCTTGGCCAACAACACATGCTCGCGCGTCTGCGGCATCGGCCCGTCAGAAGCCGCCACCACCAGGATCGTCCCATCCATCTGCGCCGCTCCCGTGATCATGTTCTTGATATAGTCCGCATGGCCCGGACAATCGATGTGCGCATAGTGACGCTTCGCCGTCTGATACTCTACATGCGCCGTGTTGATCGTGATCCCGCGCTCCTTCTCCTCCGGCGCCTTGTCTATCTGGTCGTACGCTACGTACTCCGCCATCCCCTTCTTCGCCAGATGCTTCGTGATCGCAGCCGTCAGCGTCGTCTTCCCATGGTCGATGTGTCCTATCGTCCCAATGTTCACATGCGGCTTCGTCCGCTCAAATTTCTCCTTGGCCATATGCTTCTACCCCCTGGCAATCTTGAGATTCTCGGTTATATTGGTCGGAACCGGTTCATAGTGCGAGACCTGCATGGTGTAGGTCGCACGTCCCTGCGATAGAGAGCGCACGCTGGTGGCGTAGCCGAACATCTCGGCTAAGGGTACCTGAGCGGCGATGACACGCACATCCGAACGGGTGTCCATGCCCAAGATCCGTCCGCGGCGCGATGACAGGTCGCTGATGAGTTCACCGATATAGTCCTCAGGGCTCACCACCTCGACATCCATGATAGGTTCGAGCATGCTCGGGCTCCCGCGGCGCACGGCGTTTTTCAAGGCCATAGAGCCCGCGATCTTGAAGGCCATCTCCGAGGAGTCCACTTCGTGGTAGCCGCCGTCGTAGAGCGTTACCTTCAGGTCGACCAACGGATATCCGGCGCACGGTCCCAGGTTCAGCGCCTCTTCCACGCCCTTCTTGACGGCCGGGATATATTCGCGCGGGATGACTCCGCCGGTGATGGCGTTCACGAATTCGAAACCGAAGCCCGGCTCCTGCGGTTCGACGCGGATGAGCACATGCGCGAACTGGCCGTGGCCGCCGGTCTGTTTGGAGTACTTACACTCTTCTTCCACGGCTCTCGTGATGGTTTCTTTATAGGCCACCTGCGGTTTGCCGACATTGGCCTCCACGCCGAACTCACGCTTGAGGCGGTCCACGATAATCTCGAGGTGCAACTCACCCATGCCGGAAATGATGGTGTCTCCCATATCCGGGTCGACATGCACGCGGAAGGAGGGATCTTCAACAGCCAAGCGTGCCAAGGCCATGCCGAGGCGCTCCTGGTCGGCTTTACTCTTGGGCTCGATGGCGATCGATATCACCGGTTCGGGGAACTCCATGGCTTCCAGGATGATGGGATGACCCTTGTCGCACAGGCTGTTGCCGGTCACCGTGCCTTTAAGTCCCAGGATAGCGGCGATATCGCCGGCGTAGAGCACCTTGATGTCCTCACGCTTGTCAGCGAACATGCGCACCATGCGGCCGATGCGTTCCTTCTTGCCGGTCGAACTGTTATAGACCGTATCCCCGGCGTTCAGCACTCCGGCATAGGTGCGAATATAGGTAAGCTGACCCACGTACGGATCATTCATGACCTTGAAGGCCAGGGCCGCGAAGGATTCCTCATCGCTGGGGTTGCGTTTGAGCTCGTCGCCGTGTTCGGACAAGCCCGTTACGGCCCCGACATCCAAGGGCGACGGCAGATAATCCACGATGGCGTCTAAGAGCGGCTGGACGCCCTTATTCTTGAAGGCCGCGCCGCACATCACCGGCGTGATGGACAACAGCAGCGTGCCCTTACGAATGGCAGATTTGATGGCCTGCTCGGATATGGTTTTACCCTCGAGATAGGCCTCCATGATGATATCGTCGATATCGGCCGCGGCATTCAAGAGCTTGTCGCGGTAGTCATCGGCCAGGTCCTTATATTCCTCGGGAATGGGGATCATCCGATATTCAGTGCCCTTGGAATCCTCATCGAAGATTATGGCCTGCATGCCCACCAGGTCGATGATGCCCGTAAAATTGGCCTCGCTGCCGAGCGGCAACTGTAGGGCCACCGGCTTGGCGCCCAGCTTGTTTTTGATCTGTTCCAGGACGGATATGAAATTGGCGCCCACGCGGTCCATCTTGTTGACAAAGGCAATGCGTGGCACCCCGTAGCGTTGCGCCTGGCGCCAGACGGTCTCGGACTGGGGCTGAACACCACCCACGGCACAGAAAACGCCCACCGCGCCGTCTAAGACGCGTAAAGATCGTTCCACCTCGATGGTGAAGTCCACGTGCCCGGGGGTATCAATGATATTGATGGTGTGCTCGTTCCAATCGCAGGTCGTAGCGGCCGAGGTGATGGTGATGCCGCGCTCGCGCTCCTGCTCCATCCAGTCCATGGTGGCGGCGCCGTCATGGACCTCGCCCAATTTATGGGTCATGCCCGTATAATAGAGGATACGTTCCGTGACGGTCGTCTTCCCGGCATCGATATGCGCCATGATGCCGATATTGCGAAGATGATCTATGGGAACGTCACGTTTCATGAAATTCAAGGCCTCTTGTTACCAACGGTAATGGGCGAAAGCCTTATTGGCCTCGGCCATCTTGTGGGTATCTTCCTTCTTCTTGATCGCGGTACCGCGGTTGTTGAAGGCATCCAGTAGTTCGGCCGCCAGACGCGACCCCATGGAATTCTCGCTGCGGGAGCGTGCGGCGGCGATGATCCAGCGCCGGGCCAACATGTCTCTGCGTTCGGGGCGCACCTCGGTCGGGACCTGGTAGGTGGCGCCGCCGACACGGCGGGAACGCACTTCGATCAGTGGCTTGACGTTCTCCATGGCCTTATGGAAGACCTCCACGGGGTCTTCTTTGGTCTTATCCTGCAGGATCTGCATGGTCTCGTAGAAGATCATCTCCGAGGCGGATTTCTTACCGTCCCACATGAGACAATTGACGAATTTGCCGACGGCCTTGTCCCCGTACTTGGGGTCCGATACCGCCGGACGCGCGAGGCTTCCTCTTTTTTTCCTTGGCATAGCTCTACCCCTATTTCGGCCGCGTGGCGCCGTACTTGGAACGGCTGCGGCGGCGGTCCTTCACGCCTTCCGTGTCCATGACGCCGCGGATGATATGATACCGTACTCCGGGCAGGTCCTTGACACGGCCACCGCGGATAAGCACCACGGAGTGTTCCTGCAGGTTATGACCTTCTCCGGGTATGTACGAGGTCACCTCGTACCCGTTGGTCAAACGCACGCGGGCGACCTTACGCAGAGCGGAATTAGGCTTCTTGGGCGTAGTGGTGTATACGCGTACGCATACTCCGCGTTTCTGTGGGCAACTCTCAAGGGCGCGCGTCTTCTTACGCTTCTCAATAGACTCTCTGCCCTTGCGTACCAGCTGATTCAGTGTTGGCATGTGCTAACCCCTTCTTCTCTTACAGGCGTATCAAAGCGCCAGCTAGATCATCAGATAGACGCCGTCTTCTAGCAACCCCGATGAAACCTGTCAAGAAATTTCTATAGAAGCTCATCATCAAAGATATCCTCTTTTTCCACCTTGACCTCGATCTTCTTGTACAATGGGAAACCCGTACCGGCCGGTATGAGGCGACCCATGAGCACGTTTTCCTTCAAACCAGAAAGATGGTCGATCTTGCCCTCGACGCTGGCCTCGGTCAGAACCCGCGTGGTTTCCTGGAAGGATGCGGCCGACAGGAAGCTCTCGGTATTGAGGCTGGCCTTGGTGATCCCTAAGAGGAACGGCTCGGCCACGGCCGGGCGACCACCATCCGATACCACGCGCTCGTTGGACTCGTTGAAGCTGTACTTGTCCACAAACTCGCCTTCGATATTGAGCGTATCGCCGGATTCCTTGATCTTGACGCGCTTGAGCATCTGGCGCACGATCACCTCGATATGCTTGTCGTTGATCCTGACGCCCTGCAACCGGTAGACTTCCTGCACCTCGTTGGTCAGATACTTGGCAAGTTCCTTCTCGCCGCGAATCCTTAAGATATCATGCGGGTCGATCGCGCCGTCCATCAAAGGTTCACCGGCGCGCACATAGTCACCTTCATGCACCGCGATGTGCTTGCCCTTGATAATCATATATTCCTTGGGCTGCCCGATCTCGGGGGTGATGATGACCTTGCGCTTGCCTTTGGTGTCCTTGCCGAAGGAAACCTCGCCGTCGATCTCCGAGACCGTGGCGCACTCCTTGGGCTTGCGGGCTTCAAAGAGCTCAACCACGCGCGGCAGACCGCCGGTAATGTCCTTGGTCTTGGTGGTTTCACGCGGGATCTTGACTAAAACGTCGCCGGCAAAGACATCCTCGCCGTCCTTAACATAGATATTGGCGCCCACCGGCAGACTGTAACGGGCCTGGTTCTTGGTGCCGGGGATCTTGACCGGTTTGCCCGCGTCGTCCTGTATCAAAATGCGGGGTCTGAGCTCGGGGTCCTTGGGTTCGATGACCACCGCGCGCGAAAGCCCCGTGACCTCGTCGATGTGTTCCTGGACCGTGATCTCCTCCACCAGGTCGGTGTACTTGATCTTACCGGTGACTTCGGTCAGGATGGGCAATGAGTAGGGATCCCATTCCGCCAGGAGCGTAGCGACCTCAACTTTCTGGTCGTCCTCAACCTTGACCTTGGCGCCGTACACAATGGGGTAGCTCTCACGCTCGCGGCCGTTATCGTCAATGAGGGTGATGAAACCGTTACGGTTCATGGCCACCAGCTCGTTATCCTTGCCGCGCACGACCTTGAGGTCCTTGTACTTGACGACCCCGGCGTGGTTGAACTTGAGGCTCGACTGCTCGATAACCGTGGCCGTACCGCCGATATGGAAGGTACGCATGGTCAGCTGAGTGCCGGGTTCGCCGATGGACTGGGCCGCGATGATGCCCACGGCCTCGCCGATATTGACCATGCGTCCGCGCGCCAGATCCTTGCCGTAACAACGTGCGCAGATACCTTGTTTCGATTTACACGACAACGCGGAGCGCACCACGACCCTCTCAAGGCCTGAATCCATAATCCTGGCCACGTGCGGGTCGTCGATCATGGCGTTGGCCGGCACGAGCACCTCGCCCGTGTAGGGGTCACGGATGTCGTCCAAGGCCACGCGGCCCAGGATACGATCGCCCAAGTTCTGGATGATCTCACCGCCCTCGACCAGGGCTTCGATCTCCACGCCGTCCATGGTCCCGCAGTCCTCCTCGGAGACCACCACATCATGCGCCACGTCCACCAGACGCCGGGTCAGATAACCGGAGTTGGCGGTCTTCAAGGCCGTGTCGGCCAGACCTTTGCGCGCGCCGTGGGTCGAAATGAAGTACTCCAGAACATCGAGACCTTCGCGGAAATTGGATTCGATGGGGGTTTCGATAATTTCGCCCGAGGGCTTGGCCATCAGGCCGCGGATACCGGCCAACTGGCGGATCTGCTGCGCCGAACCACGCGCGCCGGAATCAGCCATCATGAATATGGGGTTAAAGGATGGGATCTCGGTCGTACTCCCGTCCGGCAGGGTGATAAGATCCGTCTTGATGGTGTCCATCATGTCGCTGGCAATATGGTCGGTCACCTTGGTCCAGATATCCACGATCTTGTTGTAACGTTCGCCGTCGGTGATGAGGCCTTCGTTGTACTGGTTGAGAATCTTGCCCACATCGCCTTTGGCATCCGCAATGATCTGCGGCTTTGAGCGAGGGATCTTCATGTCCTCGATACCGATCGAGATCCCGGCCGTGGTGGCATAGAAGTACCCCAGATCCTTGATGCGATCGGCCAGGAGCACGGTTTTCTTGTCGCCGGCCACGGAGAAACACATATCCACGATATCGGCCAGGGCCTTCTTGGTCATGGGCTTGTTGATGGATTCAAAGGGTATCTCGGACGGCACGATCTCGCGGAAGATGACGCGGCCGACGGTCGTATCCATGAGCTTGCCCTCCATGCGCATCTTGATCTTGGCATGGATGGAAACGGCGCCCGCGTCCAGGGCCGCGCGCACCTCTTCGGGACCGAAGAAGATCATGCCTTCGCCCTTGGCGCCCGGTTTGTCGCGCGTGAGGTAATACACTCCCAGCACGATGTCCTGGGTCGGCACGATGATGGGCTTACCGTGCGCGGGCGAAAGGATATTGTTGGTGGACATCATGAGCACGCGGGCTTCCACCTGCGATTCGACCGACAGCGGTACGTGCACGGCCATCTGATCGCCGTCGAAATCGGCGTTGAAGGCCGGGCAGACCAGCGGATGCAGCTGGATGGCCTTGCCCTCGATCAGGATGGGCTCGAAGGCCTGGATGCCCAACCTATGCAACGTGGGCGCGCGGTTCAAGAGCACCGGGTACTCCTGCACCACCTCGGCCAGGCATTCCCAGACCTCGGGGGTCTCTTTCTCCACCAGGCGTTTGGCGCTCTTGATGGTGCTGACATAGCCCTTTACCTCCAGCTTGTGGTAGATGAAGGGTTTGAAGAGCTCGATGCCCATCTTCTTGGGCAGACCGCACTGGTGCAGCCTTAAGTCGGGTCCGGCGGTGATGACCGAGCGTCCGGAATAATCCACGCGCTTGCCCAGGAGGTTCTGGCGGAAGCGACCCTGCTTGCCCTTGAGCATGTCGGAGAGCGATTTTAAGGGCCGGCGGTTGGCGCCGGTGATGACGCGGCCGCGGCGACCGTTATCAAAGAGTACGTCGACGGCCTCCTGCAGCATGCGCTTCTCATTGCGCAGAATGATATCCGGGGCATTGAGCTCCATGAGCCTTTTCAGGCGGTTATTGCGGTTGATGACCCTACGGTACAGGTCGTTCAGGTCCGAGGTGGCGAACCGACCGCCATCCAGCGGTACCAAAGGTCGCAGATCAGGGGGCAGCACCGGGATAACCTTGAGGATCATCCAGGTCGGGTCCTGCCAGGGCCGTAAGTAATCGATGTCCTCGTGCGTGAGCCGGCGTGATTCGATCAGCTTGTCGATCACCTCGTTGATCTTGGGGATGATCTTCTTCTTCTCCTGATAGGTCAGGGTATCGTCCCACTGCTTAACGATCTTGCGGCATTCGGTCAGGATCTCGCCTAAGGCGCGGCGGAACTGCTCGTCCTTTTCCAGATGGAAACGGTCTTCCACGAACTGGATCAGTTCATTGGGCTCGATGCCGACCATGACGCTGACCATACGCAGACGGCGGGAGAGCTTCTTCTTCTTGGCCTCGCTCTTGGTATGCTCGATCTCTTCCTTCAAGGTCACGGAGAGAGAGAGAAGGTCAAGCTCCGCGATCAGATCATCAATGGCCTCGGCGCCCATCTTGGCCACAAAACTGCCGATGCCGTGCTTGTCTATCTCGGCGCGGAACTTGTCTTCGGTCAGGAGTTCGCCCTTGCGCAGCGGCACGTCCTTGGGATCGGTGACGATGTAGCTCTCGAAGTAGAGCACGCGCTCGAGCTCTTTAATGGAAAGGTCCAGAAGGCCGCCGATGCGCGAAGGCAGGCTCTTCAAAAACCAGATATGCGCCACGGGCGTGGCCAGTTCGATATGCCCCAGGCGTTCGCGGCGTACGCGCGAGTCGATGACCTCGACCCCGCATTTCTCGCACACCACGCCGCGGTGTTTCATGCGCTTGTATTTTCCGCAGATACATTCATAGCTTTTGATGGGCCCGAAGATACGCGCGCAGAACAGGCCGTCACGCTCGGGCTTGAAGGTCCGGTAATTGATGGTCTCGGGCTTCTTGACCTCGCCGTATGACCAGGCCCGGATTTTCTCAGGGCTTGCCAGGCCGATCCTCACGGCCATGTAGTTGGAAGGATCTTTGGGTTTCTCAAAATAGCTGTAAAGGTCTTCCAATTTCTTCCCCCTTTTATTAGCCCCGG
>JBDKSM010000042.1:0-9119 GCA_039680665.1 Syntrophaceae bacterium | reverse complement strand
CGCGGAGTAGCGTATCGAATCGCAACCGGCATGAGAGCGCACGGTGGAGCAATAGGCAGGGGCATATAAAAATCTGTACGCTTGTGGGCCTGTGCATCATCTGACTGCACGGCGAGAAAGCCGGGGGGTCTTGTTTATTTGCATGTATCTGAACTCGACGCAAAATTCAAGACCCCCATGTTTCCTTGCCAAAGCCACCCGCGGATATGCAAAAAGCAAGACCTGACCCCCAGCTTTTTCGTGTATATATACACACACGGGCAAGACTCCGTCTTCGCCCGTGGCACCCATGATGGTAGTGGAGCCCCGATTCTTGCCACGGCCACCCGCCGCTGATCCGCAGTAAGTTAGACCAAGGGAAAATATGGAAATTCATAAGGTGACAATCTCAAAAGAACAATTGAGTCTTCTTCCCGAAAAAGACAGAGTACTTTTTATCCAGATTGGCCATCTCGCAAACGAACTTACAATCCTCACAAAACTACTGTTATATGCCCACACTGACGCCAAACTCGATGCAATCAGAAAGGCATATACGATACAGGCATCTGTAATCAGCAGAATCTGTATAGGCAAAGTATTTGAAGGATGGCGCCTCCTTCAAAGCAGTCTATTGGCATCTGGCTTGTCCCATAAATACGAGGCTAAACTCTCTCCAGCAGGTTCAGAAGCGTTGAGGAAGCTCAAGAAATATTTCGGGAAAAAGAATCTCATTTCTGAGATACGAAACAGATTCTCGTTTCACAACCCCTCTTTCAAAGACGTGCGAGACCTTTTAGCTTCTATACCGGAGGAAGCAGAACTAACAATGTATCTTGGGACACAAGTCGCAAACAGCAATTACTACTTGTCTGAAGAAATCATTTCCATGGCTATGCTTTCTTACGTCGAAAGCGACAGTCTTGAGCAAGCGATGAAGAAAATGCACAAAGAGCTTTCTGAAGTTAGTGGATGGCTGGTGGATTTCTGTGGGCATTGCATGGTTGCCATATCCGAGGAACATTGGAGTCAGTGCAAAGAGGACCTCCTCCTTGAGAAGATCAATGTTCAGTCACAAGGCAACGTCAGAGACTTCACTATTCCATTCTTTGTTGAAAGATAATGCTGTCGGAGGTCTTCACGAAAGCAACGGCCTAACGAGGCGTTCCACCGGATCGGCGATGAAAGGAACCCGCCTCCCGGTGAACTCGCTGTTGTCAGTATTATTACTACAACTCAGAAAACCGCGCAGGCGTCAGAACAAAGCAGACCGCGAAGCGACGATGTCGTGGAGCGAGCCATACTTTGACGTATGGCGCAGCTCCTACGACGAGGAGCGACAAAGGTATGCGAAGTTCTGATCGCCCGCACCGCGCTATTGCGCTGACAATCCTCCGTCTACGGGGAACACCCCGCCCGTAATATAGTTCGACGCCTTGGATGCCAGGAACACGGCCAGGCCCTTAACCTCGTTCTCTTCGCCGTACATGTTGAGCGGGATGGCGGCCAGGGTCAGGTCCAGGATTGGTTTCATCTCGGACTTGAAGACATAGGCCATCATGTCGGTCTTGAAGAAGCCCGGGGCGATGCAGTTGACATAGATCTTGTAGCGCGCCAGCTTGATGGCCAGGTTCTTGGTCAGGACCTCGACGGCGGCCTTGGAGGGGTTATAGGCTACGGCCGGGTGCGCCTCTTCGTTGGACCCGCGCGAGCCGTAAATGGAGGAGACGTTGATCATCTTGCCGCCGCCCTTTTCCTTCATGATGCGGGCCACCTGCTGCGACAGAATCCACACGCCCTTGACGTTGACGTCGAAGATCTTCTCCCACTTGTCCAGGGGGAAGTCCAATGTGGGCGCGCCCCAGGTAAGTCCGGCGTTGTTGACCAGGATATCGATGGTGCCGAACGCGTCCATGGTGGTCTTGACCAGGCCCGCGATATCCTCCTTCTTGGCCATGTCGCACTGCACGGCTAGGGACTTGACCCCCAGCTTGGCGAGTGCCTCAGCCTCTTTCTCGCAGTTGGCCAGCTTGCGCGAGGCCAGGACCACGTTCGCGCCCGCCTCGGCCAGACCGGTGGCCATGAACTGGCCGATGCCCCTGCCGCCGCCCGTGACGATGGCGACCTTGCCCTTCAGATCGAACAAATCCTTTACATGCATGGCTGACTCCTTATGGTATATATTTCGTTGCGTTTGCTTTTCATGCTTCTTCTTCCAGCAGCAGCTTGAAGTTCCGGGCGCTCTCTTCTTCCACGGCGGTGTGCAGCGATTTTCCATGACTGTCCATGGTCACATAAGCCGGCAGGTCTTGAACCGCAAGCACCCACATGGCCTCGGGCTGCCCGAAGCGCTCCAGGAGGTGCACCTCCTGGACGGCCGTTATGCAGCGCGCCAGGTACTGAGCCGCGCCGCCGGTAACATGCAGGTAGACCGAGCCATGCGCCTGCATGGCGGCCAGCGTGGCCGGCCCCATGCCGCCCTTGCCCATGACGGCGCCTATCCGAAAGCGCTCGATGACCTTGGCTTGATAAGGCTCTTCGCGCATGGAGGTCGTGGGCCCGGCCGCGGTGATCTTCCAGCCCCGGGCATCCTTGACCACCACCGGACCGCAGTGATAGATCACCATGCCGCTCAGATCGATCGGGGCATCCCCTCCTTCAGCCAGATACTTATGGACCTGGTCGCGGCCGGTGACGATCGTGCCGCTTACAAGCACGCGCTCGCCGCAGGTGAGGCCCCGGACGGTCTTTGCATCCAGGGGGGAGCGGATGCGTTTCACAGCCATGCGGCGATCCTTCCCTGGTCGTCGAGCTCCACACCGTAGCGCCGGGTGGCCCAACAGGAATAGCTGATGCTCACGAAGTAGCTGGCCGGGTGACGGCCGGCGGTGACGGCCTTGACGCCCAGGACCGTGGTCTTGCCGCCTAAGCCCATGGGGCCGATGCCCAGCCGGTTGGCCTGGGCGCGGATATCCTCTTCCAGCTTGGCTAACGCCGGTTCCGGATTGACGTCCGGGAGCTTGCGGAAAAGCTGCTCCTTGGCCAGGTAATAGCCCGAAGCCCGGTCCCCGCCGATGCATAGACCTAAGATGCCCGGGGCGCAGCCCTTGCCTTGGGCCTTGTTTACGGCATCCAGCACGGCCCTCCGCACGCCGTCGAAATCTCTGCCCGCGCCCAGCTCCTTGCAGGGCAGGCTGTATTGCGCGCTCATGTTTTCCGACCCCCCGCCCTTGAGCATCAGCTTGACCGTGGCCGGCCCGGCGGCCGGTTGGAAATGGATCTGGGGCACGTGCGCGCCCATGTTCGTGCCGGTGTTTTTCTC
Source organism: Syntrophaceae bacterium (assembly GCA_039680665.1). GTDB lineage: Bacteria > Desulfobacterota > Desulfomonilia > UBA1062 > UBA1062 > JAKQBR01. The sequence goes on along the minus strand of JBDKSM010000042.1, from coordinate 5,818 downwards.
GCTCAGCGGATCCACGCAGTTCTGCCTGAGGATGCCCTTCTCGGTCAGGTCCCTGACGGCTGCGCGCAGGGCCTCTTCGAGATCCTCCATGTCCCGGGGCTGGGAGTGGCGCACCAACGCGAATAGGCTGCCGGTGTCCTGGCAGAGGGGGAGACGGTGTGCGCGGGAGAGCGCCAGGCTTTGGCGCATGATGGATACGGTTTCCTGGGCCACGGAACCTGCCTCTTCCCGTTCGCAGGCCTCGGCCAGCGCGTGATCCACATCCTCAGGCAGCTCGGTGCAGGTCCTGAGCACCAGATCATGCATGCTGGCGCGTAGGTGGTCCTTCTCCATAGGGGGCAAAGTACCACAACGACGGCCCATTTTCCAGGCCATAAAGCGCCGGCCCTTGACATGCGCGCGACCGATCTTATTTAGATCATCAAGACCACAATCGTGATGCGGTGCGGCACCTTTTCCAGGGGAAAAAAATAGAAATGATGAAGCCATAAGGGTAGTGTACATGGAAGCGGCAAACAAAGGCACGATCGTCAGCGTGCGCGGCAGCGTCATCGACGCGCATTTCCCCTCCAGGCTGCCGGCGATCTTCTCCGTGCTCAAGGCCGGAGACAACCAGGAAGTGACCATCGAGGTCAACACCCACCTGAACGCCGGTATGGTGCGGGGCGTGGCCCTGACGCCCACCCAGGGACTGGCGCGCGGCTCCGAGATCATTGATTTCGGTCTGCCCCTGCAGGTGCCGGTCGGCAAGGCCTGTCTGGGCCGGGTCATGAACGTCTTCGGCGAGGCAATCGACTTCAAAGGCGAGATCCAGGGCGAGCTGCGCTCCATCCACCAGAAGCCCGTGCCCTTGACCCAGCAGTCCACGGTCTCACAAATCTTCGCCACCGGCATCAAGGCCATCGACGTCCTGGCTCCCCTGGAACGCGGCGGCAAGGCCGGACTGTTCGGCGGCGCCGGCGTGGGTAAGACCGTGCTCATCACCGAGATGATCCACAACACGGTCAAGGGCCATGCCGGGGTGAGCATCTTCTGCGGCATCGGCGAACGCTGCCGCGAGGGCGAAGAGCTCTACCGCGACATGGCCACCGCGGGCGTGCTGGGCAACACCGTCATGGTCTTCGGCCAGATGAACGAGCCCCCCGGCGCGCGCTTCCGCGTGGGACACGCCGCGCTGACCGTGGCCGAGTACTTCCGGGATGATGAACGCCAGGACGTGCTTTTGATGATGGACAACATCTTCCGCTTCATCCAGGCCGGCATGGAGGTCTCGGGCCTTATGGGCCAGCTGCCCTCGCGGCTGGGCTACCAGCCGACTCTGGGCACGGAGCTGGCCGAGCTGGAGGAACGCATCAGCACCACGGTCAATGGCGCCATCACCTCCATCCAGGCCGTGTACGTCCCGGCCGACGACTTCACCGATCCATCCGCCTCGCACACCTTCGGACACCTTTCGGCCACCATCGTGCTATCGCGCAAACGCGCCAGTGAAGGGCTCTACCCGGCCATCGACCTGCTGCAGTCCGGCTCCAAGATGCTCATGCCCCAGACCGCGGGCCAGCGCCACTACCGGGTAGCCCAGGAGATCCGGCGCACGCTCAACATCTACGAGGACTTGAAGGACATCATCGCCATGCTGGGCATCGCCGAGCTCTCGCGCGAAGACCAGCGCATTGTCTACCGCGCGCGGCGGCTGGAGCGTTTCTTCACCCAGCCCTTCTTCACCACCGAGCAGTTCACCGGGCTTACAGGCCGCATGGTCTCGCTCGAAAACGCCCTGGCCGGTTGCGAGCGCATCTTAAACGACGAGTTCGCGGACTATCCCGAATCGAGTCTCTACATGATCGGCGATATCGACGAGGCCTTTAAGAATGAACTTTAAGATCCTGCTGCCCAGCGAGGTGTTCATGGACCAAAAGGTCGAAAAGATTGTGGCCGAGGCCCTCAACGGCTCCTTCTGCCTGCTGCCCAATCACATCGATTTTGTGGCCGCCTTAGCGCCCAGCCTCATGTCGGTCGTGGCCCAGGGCGGAGAGGAGATCTTCCTGGCCGTGGACGCCGGCATCCTGGTCAAGAAGGGCTCCGACGTCATGGTCTCGGCCCGCAGCGCCATCCGGGCGCCCGACCTGGAAGGCCTGGAGCAGGTCGTGGAGGAGCAGTACAAGGTCATCGACGACAAGGAGAAGGCCGCCCGCACGGCCTCGGCCAGGTTGGAGGCCGACCTCGTGCGGCGCTTCATGGAGCTCAGGGAACATGGATAAGGACCCGCAGCAGCAATCGCGCGAACGGCGCCGCGCCATCCTGCGCAAATTCACGCGCGAGGTGGAGCGCAAAGGGGCGCTCAAGATCCGCGGCCGCCGGGAGCAGGATCAGACCGTCTGGTTCGGCCTGGGCATGTTCGGCATCGTGGGCTGGTCCGTGGCCATCCCCACGTTGCTGGGCATCGCGCTGGGGATCTGGATCGACGCCCACTGGCCCAGCCAGTATTCCTGGACCTTGATGCTCCTGATCGCCGGTCTGTTGATCGGCTGCGCCAATGCCTGGTACTGGGTCAGAAAGGGGGGCTACAGCAAATGATGTCCGGCGGAGGTCGCGCATGCACGGCTGGCTGATCCTGAGCGCGGCGTTCCTGGCCGGCATGGCCTTAGGTCTTTTCTACTTCGAGGCCCTGTGGCTGACGGTCAAGCGCCTGAGCTCTCATCCCCGGCCGCACCTGTTGCTGTTCGAGAGCCTGAGCGTGCGCCTGGCCGTGGTGCTGACCGGCTTTTACTTCGTCATGGCCGGAAGCTGGGAGCGGCTGGCGGCCTGTCTGGCGGGCTTTTTTATCATGCGCGCCCTCACCTCCCGGAGAGTGAAGCGCGCCGCAGAAGGCGCCGCCGTTTAAGGATAAGCGCATGGAGATCCTGCAATCCAATCAGATCAGCCCCGACCAGATCATCATCTGGCACTGGTGGTTCATCACGGTCAACGCCACCATGCTCTATACCTGGCTCATCATGCTCATCCTGGTGGGCGGTTCCTGGCTGGTAACCCGCCGGGTCAGCTCTCAAATCCGCATCTCGCGCTGGCAGAATTTCCTGGAGTCCGTGGTGACCATCCTGAGGGACCAGATCCGCGAGGTCAGCCAGGATGAACCGGATAAGTACCTGGCCTATATCGGCACGCTCTTCCTGTTCATCGGCCTGTCCAACCTGCTGACCATCATGCCGGGCTACGTGGCGCCCACGGCCTCGCTGACCACCACCGCGGCCCTGGCCATCAGCGTCTTCTTCGCCGTGCCCCTGTACGGCATTACCAAACAGGGCCTGAAGAGGTACTTCAAGGAATACTTCCAGCCCACCTTCATCTTCTTTCCGTTCCACATCATGGGCGAGATCTCGCGCACTCTGGCCCTGGCCATCCGGCTCTTCGGCAACATCATGAGCCACGACAAGGTCATCGGCATCCTCCTGGCCGTCACCCCGCTCTTTTTCCCCATCATCATGCAGGCCTTAGGGCTCCTGATCGGGCTCGTTCAGGCCTATATCTTCGCCATCCTGGCCATGGTGTATATCGCCTCGGCCTCGCAGACACACGAGCAGGCACATGAGTAAGACAGGCACGACCAAATATATCCGTGAAAGGAAGGGATGATATGGACAGCGTAACCTTGATTGCAATGGCCTCCATCATCGGCGCGGGACTCACCATGGCCATCGGCTCGATCGGTCCGGCCCTGGGCGAAGGCCGGGCGGTGCAGCAGGCCCTGAGCGCCATCGCCCAGCAGCCCGACGAACGCAACACCCTGCAGCGCACCCTGTACGTCAGCCTGGCCATGATCGAATCCATCGCCATCTACTGCTTCGTGATCTCCATGATCCTCATCTTCGCCAATCCGTTCTGGGCCCACGTGATCGCGAAATAGCCTTTTCGAGGAGCAGTATATGCACATCGACTGGTTCGTCCTCTTCGCCCAGATCGTCAACTTCCTGGTCCTGGTCTTCCTGCTCAAGTATTTCCTCTACGGACGCATCTTGGGCGCCATAGATGCCCGCCAGGCCAAGATCGAAGCGAGCTGGGCCGAAGCCAGGGATCAGCAGGATAAGGCCAGGCAGGAGGCCCTAGACTACCAGTCGAAGACCAGTTCCCTGGAGGCGCAGCGGGAAGAGTTGTTCTCCCAGGCCCGCGAAGCGGCGGCAAAAGCAAGACAGGATCTGCTGGAGAAGGCGCGCGCCGATGTCGATGCGCTGAAAAACCGCTGGCACGATACCTTGGAGCGCGAGAAGCAGAGTTTCCTTGAAGACCTCAGACGACGGGCCGGATCGCAGGTCTACGACACCATCCGCCGCGTCATGCATGACCTGGCCGATGCCGAGCTCGAGGAACGCGTGCTGGGCGTCATGCTCAGGCGGCTTGAGGATTCCGAGACCGAGCAGCTCAAGGCCATCCGTGACAACCTCGCCCAGGCCGACACCCAGACAGGCGTCATCGTGCGCTCCAGCCTCGCGCTGAGCACGGACCAGCAGGAGCGCATCATCGCCGCGCTGGAAGATTATGCCCCGCCCGAGACCCCCATCCGCTTCGAAAGCACGCCCGAGATCATCACCGGCATCGAGGTGCTGGTACACGGGCACAAGGTTTCCTGGAGCGTGGGCGACTATCTCCTGGCCCTCGAAGAGGCCTTTCTGCAGGCCCTCAAAGAGGAGATCGCCGAGCCGGTGTTGCCATGAACAAAGGAGTGAGGCATGAAACGCGTCAGCGATGAAGGGGCCCTGCAAGGGGTCCTTAACGATACCTTCCAGCGGCTGAGTACCGTCCTGGACGATCACAAGGCCGAGCTCAAGGCCGAGGAGGTCGGCATCGTGACCTATGTGGGCGCCGGCATCGCAAGGGTAAGCGGCATGTCCGGCGTGCGATCCGAGGAGCTCGTGCGCTTTTCCGGCGACCTCTACGGCCTGGTCTTCAACGTTGACCCGGGCGAGATCGGCGTCATCATGCTCGACGCCAGTGAGAGCGTCAGCGCCGGGGCCGAGGTGCACCGCACGGGCCGCGTGCTGGACACCCCGGTGGGGGAAGCTCTGCTGGGCCGGGTCGTCGACGCCATCGGCCGGCCGCTGGACGGCCTGGGCGATATCCATGCCACCGAACGCCTTCCCGTGGAGCGCGAGGCCCCGCCCATCATGCACCGCGATCCCGTGACCGTGCCGCTGCAGACCGGGTTGAAGGCCATTGACGCCCTGATCCCCATTGGACGCGGCCAGCGCGAGCTGATCCTGGGCGACCGCCAGACCGGCAAAACCGCCATCGCCTTAGACACCATCATCAACCAGCACGACAAGGACGTGCTCTGCATCTACTGCGCCGTCGGCAAGCAGAGCGCGGACGTGGCCAAGTCCATCGCCGTGCTCAAGGAGTATAACGCCCTGGCTTATAGCGTCGTAGTGGTGGCCGCGGGCGAGGAGCCGCCGGGGTTGCAGTTCACCGCGCCCTATGCCGCCACCTCCATAGGCGAATACTTCATGGCCAAGGGTCGCGATGTGCTGATCGTCTACGACGACCTGACCCGCCACGCGCGGGCCTACCGCGAGCTCTCGCTGCTCCTTCGGCGCCCGCCCGGCCGCGAGGCCTTCCCGGGCGATATCTTCTACATCCACTCGCGCCTCTTAGAACGTTCCACGCACCTGCGCAAGGAACACGGCGGCGGGTCGCTCACGGCCCTGCCCGTCATCGAGACCGAGGCCCAGGACATCTCGTCCTATATCCCCACCAACCTCATCTCCATCACCGACGGCCAGATCTACCTGTCGCCGGGCCTGTTCCAGAAAGGCATCCTGCCGCC
>JBDKSM010000041.1:0-14789 GCA_039680665.1 Syntrophaceae bacterium | reverse complement strand
CTGAGATGGACGGCGAAACCCTGGGGGCACTCATCAAGCAGGACCCCGAGATCCAGGACACCAAACTGGTAATGGTGACCTCGGTCGGTAAGCGCGGCGACGCCGCGCGCTTGGAAGAGATCGGGTTTGCGGCCTACCTGACCAAACCGGTCAAACGTGCGCAACTCAAGGATTGCCTTGAGATCATCTGCGGCATTCAGCCACGGACCGAGCAACCACATCCCGCGCTGGTGACCCGCCATAGCTTGACCGAGGACCAGAAGCGCCGCGTGCGCATTCTTTTGGCCGAAGACAATTCCACCAACCAGATCGTGGCCATCAAGTCCCTGGAAAAACTTGGGTATCATGCCGAGGCGGTGAATAATGGCCGCGCCGCCATCCAGGCCCTGCAAACCACCGCCTATGACCTCGTGTTCATGGATATCCAAATGCCGGTCATGGACGGCATCACCGCCACCCGCAGCATCCGTGACGGATCGGGTGGTGTGCTCAACCCCAAGATACCGATCGTCGCTATGACCGCGCATGCCCTGACCGGCGATCGCGAGAAATACCTGGCCGCCGGTATGGATGACTATATTACCAAACCGATCAAGGCCGCCGAGCTAGCGCGCGCTCTCTCCCGTTGGGTCGCGGTACCGCTTTTACCCGAAGTGGAATCCGCTGCGCGTGAACCAGTCATCTACAACCGTGATGCCCTGGCCGAGAACCTGGACGGCGATGAAGAGCAAATTCGGGAAATCGTCCAGGTCTTCCTGGATGATGCCCCACGCCAGATTGCGATCCTGGAGAAGGCTGTTGCCGAGGCTGACGCGCTTACGATCAGACGCCAGGCCCATACCCTCAAGGGGGCCGCCGGCAATGTAGGGGCCGAAATCTTGCAGGCCGCAGCCTTTGAAATGGAAAAGGCTGGCGCGGCCGAGAACGGGAACCTGGCCGCCGAGATGCTTGTGCAGGTCAGAGAGCATTTCGATACCTTTCGGCAGACGCTCGCAAGCGAAGCGACTTGACGGCAATCTGGCTTGTTCAGCGAGGAACGTACAGGTTTTAAGGAAACCTCTCCCGCATGTTTTTATTTGTCAATCCTGAACGAATTATGATATAATATTATTTCCATACAATCCTGAGGAGGCTCCCATGATAACCAAAGAAGGAAGATTCAAGGCGCATGATGGTCTGGCGATTTTCTGGAAGGCCTTCCTCCCGCAGGAGACTCCCGAGGCCGTCGTGCATGTGATCCACGGCTTTGCCGAACATATCGACCGCTACAAGAACGTGATCGATGAACTGGTGCCGGCCGGCTACGCGGTGGCCGGTACCGACCACCGCGGTCATGGCCGCAGCGAGGGTAAACGCTGCCACGTGAACAGCTTCGAGGAGTATATCGCGGATGAAAAACAATTCGCGGACGAGATTATCAAGACCCTCTTTCCCGACATCCCGGTGGCTCTGCTCGGACATTCCATGGGGAGTCAGATTGCCATGAATTATGCCGAGCGCTATCCCAACGACATCAAATCCCTGGTCCTCTCCGGCACCGGCGCAGGACCCGGCTCGGCCATCCCCAAACCCTTGCATCTTATCACACGTATCGCATCACGCCTCATCCCCGGTGTGCATATCAAGTCACCCCTGCCGCCCGAATTCATCTCGCACGACCCCGAGGTCGTCAAGGCCTATGTTGAAGATCCCCTCGTCCCTGATGTCATCACGCCGCGGTTGGGCGAACAAATGTGGACCTATAATGCCATCGGATACAATAATGCCGGTAAGCTCACCATGCCGACTTTGATCCAGTACGGCACCGAGGACACCTCCTTCTCAGGCCAGAACGATTTCTTCAAGGCCGTGGGCGCCTCCGACAAGACCATCAAGGCCTACGAGGGCTTCCGGCATGAGGTCTATAATGAACGACCCAAAGACCGCGCCCGTGCCTTGAACGACCTTCACGCTTGGCTTGACAAGCATATGTAAAAAAAGGCCCCTTATTCGGTGCATGCGCCGAAAAGAGGCCTTGTTACTCTTGTTGATGCCAGGCTAGTAGCGGTAATGTTCCGCCTTGAAGGGACCGCCGATCTTTACACCGATATAGTCGGCCTGTTTCTTGGTCAGCGTGGTCAGTTTGACGCCCAGTTTGCCCAGGTGCAGCCGGGCCACTTCCTCGTCGAGTTCCTTGGGGAGGATCGTAACCCCGATAGCGTGTTTTCTGGTCCACAAATCAATCTGGGCCAGCACCTGGTTGGTGAAGGAGTTCGACATAACGAAAGAGGGATGGCCCGTGGCGCAGCCTAAGTTGACCAGTCGGCCTTCGGCCAGGATGTAGATGGAGTGACCATCCGGAAAGGTGAACCTGTCCACTTGGGGTTTGATGTTCAGGCGCTTGATGCCCTTGGCCTTAAGTCTGCCGACCTGGATCTCGTTGTCGAAGTGGCCGATGTTGCAGACGATCGATTGGTTGCGCATCTGCTGCATGTGCTCCAGGGTAATGACCTCGCAGTTGCCGGTGGCGGTCACATAGATGTTGGCCTCAGCCAGGGCCTCCTCCACGGTGGTGACCTCGAAGCCTTCCATGGCGGCCTGTAGGGCGCAGATGGGGTCGATCTCGGTGACCAGCACACGCGCGCCCAAGTCGCGCATGCTCTTGGCGCAACCCTTGCCCACGTCACCGTAGCCGCACACGCATACCACCTTGCCCGCCACCATGACGTCCGTGGCGCGCTTAATACCGTCGGCCAGGGATTCGCGGCAGCCGTAGAGGGTGTCGAACTTGCTCTTGGTCACGGAATTGTTCACATTGACGGCCGGGAACAGGAGCGTCTTGTTTTCCATCATCTGGTAGAGTCGGTTCACGCCTGTAGTTGTCTCCTCGGATACGCCTTTGATATCCTTGGCCAGGCGGTGCCAGAACTGCTTGCCGCGGCCGAGCTGGCGCTTGAGCAGGGCGTTGATGATGGCGAGCTCCTGGTTGTCCGTGGGCTCGTCCAAAATCTTGGGATTTTCCTCGGCCTGGTAGCCGCGGTGCACCAGGAGCGTGGCGTCGCCCCCGTCATCCACGATCAGGTTGGGGCCTTTTCCGTCCGTGAAGCTAAGCGCCCGCAGGGTACATTCCCAGTAGTCCTGCAGGGTCTCGCCCTTCCAGGCAAAGACCGGGACCCCGGCCTTTGCGATGGCGGCCGCGGCATGGTCCTGAGTGGAAAAGATATTGCACGAGGCCCAGCGCACGTCGGCGCCTAAGGCCTTCAGGGTCTCGATCAGCACGGCGGTCTGGATGGTCATGTGCAGACTACCGGTGATACGCGCCCCCTTTAAAGGTCTTTTTTTGGCATACTTGGCGCGCACGGCCATCAGTCCGGGCATCTCCTGTTCGGCGATGGCTATCTCCTTGCGGCCGAATTCGGCTAGCGCTATATCGGCCACCTTATAGTCCTGGCCCGTGAAGTCAGGGAGTAATGAAAGTTTTCTTGCTGCCATGCGCGTCTCCTTTGTCGCGTTATTTCGCCTTGGCCTTGAGGGCCTCGACCTTGTCCGTTTTTTCCCAGGTGAAGTCGGGGTCGGTGCGGCCGAAGTGGCCGTATCCGGCGGTCTTCTTGTAGATCGGACGCAGCAGGTCGAGGTAGTCGATGATGGCCTTGGGCTTCATGGGGAAGACCTCGCGCACGATGGCAGACAGCCTCTCCTCGGAGATCGTGCCCGTGCCTTCGGTGTCGATCATGACCGATACCGGATCGGCCACGCCGATGACATAGGCCAGCTGTACGTTACACCGCTGGGCCAATTTGGCGGCCACGATGTTCTTGGCGACGTAGCGCGCCATATAGGCCGCGCTGCGGTCCACCTTGGATGGGTCCTTGCCGGAAAAGGCGCCGCCGCCGTGCGGAGCGAATCCGCCGTAGGTGTCCACGATGATCTTGCGGCCGGTCAGGCCGCTGTCGGCATGTGGGCCGCCCATGACAAAGCGTCCGGTGGCGTTGATATAGTATTTGGTATTTTTATCTATGAGTTGTTGCGGGATGATTTTCTTGATGACTTCTTCCATGATGCCGTCGCGGATGATCTCATAGCTCACATCCTCGTTGTGTTGGGCCGCTATGACGATGCCGTCAATGCGCACGGGTTTTCCGCCCTTGTATTCCACCGTCACCTGGGTCTTGCCATCCGGCCTGAGCCATTCGAGCTCACCGGACTTGCGCGCCTCTGACAGGCGCTGAGAAAGGGTCTGGGCATAATAGATGGGGGCGGGCATCAATACCGGCGTGTCGTCGCAGGCGTACCCGAACATCATACCTTGGTCGCCGGCGCCCTGCTCCTTGAAAAGCCCCTGGCCCTCGTTGACGCCCTGGGCGATATCCGGCGATTGCTTGTCGAGGGTGACCATGATGCCGCAGGTGTCCCATGAAAAGCCCATGGCTGCGTCAATGTACCCGATCTCCTTGATGGTTTGGCGCGCTACGCGCTGCACGTCGAAGTGATGGTTGGTCGTAATCTCGCCGGCTACGACCACGAGGCCGGTGGTGACCAAGGTCTCGCAGGCTACACGGGCGCTCTTGTCATGTGCGATGATCTCGTCCAATATCGCGTCCGAAATATGATCCGCCACTTTATCCGGATGTCCTTCGGTAACGGACTCCGATGAAAATAAAAAATCCTGGTTCCTCATACCCTTTCCTCCTGTGCAATTGGTTATTTCGGTTGCTCACTCTAAAGCTTGAGTGCTTACGGGTGACTCCCCTTTTCAGTTCTTCTGCTTGAGCCCCAGATACTCCGCGATAGTCCCAGGATCGGCTGCCAGTGTCACCGGTTGGTTCTTGAATCCATCTCTGGTCTGGATTGTATACTCGGAGCCGAATGCTTCCTCGAAGTACATCTGCTGAAAGGTGGCGAACTTGAGCTGATGTGAGGTGGAGTCCACCACGAAACGCTGCTGCGGAGAGCATATTCCCGCCTGCAGCGCCTTGCGCAAGCCCGCCACGGATTCGCCGCCCTGGGTGCACACCACATGCCCGTGCCGGTTGGCCATGAGCATGCCTTCCATGATCTCGGTTTCGCTGACGGCGATGGCATGGAAGCGGTCATGGTAATGCTTTCCCACCAGCTGATCGACCTTGGGGAAACTTACCGGATCGCCGATCATGGCCGCCTGCGCCACCGAGGGCCTCACCTTGACGGGCTTGAACGTGCCCGTATCCCGCCAGCGGACGATGGGGTCGGCGTGCTCGCTCTGCACGCCCAGGATGACAGGCAGTTCCTGGATGATTCCCAGCTGGAAGAGATCCAGGAAGCCTTCCATGACGGCGGTGACGTTGCCGGCGTTGCCGATGGGCACGACCACCACCAGGTTCTGTGTCCGCCAGCGCATCTGCTGGGCGATCTCAAAGGCGTACGACTTCTGCCCCAGGATGCGTACCGGGTTCTTGGAATTCAAGAGGAAGACCTGATAGTTATGGGCCAGCTGCTCCACGATGCGCATGCAGTCGTCGAACACCCCGGGCAGTTCTATGACCGTGGCGCCGGAACCCAAAGGCTGCGAGAGCTGCTGGGTCGTGACCTTGCCTTTGGGCAGGAGCACCACGGTCTTGACCTTGGACTTGGGCAGATAGCTCAAGTACAGGGCCGCGGCGGCCGAGGTGTCGCCCGTGGAGGCGCAGATCCCGAGTACATTATTCAGGTCCTTGATCCGGATGACGTGGTTCAGATAGCTGATGGCCGAGGCCATACCCCGATCCTTGAAGCTGGCCGAAGGATTGAACCCGTCGTTCTTGACGAAGAATTCGGCCCCCACCCAGGCGCTCAGCTCCTGGTTGGCGCGTACGATCGGCGTCTGTCCTTCGCCCAAATAGATAATGTCCTTCACCGGCACGATAGGCAGGATCAGCTCATGGAAACGGAAGATGCCCGATAGCTCCAGGGTATCGGTGCAGCGACGGCCGTCAAAGACCTCAATCCAGCGTCGGGCCGGTATTTGTTTGAGGTTTTCAAAGGCGGTGTTCTCGACCTTTAGCAGGGATTTGCAGTGCGGGCAGGTATAGATGAAATCGTAAATATCAAAGCTTGCGCCGCAGGCTATGCACCTGTAGACTAGCTCGCCCCGCATTTCGGGCATGTTTTCATCTGCGCTTGCCGTCATTTCCGTCACGTGACACCTGTTTTACCCGTCCGGCCGGAAAAATCAAGGGAAACTCACTTTTACGTTCGGCCGTCCCCTGTTGCTACGCCCTGTGCCTGACATGCCAGCTCTGCGAGCCCTCAAGGGAGCGAAATCTATATAATAGGCTCTTGACTTTTTCAATACTTTTTTGGCACTCTGAGATTTTACCACACTCGATGGAGGAAGATCATGGAGGCATTGTCCACGATTGAAATCAAGGGCACCAAGAAGCTCTCAAGCGGCAAGGTGCGCGAGATCTTTGATGTCGACGCCGAGCACCTCTTGATGGTCACCACCGACCGCATCTCCGCCTTCGACGTGATCCTGCCCGACCCCATCCCGGACAAGGGCAAGGTCCTCAACCAGATTTCGATCTTCTGGTTCGAGAAAACCCGGTCGATCGTGCCCAACCATATCGTTGTCGTCCAGGCCGAGAACTACCCCGCACCATTCACGGACGATAAACGTCTGGAAGGCCGCTCCATGCTGGTCAAGAAGGCCAAGCCGCTGACCGTGGAATGCGTGGTGCGGGGCTATATCACCGGCTCGGGCTGGAAGGAATACCAGCAGAAAGGCTCCATCTGCGGTATCGATCTGCCAGCGGGCTTAAAGGAATCAGAGAAACTGCCCGAACCCATCTTCACCCCCACCACCAAGGCCGAAATCGGTCTACACGACGAGGCCATCGACTTCGCCACGGTCATCAGCATGCTGGGCCCAAGCATGGCCGAACAGGTGCGCGACCTGGCGCTTAAGATCTATGCCATGGCCAGTGATTATGCGCTAAAAAAAGGGATTATCATCGCTGACACCAAGTTCGAGTTCGGACTCATCGGCGATGCCGTCATTCTCATCGACGAGGTCCTGACCCCGGACTCATCCCGTTTCTGGCCGGTTGACAGGTATGTCCCCGGCAAAGCCCAGCCCAGCTTCGATAAGCAATTCGTGCGCGACTATTTGGAGACGCTCACCTGGAACAAGACCGCGCCTGGACCAAACCTGCCCGAACATATCATCTCCAAGACGCGCGAGAAATACATCGAGGCCTACGAGCGCCTGACCGGCAAGAAATTCTGATTCCGGTTCTCAATGAAGTGGGATCTTTAACCCAGGCCGACCATGGCTCTTGTCATGCAGGGGTGTCTGGCGATATGTTCAATTCCTTTGTTCTTCTGAAATTTATCGGCAGATTCGGGATGATTCATACAAGGGGCAACAGGCCGGTTGCCCCGACAGCTTTTGGCATACTGTTCCTGAGAGGAAACGAAACCGGTAAACCGGTTATGGTGTGCGGCCATGACAATCATCTTCGTTACAGGTTGCTCTCCATAGACCCTACCAGACAAACTCAAGCGTGATCATAGGCGCCAGATCAATGTCTCTGACCGATTGAAGCATGGATTGTATGGTCACGGTGAGATTTGCCCGATAACCAGCGAATTCGACAACCTGCTGGATACGCGTGAATCGACTGGCGTATGCCCAGAGATTCGAACCCTGGTTCTGAGAGAGCCCCGTGAAAGTTGCTTTTGATGGGCAATCACCAGCATATGCCGAAGCGCTGATCAAGGTGTTTGCCGTTATATCCCACTGCATCGTATCTTCGTTCAAGGGATGTGCTATGGCGGTGCCTATAAGAAGAAAAGTCAATAGAGTCGTGAGTGCCGTTATCTGTGAGCTTTTCTTCATTCCGCGCTCCTTGATATGTTTTTAATTGCAAGTGTAGTTTAGCAATCATAGTGCCACATATGGAAAAGAGGTCGCTGGGGCAATCTAATTCTGCATACATAACGATTGATCTTATTATAATAACTAGTGAAAACCGTTTTCTGATCTCTATGCGCTCATATTTTGGGTTATTTGATTATGAAAGTGTCCTCACAAATTTCATGGGCCTGGAAGCATTATATAGGCAAATAATTACCCTTTTGAGGGGGCAATACGCACTTATTGAGGGGGTGTAAAGTTCGGTCTCGAGGTGACCAGACGGTTGCCGCTATAATTTTTGGGTATAGCGTTCTTGGGCGCCCACGATGCCGGCGATCCAATTGCGCGCGTCTTCACTCAAGGGGCCGGGATTGAGTTCGTGTCCGGTCAGGAGCTCGACGAAGTGTCTCAGCATGCGGGCGGTTGCGCCCCAGACAAAGCCGTCATCGGCCGGGATGCAGGAGAACTCCACGTCCATGCCCCGTAACTGGGTTTTCTCGGACATCCAGGAGGAGTCCAAAAGGGCATCGGCAAGGCGCACGGTGACGATTGCATCGGCCTCGCCGTTGATACTGAACGGATAGGGGTAGGGGATGGCGCCGACCACGGGGGTGACATGGAAGCGGAAGATGGTGATATGGTCATCCAGGCGTCCCAGGATCTCGACATGTTCGGGCTTTAGGCCGATCTCTTCCTGAGCCTCGCGTAGTGCCGTGTTTTCGGGCCCGTTGTCGTCGGGCTCGGTATGGCCGCCGGGAAAGGAGATCTCGCCCTTGTGGGTTTCCACGTTCATGGAGCGCTTGGTCAGGATGATGCGAGGGTCACCGTCCAGCCAGCCCAAGGGGACGAGCACGGCCGCGGGATTGAGATTGTCGGCCGGGATAATCCGGCGTTCGCGGCCGTTCAATACGGAACGGATGAGGCCTTTGAGCGCGGCCTGGTCATGAAGGGGCGGAATTGATGCGCGCATATGCATCAGCTTAGCATAAATGAGCGCCGATGAACAGTCTTGACCAGCTTGCACATTGCTGTGTATGATTGCTAGCATGAAAATAGAATACCCCATCGATCACATCGTGACGCTGTTGGAGAACATGATCAAGGACGTGGATGAACTCTTGGACGGTCATGTCCATGAAAAACCGGCGCTGAAGTGGAAAGACAAGGCCCACAAGACCCTTATCCGCGTCATGGGCGACCAGCATCAGTATACGCAGGACTTCGCCGCCATCACCTTTGCTACCCCATTCATGGACGGCATGGAGAAGGTGCTGCTCGAAGATACCTTCCGGCTCGGACTGGAGGATGCCAAGTCCTACCTGATCGCCATGATCGACGAGCTGGAAAGTGAGTATCACAACGCCTTCGGCCTCATGGACATGGAGAGCCTCTTCGCCGAGATGAACCGCTACCTCGCGCGCAACGTGCGCGACAAGCGCATGAAGGACAGCCTGCAGACCCGCATTACCCGTTTGCGCGACGGGATGATCGCCGGTGACATCAGCGGCGATGAGATCACCACGCACGTCAGGCATATCAGCCATCTGGATGCCGGCCTGTTCGAACGTATTGTGCCCTTGCTCACCTGGTACTACCTGCACCGTGACGGGTTGAGCGAGGTCCAGACCATCTAAAAAAAGAAGAAACCGCTTAAGATTGGAGAAAGAGAAACGATGCCGAAGATAGAACGGGTACTAGTCAGTGTAACGGACAAGGGCGGGGTGGTGGATTTCATCAAGGGCTTATCCGAGATGGGGGCCGAGATCATCTCCACGGGTGGCACGGCCAAGACGCTGCGTGACAGTGGGCTCACGGTCGTGGATATTTCCGACTTCACGGGATTCCCGGAGATGATGGACGGGCGCTTGAAGACGCTGCATCCCAAGGTGCACGGCGGCATGCTGGCCTTGAGGGACAACCCCGAACACGCCAAGGCCATGCAGGAGCACGGCATCAAGCCCATCGACATGCTGGTCGTCAACCTCTACCGCTTCGAAGATACGGTGGCCAAGGGCGCGCCCCTGCACGAGGCCATCGAGAACATCGACATCGGCGGGCCGGCCATGATCCGGGCCGCTTCCAAGAACTACCCGTTCGTCTCTGTGGTCACCGATCCCCAGGACTATCAGGACATCCTGTCCGAGATGCGTGCCTCGGGCGGAGAGGTCAGCGCCAAGACCAACTTCAACCTGGCGCGCAAGGCCTTTTCGCTGACCGCGCGCTATGATGCCGCCATTTCCAACCATCTGCAGGGCATCGATGTCGAGGACGGCATGTTTCCTCTGACCTATACGGTGCAGTACCAGCGCAAGCAGACCCTGCGTTACGGTGAAAACCCGCACCAGAAGGCCGCCTTTTACAGCGACACGCGCGTGGAGCAGCCTTCCATAGCCACGGCCGAGCAGCTATGGGGCAAGGAGCTTTCCTATAACAATATTATGGACTCGGACGCGGCGCTTGACCTCATCATGGAGTTTGCTGAGCCTGCCTGCGTGATCCTGAAGCATGCCAACCCCTGCGGCGCGGCCCTGGGTGACAACCTTGAAGAGGCCTACCGCAAGGCCTTTGCCGTGGACACCACCTCGGCCTTCGGCGGCATTGTGGGCGTGAACCGCACCGTGGATGCGGCCACGGCCAAGGCCATCGGTGACGTGTTCACCGAGGTGGTGATCGCGCCGGCGTATACCGAGGAGGCCCTGGCCATCCTGACCCAGAAAAAGAACGTGCGCTTACTGAAGGTGCCGGGGATTGCCGGCGGCGCCCAGGCCAAGCAGCCCTTGTTCTTCACCCGGCGCGTGACCGGCGGGCTTCTTCTCCAGGATCGCGATCTGGGGCATGTTGATCTGGCGAAGGCCCAGGTGGTCACCAAGCGCGGTCCCACGCCGGATGAGATGGCGGCGCTGGGGTTTGCCTGGAAGATCGTGAAGTATGTAAAATCCAATGCCGTGGTGTACGCCAAGAAGGATCAGCTCATCGGCGTAGGCGCCGGGCAGATGAGCCGGGTGGACTCCTCCAAGCTGGCCATTATCAAGGCCGGCAACGCCGGACTATCCACGCAGGGCTCGGTGGTGGCCTCGGATGCCTTTTTCCCGTTCCGTGACGGCATCGACGAGGCGGCCGGCGCGGGCGCTACGGCCGTAGTACAGCCGGGCGGTTCGGTGCGCGACGCCGAGGTCATTCAGGCCGCGGACGAGCACAATATGGCCATGATCTTCACCGGCATGCGCCACTTCCGGCATTAATGGCGCTCAAGGTCCTTATCATCGGTTCCGGCGGGCGCGAGCACGCCCTGTGCTGGAAGATCTCCCAGAGCCGACTGGTCGATACGGTATTCTGCGCCCCGGGCAACGGCGGCATCGCCGCTGACGCCGTGTGCGTCGATCTTCAGGTCGATGATCTGGTAGGGCTTACCAAGTTCGCCAAGGACAACCGTGTCGACCTGACCGTGGTCGGCCCGGAAGCGCCGCTGGCCCAAGGCATCGTGGATCTCTTTCAGGCCGAGAAGCTGGCCGTCTTCGGGCCCGACAAACGCGCGGCGCAGCTGGAAGGCTCGAAGGCCTTTGCCAAGACCGTCATGCGCGATTTAGGCATCCCCACGGCCGACTTCGGGGTCTTTGACGATGCCGGACGGGCCAGGGATTTCATCCGCACGGCCCCTTATCCCCTGGTGGTCAAGGCCGACGGTCTGGCCGCGGGCAAGGGCGTGCTGGTCACCGACGACAAGGACGAGGCCCTGGGGGCCGTGGACAGCATCATGGTGGACCAGGCCTTTGGCGATGCCGGCAAGACCGTGGTGGTGGAGGAACGCCTGGAGGGTGAGGAGGCCTCGTTCATCGCCATCACCGACGGCGAGCATATCGTGCCCTTGGCGTCTTCGCAGGACCATAAGCGTGTCTTCGACCACGATCAGGGACCGAACACCGGCGGCATGGGTGCCTATTCGCCCGCGCCCGTGGTGGATGACGTCATCTTTGGCCAGGTCATGTACAAGATCCTCTATCCGCTGGTGGAGGGTCTGCGCAAACAGGGTATCGTGTACAAGGGCGTGCTCTATGCCGGGCTCATGATTACGGATAAAGGTCCGTCCGTGCTGGAGTTCAATGTACGCCTGGGCGATCCCGAGACCCAGCCGCTCTTGATGCGGCTCAAAACAGATATCGTGCCGCTCTTAATGGAAGTGGCCCAGGGCGGAAGCATCAAGGGCATGCAGTTGGAATGGAGCGGACCCAGCGTATGCGTGGTCATGTCATCGGGCGGGTACCCCGGCGATTACCCCAAAGGCTACCCTATCACGGGCATCGCCGAGGCCGATGCCATGCCAGGCGTCAAGGTCTTCCATGCCGGGACCAAGATCAAGGACGGCGCGCTGGTCACCTCGGGCGGCCGGGTCTTGGGAGTGACCGCCTTGGGCGAGGACATGCCCGTCACCATCAGCCAGGCCTACCGGGCCGCGGCGCGCATCCTGTTCCAGGGCGCGCATTACCGCAAGGACATCGGCGGCCGGGCGCTTGAAAGGGGGTGCGAGTGATATGAAGGTCGGCATTGTCATGGGCTCAAAATCCGACCTCCCCATCATGGAAGAGTCGGCGGCGATCTTAAAACAGTTCGGGATTGCGTACGAGATGCGCGTGCTCTCGGCGCATCGCTGCCCCGAGGAGGTGGCGCAGTTCAGCCGCAACGCCAGAGAAAACGGATACTCCGCCATCATTGCCGGGGCAGGCATGGCCGCCCATTTAGCGGGTGTCATCGCGGCTTGTACGACCCTGCCGGTCATCGGCGTGCCCATTGATGCCTCGTCTCTGGGCGGCCTGGATGCGCTGCTTTCCATGGTGCAGATGCCGCCGGGCATACCGGTGGCCACGGTCGGAATCGGCAAACCCGGTGCCAAGAACGCCGCCCTCTTAGCCGTGGAGATTCTGGCGCTATGCGACGAGGGTCTGCGTACAAAGCTTGCCGGCCACCGTGAGAGCCAGAAACAGACCGTACTGGCCGCCGACCGCGAGGTGGAGAAGATCTGAGCAAAGCAAGAATTCATGAGTCAGGATTCAGAATACAGAATGGCGATGCCATAATGAGAACGTTATGTGTCCGACCTTATTCTGGCCCCTGATTCCTGGCTTCGTTCCTTAAACCTATGCTCATCACACCAGATATCTTTAAGATTGTTGATTTGGTAAGCAAACGCACGGATGCCGTGTTCGCCTACCCGACCGAGACCTTCTACGGTCTGGGGGCGCGTATCGGCGATTATGAAGCCCTGGAGCGCATCATCCGCATCAAGGGGCGGGAGAGCGCCAAGGGTATGATCATACTGGTGGCCGATATGGCCATGGCCAAGACCGTGGCCTCTATCGATGAGCGCCAGCAGGCGCTGCTGGAGCATTTCTGGCCGGGCCCGTTGAGTGCGGTGCTGGAAGAGCGGGGAGATGTGCATGCGCTTTTGAAGGTTGAGGGTAAGGTGGCTCTCAGGGTCTCACCCAATGCCATGGCCACAGCGCTTTGTCGTGCCCTGGGGCCCATCACCTCCACGTCGGCCAATCTCGCCGGCCACCCTCCCG
Source organism: Syntrophaceae bacterium (assembly GCA_039680665.1). GTDB lineage: Bacteria > Desulfobacterota > Desulfomonilia > UBA1062 > UBA1062 > JAKQBR01. The sequence goes on along the minus strand of JBDKSM010000041.1, from coordinate 1,379 downwards.
CCCGGACAGCATACGAAGTCCGGGATCTGCAATTGGAGTTCGATGCCATTCTTGACGGCGGCCTTACCCCCGGCGGTGCGCCGTCCACCCTGGCGGATTTGACCACGAATCCGGCGCGCTGCCTGCGCACCGGCGCTATAACGTGGTCGGTAATCCTCGGGCGGGAAAGACAGGGTTGAGGCCTGAAGGTCAGCTCTCCTCGCCGCAGATTTTCTTCCAGGCCGCATCGTCGGTCGTCTGCACGACCTCAAGGGCGATATCGCCTTTGGCGTGATCGATGCGCACGATCTTGCCAATGACGGTAAGGCTTTCCTGCGGGAAGGAGATCTTGATCTGGGTATTGATGAGCTCGGAGATCCGGTTGGGCCGCATGTGGGCGAAGACGGTGCGGTTTTCCACCCAGATTCCTTTCAGACTGATATCCTTGGTATGTCCCCGGCCCTGATGGATGATGCCGACCTTGATCAGGGCCAGCATGTCGATACGCTTGCGTTTATACCGTCTTCTCTCAGCTCCATCCGCGCTTTGTGCCATACGTTACATCCTCTTCTCTGTAGTGTACACCAGACCTGAAAACACCATATCGGCTGAAAATGCCAATGACTTCAGGGATTCTCCAGTGGTTTGTAGGGCTTGATATCGATGATGGGCGTGCCGTCCACCATATCCACATGTTCTACCGTCAGCATGCCCCTCTCAATCCTTACCAACTTCAGGATGGACATGCCGATGGGGTTCGGCCGGTTGGGCGAACATAGGCTGAATACACCCTTGAGCGGCCCGGTGCCCTTGCGCTGCTGCAATAATTCATAGCCTTGCGAACGATGGAAATGAAAGAGCACCACGATATGTTCATATTCTTCAAGGCCATCCAGCCCCTGGATGAAGGGTTCATAGATCTCGATTGTGCCGGATATATTCGAGACGGAATAGAAATTGGGCGCATCCTTGGGTTCTTGGATAGGGCAGCGCAGGATACCGATCGGCGTAAAAGTCATAATCTAACCAGTTTTAAGTCTTATGTCGTAAGTGTTAAGTAGAAGCAAGTGACACCCAGTACCTGTGCAGGTGATGTAGCACATCGCTCTTAAAACTTAAATCTTAAAACTATTTTTTCACTTTGATTTTGATCGGCAACGATCCTATACAATACCCATGCATAAGCCTGAACAACTGGTTATCAGACCGCCCAGCGAGGCCAAAAGCCTGTTGGTCAGGGTCATCCGGGGCTGCGATTGGAACCGGTGCCTCTTTTGCGGCATCTATGATCTCTTCGGCTGTGCGCATTCGCTGCGCACCCTGGACGAGGTTAAGGACGATATCCGGGCTCTGAAAGTGCTGCACGGCGATTGTTTTGAAACCGCCTTCCTGGGGGACGC
>JBDKSM010000040.1:0-20000 GCA_039680665.1 Syntrophaceae bacterium | reverse complement strand
ATCGAGACGCGGCCAAGCGAATTCTCGCGATGGATATGGAATGGATGTTGTCCTTGTTTTTCTTCCAGAACTGCTTCGCCAGCGTCCCGATGCCGGCGCTCTGTCCGATGACCTGCCCGAGCAGCAGCCCGAACGACCCGGTTTTCAGGAAGCCCAGGCCCAGTTGCGTCACTATCCCGGCGATCCCCAGCGAAAGACTTGTACGTGCAATAGTGGGATACAATCTTTCTCTGACGGCCCAGTAATTAAGGACCTGGAAAGCACCGGCCAATAAAAACCCGATGGGCAGAAACCAGATATATTGCTTGAGCGAGCCAATCTGCCGGATATTGCTCAACTCATCATAAAAAAAGACAAACCCAAGGGTGCCCAGAACGCTCGTGAAAAACACGAGCGCCATGCACAGCGCGAGCAGATCGATTGCCGTCTGATTATCCTCGGGAATGGGAATGGCGAACTCATACCTGAAAGACGCAATATTCATCGCCATGGCGAGGATCGAAGAATAGATCGCCAGGAGACCGAAGTCATTGGGGGTATACAGCCGGGTTAATATCGGCGATAGGAGTACGGCGAGCCCCTGCGCCAGGGTCGTGCCTCCGGCCAAGATCATGGCGCTGCGGACAAAACGATCTTTGGGTAAATATCTGCGGATCCCCCTTGAAAACCTCCTCCATGAGGTCTCCATGGTCATGATCAGCGGCGTCCTTCCTTGACCAAAGCGGTGATATACCAGTTGGCCGGGTCGTACGCCCTCTGATAATCGGGGATGCTTTCGGATACATAGATAAGAAAGGATTTCTCATCCGACTTGCCGGTTTGATGTTTCGTGAATGACAAGGACTCACGGCACACAAAACCGCTTTTGCGCAACACCTCCCGCAGCAGTTTATTGCCTTCCACCGTGGAGCAAACCACGGCTCCGGCCTTCTCCTTCCGGGCGATCGCAACCAGTTCCCTGAACAAGCGGGTAAACAGGGCGACTTGTTTCTGATCGGCCATGACATCGACCACACGGAAGACATTGTTGGAATTCAGGTAAAAGATGACATAGCCGATGATCTTTTCATCTTCGCGGATCACGAGATAGCGGTGGTTGAAACAGGGGTTGCGGTTTATGCGCCAGTCAAGATAGGCGCAGGTTCGATCAATCGTAATGCCATAGAGCGCCTTGTTTCTATTCCAGAGCTGCTCGATCTGCGCGAGAGGGACCGTGCGGCAATCAAAGAGCTCAATGCGCTTATTACCGATGGGCTGGTCGCTTGCCGGCCGGAAGTAAACCAAGATGAGTTTTGCGGACAGATACGAAAAGTATTTGAGCAGGTCGGCATATCTTCCCAATTTCTTGGACAATTTTCTGGTTATGAGCCGGTTGATATAATCACTGTCCGTCAGATAAAAGTATTCCACCCATGCATCAAGCCCCTTATACCCGAGTTTGCGCCTTACCGCGCCCGGGGCTCCTTTGGCCCTGTTTCCCGCGGTCGTGAAAAACAGCTGGAACCTGCGCTTGGCATCTTCAAAGCCCTCTTTTTCATGGGGAAAGTACACCCCGGTCCCTCGACAATCGGGATGTGACATGCAATTCTCGGTTTTACCGGCAAGATAAGGTTTACCCCAAAAGCTGATGGGCGTAGGGATCAGGGAATACTGCATGATGAGTCGATCGCCATCTTCGCGATCTTCATCAAAGGCAAGCCAGATATTTCCCTGTCCATCCCAGGTTTCGAGCCATTCCCACCGGTATTCATCGCCGCTTCTCTCATTACCGGTGACCCGCTTATAAAGCTGGTTTATTGCGCGCTCATCACCGGCGCGGTAGGTGCGTTTTACTATTTTCATAACTCAGGCTTTCACCCTGGTTGCGAGCAGGTTCTCGATTTCCTGGACAAAATTTCTAAGTTTACTATTCTGCTATGGTTGAGGGCCCTAAGCATTCAACCGGCACGTTTCTTAAAAAAGCGCGCCGGATTTCCATACCAGATCTCATTGGAAGGGACATCCTGGCGGACCTGGGAACAAGCCCCGATTTCGGCATTCTCGCCTATGTTGACGCCGGGCATGATCGTGACATTGGCACCGAACATGGCCCCTTTCTTCAGCGTGCCGACCTTCTTCTCGTTGCCACGCGTCAAGTCGGGGGTGTCCGTCACCACGAAGCTGTACTTCATAACCACGTTGTCTTCGATCACCGATCCGGCCGAGAGCGTACCGCGGCTTCCCATGGCCACATGATTTCCGAGACTGCATCGGTCACGAATTTCGCAAAAGGAGGTAAACTGGCATTGATCGCCGATCACCACATCCTTGCCGACTTTCGTATAGGTGCCGATCTTCGTGCCGCTGCCTATCCGGCCGGCACGGGAGATTATCGCATGCGCTTCGACCGTTGACTTGTTGCCGATCCTCGTTCCCGATTCCAATATGACATAATCGCCCACAACCACATCGTCGCCGACGACCACATCGTTTTCGATCTTGACGAACGAACCGCACTTGAAATTCTCTCCATGCCGGAAATCATCCGCGATATCGCAATATTTGCCGTATTCCATTGCCGCACCTCCTGTTTTTAAATTCCCGGTCAATAGGGTACCGGTTCGCCGTGCAGGGCGTCCAGGACATTCTGATAGAAGAACCGTTCCCAGACCTCTTCCCGCAGCACCTTCTTCCAGCGCCCGATGGCCAATTCAAAATCCACCAGGGGATAATCCGTCCCGAATATGCACTTGTTCCTTAGATAGGTGTTGGCCGCATAGAGGAATTCCGGGGCCATGTAGGCGGGGTTCAGCGCGCTGAACTCCAGGAAAACGTTCGGGTGGCGCTGCGCGACGGCCAGCATGGGAGGTCCGAAGCCGTTGCCGCCGTGGGATACGATCAGTTTCAGCTCCGGGAAATCCACCGCGATCTCGTCGATAAACTGCGGCTGTCCCTGCCACATATAGGCCCCACGCCAGAAATGGATGGCCCCATGGACGATCATGGGCATTTTGAGCAGCTCGCACAGGCCGTACAAGGGATATAGCAACCGATCGTTGAGGTTGAATTTCATGGTAAAGGGCGACAGAAACACGGCCGCCACGCCTTGATCGAGATATTTCTTGATATCCCGCATGGCGAAGCGGATGCCGTGCTCGATTGTTACCCCGGCCACGGGGATGATCGCCTCAAACCGACGCGCAAGCTCCAGGATCTGGTCGTTGTCCGCCGCCGTGATGCCGTAGGCCATCATCCTCTCCACGCCGTGCCGCGCGGCTAAGGCCAGCAGCTCTTCCACCGGCATGACGCTTAAGCGGGACTTCATCTTGTAGAGCTGGACATAATCCTTGTAATAGGGCGTGTGCTCGGATGTCCAGATCTTGAGGAGTTCCTCGGTCCGCAGCCGTACGCGGGCGTCAATGATCTTCATGGGCGCACGCCTTTCCACACCAGTTCGCCGATATCCAGAATTTCCAGCTTTGCATATCTTTCATCCCCCTTTGAGGCGTCTTCGAGCATGGCAAGACAGTAGGGACAACTCGTCGCCACATAATCGGCGCCGGTCGCCAATGCCTCATCCAGCCTGACCTCGGCCAGACGCCGGCCCTTGGCCACGTCCCGCCAGAAGCCGCCTCCGCCGCCGCCGCAGCAGAGGCTCTTTCGCCCATGGTGTTCCATCTCCACATACTCCAGCCCGGGCAGACCCTTAAGAATTTGCCGCGGCTCATCCACGAGCCCCTGATGCTTGCTGAAAAAGCAGGGGTCATGGTAGGTGACCCGCCCCCGCGGGGCATCCGTGAGAGCGAAGACCCCGTCCACCATCCATTGGAAGAGGAGCTTCAGAAAGGGCATGACCCGGACCGCCTGGTTTTCTTCCCACCCGTACAGGGTTTGGATGCTCTCATAACAATGCGGCGAGAGCGTGTAGATCGTATGCACGCCTTTGGAAAGCATAATGCGCTTGTTCGTCTGCTTCAGCCGAGCGAAGGTGGCCAGGTCGCCCACGCGCCGGACGGAATCTCCGCAACAGACCTCCTCGTCCGCCAGGACCTCAAACGGCACCCCGGCCAGGTGCAACAGCCGCATGGCGGTCTGGGCCGTCCTACGGGCCCGGGGGTCATACCCGGCCAGGCATCCCAGGAAGAGATGCACCTTCCGCGCGGGTTCGCACGCCACTGGGGGGATGTCCAGCCCCTGAAGCCAGGCGACCCTTTGCGCCGCGTCCGCCTTCCAGGGATTCCCGCCGGACGCGATGGAAGCCAGCGCGCTCCTGATGGAAACAGGCACATGCCCCGCGCCCTGTTCAACCACCAGGTTGCGCAGACTGATCATGACCTCCAGGAAAGGGATCTCGTAGGGGCACATCATCTGACAGTGCCCGCAGTGGGTGCACTTCCAGAGCTCGTCTTCCGACAGATTCAACAGCCCCAAGCGGGCGCGCTGAATGAAGTTGCGGGGTGAAAACGGCGCATCGTCATGCAGCAGGCCCTGAGGGCAGGCGCTGGAACAGATGCCGCACTGCATGCAGCGGTCCAGCACATAATACTCCATGCTCATCTGCCTGAGCGCCTTTTCCATCTGGTGCGCGGATTCGTCCGCCATCAAAGAGCGGTCCGCGCATAGACGCACCGTCTTACCCTGCAATCTCCAGCCGTAATCGATACCGGACGCGGCCATATGCTTCGCTTCTTTATGCCCCCTATCCTGCGTGGTTATTGAGATAGGCGGCCACGCGGCCGGCTACCGACAGGGCTTCATTCAGACAATCGTGGATGGGCTTGAGACCGGTCACGCTGCCGGCCAGGAAGATCCCCTCCCGCCGGGTGTCATGGGGGGCACGGTATTGGTCGACCCCGCTGAAAAAACCGTCTTTGCCGCGCTCGATCCCGAGCAGGTCGGCCAAGCACGCCGCGTCGGCGCAAGGCATCATGCCCACCGACAGGGAAACGAGGTCGAAGACGCCCTGCACGGGTTTGCCAAGCAGGGTATTCTCGGCCCGGACCTGGATGTCGCCCTCAGGCAGGACGCTGCATTCGGATACGCGCCCGCGGATATACTTGACGCCGAGGTTCTGAGCGTATTGATACATCTCCTCGAAACCCCGGCCATAGGTGCGGATGTCCATGTAGAAACAGGTGACGCCGGCGCCGGGATCGCGCTCCATAATCTCGATGGCCTGTTTGGTGCTGTAGCTGCAACAAATCCTAGAACAATACGGGTTTCCAAGCCTCTTGCTGCGTGATCCGACGCAAAAGATGATGGCGACGCGCCGGGCCGGTTTCCCGTCGAACGGCCGCAAAAGCCGCCCGCCGGTCGGCCCATGCGGATCCAGATATGATTCGAGCTCAGGGCCGTTGATCACATTGGGGTAGATGCCGTAGCCGTATTCCTCCTGGAGGCGGGCATCGAAGACCTCGAACCCGCTTGCCAGGACAATGGCGCCCACCTCGAGCCGCTGATGATCATTCGTACTGACGGCATAGCCCGTGTCCGTTTCCTTCAGCCCGGCCATGACCGTACCCGTGCGGCAGGATATGCGGGGGACGCGCTCCACCCTGGCGATCAATTCGTTGACGATATCCCGACCGCTGACGAAGTCGGGAAAGATCTTGTCATAATCTTTGACCTTGCCTCCCAACGAAGGGCCTTTTTCCAGAATGAGAGTCTCGATACCGAGGCCGTCTAAGGCCAGGGCTATGCCTAAGCCGGTGACGCCGCCGCCGACGACCATGACCGTATGCTTTTCTGCCGCTGCCTGACTCATGTGGCGTTACCCATCATCGCAGTTATGGCCTATGGCTCTCGGTGCCAAGATTTTTCCCGGTCATACGGGATGCCGATTTTATCCAACAGGGGCTCGACCGGCACGGTATGGAAGTCGATCCCCACCACCTCGTAGGGGTCCCAGCCCAGCAGGATGCCGGCCAATTCCTGGTAGGTTATCACGGGGATGAAGTACTTCTCACCGGTCATCTCATGCACGGCCCACTGCTCTTTATCCATAAACACCTGGCACCCCGGGCAGTTGGTCACGATCAGATCCGGCTTGAAGGGCGCCATGCTCTTGAGTTTCTTGTGCACGCTGGCCATGGTCGCACCGCGATTGGGCGGTATCATGCACTGGCGGAAACCCATGCCGCAGCAATGCCGGCGCTCGGGATAATCGACGTTCTCGCCGCCCCAGGTCCTGACCATGCCGGCCAGGACATCGCAATACTCGGAACCGCCCACGGCATGCCGCTGGGGGAACAACTTGGCGTAATGGCAGCCGATATGATCGACCACCCTTAAGGGACGGCCGGTCGCGGCTTCAATAAGCCGGTATTGGAAATGCCCGGCGAGTCGCTCACGATGTTGGTAGTAGACATCGCTCACGTGCGCCAGCCGCCGAGGAATTACGAGCTTACGCCCGCAGGTATCCTTGAGCAGCCGCGCGATCCTGCCGCGCAGTTCCGGTTCTTGTTCCAGGAGCTCCTGGCACTCACAGTAGGTCCCAAAGGACGTTACGCACGTGGGGGTGATGACCTCCATGCCCGCCTCCTGGGCCAGGGCCCAGAGACGCGCCACGGTTAAGAGCGTGGCCTCGATCGGCATGATGTCGCCGTGATACCCGATGGCGGTGCAGCACGACCACCCGTTATGGGACGTGTGCGTGGTGGCCCACCGCAGGCCGAGCAGATCAAAAACCTTGGGCACCATGGTTTCCGAGGCGGGGTAGAAGCTGCCCAGGATGCAGCTCAAGGTCAGGAAATAGTTATCAACGGGGATATCCTTGATATGCTTTTGCCACGTGGATTCACGCCCCGCCAGATGATACGGATTCATCCCCGATTCCCGCACTTAGCCTTCCGACATGACGTGGTTATGGTACTCGTCGATCGTCATGCCCGCCTGGGCGGCCTGCCGCGCCGCCGCTTCTTCGATCAGCGACCAGAAATAAACGGCACCGCCGGCGGTCCATAACTTCCTTAATTCCTCAAGCGTTTCCGGAGCCACCTTGCGCCCGGAGAGATGGCCTTCCATATCGGGCTGGGCTCCGATTCTGCGCAAGTATTCTTCTTTCGCGCGGAAATAGGCCGCGAAGCGCGGACCGAAATCCTTGTGCCTTTCCGGGTCGGGGTTCCGGAAATACAAGGTGCAGGCCCGGTTCCACAAATTACCCCCCCAGAAATGACGGGCGAAATACTGCTGCCTGCCGCGAATGCTTTGCACATGGTACCCCTTGAGCTGGCTCAACTGCCGCAGGGATGAGATCATGCCGAAGGGGCTGTTCTGCCGGGGACACTTGGTCTTGCACGAACCGCACTGGTGGCAAAACCAGATCGTGTCCGACTTAAGGAGCTCGACAATCGAGGTCTCGTCCTTTTCCTGGACCAGCGACATGATGGCGCGCGGATTGAATTCATTGAACTCGGCCGCCGGGCACAGGGCCGTGCACGCGCCGCAGTTCATGCAGCTGCTCAGGGCATGCCGCGCGATGACATGATTTTCCAGCCACCAGACGCACGATTTATCCCTGGCCTCCCGATACCAACACGCCACTTCGGACAGGCTGTCCTGCTCCACCAAAGGCCGCTGTTCGCGGCGGTCCTTCTCCCTTTCGAAGGGGGTGGCGTGCAGGTTCTGGATGTTCGGATACACCAGTCCCTGCTCCGAGACCTGACAGGCGTCGCGTAACCGGTAATACAGGTCCGTCAGCTCCGCATCGGACATGGCATCGAGCCGCCGGCGCAAATCCCGCCAGGCCGCGTCATCAGGATTCCTTCGGGTAATAAGATCCAAAAAGGATTGGGTGTCGTATTCGATCGACATATGCTCGGTCTGCCTCATGGTTTATTACTCCTTGAGACAGTGGGCGTCAATGCGATCATCCGCTCGTCTGACCCGCTGGACTCAAACCATATGACTGAACCGGAGATACCCCTTGAGTGTTTCCCATCGCGCCCGCCTGGCCGGATCAGTCAACAGCTTCTCTTTGTACTCGAGAAAGAAGGTCGTCAAGATCGCACATAAAAAACCAATAATGGCGCCTACACCCCCGATAAGCATCCGGCGCGGCCTGTCCTTCTTCGCCGGCGCTTCGGCCTGCTCGATGACCTGGATCGTAAAAGTGTTCTGAAGCGCCTCAATCTTGGACGACTGATACTGTTCCTGCAAAAGCTCAACCAGTGCCTCATTAAATTTCACTTCCCGCAGCAGACGCACATATTCCATGCTTTTCAAAGCCGGGGTGCCGGGTGGGATCATAACAGGCAGGCGTGTTCCCTCAGCCTCAAGCCGTTCGGCCTGTGCCAGCGCGTTCTTGAGCTCTTCCTCCATTGCCAGAAACTCCGGGTTCTCGGGATGCATGTAGGTGCGCATGACCTTGAGCTGCAGTTCCTTGGCGGCCACCTGCGCCCGCAGGTGCGCAATACTTTCGATCATTTCCAGGACCTGGTCATCGACCAGCACCGCCCCATTCTTTTCCTGGAAATCCTTCATGGCGGCTTGGGCGTTCACGAGGGATTCCTTGGCCTCTTTGACCTGCTCGGCAAAAAAATGACTGCGCGGCGCCGCCCTAGTAAAACCCTCCGAATTGTTCATGTTTCGTAATTCTTCGATAAAGGCATTGGCCATGGCGGCGGCCCTCTTCGGGGCGCGGTCTTCGACCTCCAGGGTAATCACGTTGCTCTTCGCGCCGTATTGGACCATGATGTGATTCTGAAGCGCCGATCTGGCTTCATTGCGTCTCTTATAACCGTAAATCTTCATCAACCCGAAACGGTCGATAATGCGATCAAGCAGGGGCCTGCTCTTGATAAGCTCGGCATAGACATCGTTCATGGGTTTGCCCGCGTCTGCGATGGTTACGGCACCGCCTGCCTGGGCGAGAACTTGTGACGGAGATAATACAAAAAACTTCGTCCGAGCCAGATAGTAGGGCGGCATGCACAGGCTGATGCTTGCCGCAAAAACAGCCGCCGCCACGGTCATGCCGATGATCAGGCCTTTATGTTTCGCCAGAACGATCAGAAACTCGATCAGATCGATCTGGTCCCCGTTTCCTTGATTGAGCGGTCTGAGTTCATCATCCATACACTACTCCAGCTTCGATTTTATGAACATGTCATGGGACCGGAATAAATCCTCCCGCCTCATGGACAAACAACGTTCAAGCCCTTCGGCGGAAACGATTCAGTCCTTTATACGGAACGGGCTATTTCCCAAAGAACTTGCGCACCACCTCGATGACATACTCCACATCCCTATCATCGATCTCCACATTCATGGGCAGCGAGCACACCTCGCGACTCAAGGCCTCGGTCTCGGGGAAACCGCGGTCAGGTAGTTCCAGGGCCGCGTGCCGGTAATAGGGCTTGCGAAACTGGGTCAAGACCTCGACCCCGTTGGCCTTGAGGAAATCCGAGAAGTCGCTGCCCTGCCTGGCACGCACCGTATAATTCTGATAGACGTGTTCGCGCCGTTCGTCAACGTAATGCGGCAGGAGCAGGTCCGGCAGGTCGGAGAGCGCTGCCTGGTATCGCGCCGCGATATGCTTGCGACGTTCGATCCACCGCGGCAAGTGGCGGAGTTTCACGTCAAGGAAGGCCGCCTGCAGGTTGTCCAGGAGGCACGTGAATCCGTGTCCGTGATATTCGCCGGTTTCACGATCCTCGCCGTTGAAGCGCATGCGGGTGGCGAACAACGCCACCTCCGGGTCGTTGGTCGTGATGGCCCCGCCGTCGCCATAACCGCCCAGGATCTTGAAAGGGTAAAAGCTCCAGCACCCGGTCAAGCCCCAGGCGCCGGCCATCCGTTTCCGCCCGGTCCGCTCGTCGAGCATACCCGAACCAAGGCTCTGACAGGCATCCTCTATCACGACGAGATTATATCTTTCAGCGATATCTCTCACCCGCACCATGTCAGCCATATAGCCGCTCAAGTGCACGGGAATGACTCCCCGCGTGCGCGAGGTGACAGCTTCCTCGATCTTGTCGCAATCGATATTGAAATCCGTGCCCACATCGACGAGCACCGGGGTTGCGCCGGCGTTGACCACGGCCGAACATGTCGCTACAAAGGTATGGGCCGGCACAATCACCTCGTCCCCGGGGCCAATGCCGGCCGCCCGCAATGACACATGCAGGGCGTCATACCCGCTGTTGAGACCAACGGCGTACGTTGTGCCAACAAACCCGGCCAGATTCTCTTCGAAACTTTTCAACTGCCCGCGGTCGATAAGGTCGCCCTTCTCCATGACTTCATGGTAGGCCGCATCGAGCTCCTCCCTGATCATCCGGTACAGTTTCGCCGGCTCGACAAACCTTACCGTGCGCGCCATATATTCTTCCTCTCCCGTGTAATTTTTCTTGCCGCCTCAACGATGTCCACGGCCGAGGAATAGTAGTCTTCTTCAAGCGCCATGCTTGCCGGGGCCGGGCAGTCGGGAAGTGCCACACGCATAATGGGTTCTTTCAAATCATCGAAGGCCTGTTCCGAAACCAGAGCGGCGATTTCAGCCGATATTCCGAAGGATTGCCAGCCGGCATCCGCGATCACCAGCCTCCCCGTCTTCTTGACCGAGCTAACAATCAATTCCTGATCAAGGGGTTTGACCGTCCGTAAATCGATGACTTCCGCCTCAATATCGTTTTCAGCAAGTTGATAGGCGGCCAGCAAGGCTTCATGCACCATCAGCGAAACCGCCACAATCGTCACATCGCATCCCTCCCTGCGGATGCACCCCTTGCCGATCTCCACCTGGTATATCTCCTCCGGCACAGGACCCGCATGGCCATAGAGCAAACGCTCATCCACGAAAACAACCGGATTCGGGTCCTGGATGGCGGCGACCATGAGACCCTTGGCGTCATACGCCGTAGCCGGCATGACCACCTTGAGTCCCGGAACATGGGCGAATACGGCATGCATGGCCTGGGAATGCTGGGCCGCCTGTTCCCCGCGCCGATTGATGATGCCCCAGAAGACCACCGGTGCGTTCGACCGGCCGCCGCTCATATAAAACCAATTGGCGGCCTCATTGATGATGGGGTCCATGGCATAGAGCATGAAATCCATCCGGGGATGAACCACCACCGGTCTCATGCCGGCGATGGCCGCCCCGACCGCGGCACCGGTAATGCCGTTCTCGGAAATCGGGGAATCGATCACCCGTTCCTGGCCGAATCTTTCGATCAGGCCCCGGGTTGTGCTGCCTACATACCAGGGACTCTTCACCCCTTGGCCGATGAGAAAGACGGAAGGGTCGGCTTCCATGGTTTGATGGAATGCTTCGTTGATAGCCTGGCAATACGATAGGTTTCTAGGCGAAGACATACTCGTTGAGCTCCTTTCCGCGCGGTCTAGGACTGTTTTCCGCAAAAGTCTTGGCCTCACGCACCTCCTGGGCCACGGTGTCCTTGATCTTTTGCACATCCATCACGCCGATACCGATATGCTCAATCAGGTAACGCTCCAGTCTCTGGATGGGGTCTTTGTTCAGCCATGAAGCCAATTCTGTCTTGGGCCGTATATCCGTGTGAAGCCCCTGGACATTGTCATCCGGCCCCACATGACCACGGAACCGGTAGGTCATGCACTCCAGAAAGACCGGGCCTTCGCCATTACGGCAGACTTCAACGGCTTTAAGACCGGCATCGTATACGGCCAGCACATCGTTGCCGTCCACCATGTGATTTTCAATGCCGAAGGGTTCCGCGATCCTGCGGATGGGGATATCAACACGACATTCCCGGATAGGCATGTGAGTGGCATAGAGGTTGTTCTCGCAGACGAAAATGATCGGGAGCTTCTTCAAGGCGGCAAAGTTGAGCGATTCGTACAGAACGCCCTCACCGGTGGCGCCATCGCCGAAAAAGCTGACGGCAACCCGTCCATCCTTCCTTAGGGAAGCGGCCAATGCGGCGCCCACGGCCAAAGAAATCGTCCCGGAAACAATCGGCGCCGATCCCAACATGCCGACGTCCGGATCGACCAGATGCATCGACCCGCCGCGCCCCCTGGAACACCCCTTCTCCTTGCAATAGATCTCGGCCGCCAGGGCATTCAAGGAGCCGCCCTTAGCCAGGAAGTGTCCATGGGAACGGTGGCTGCCGAAAATATAATCATCTTTGGAAAGAGCCGCGCACAGGCCGACCGCAACCGCTTCCTGCCCGCTGCACAGATGGCAGGGGGTACGAATCTCGCGGTTCAGGATGGGGTCCACCAGACCTTCCTCGAAGCAGCGGATGCGCAACATCATGCGATAGAGGTATTGCAACCGCTCCTGATCATGTGTCATCTTTCCCCCCTTGTTCATTTCATGATTATGGTCTTCAAGGTCAAGAGAATAATCTTGATGTCAGTCCAGAAAGTACGCTCCCGCACATACTTCAGTTGCAGGCGGATCTTCTCCGGCCGGATCTTCTCCAGATAATCCCGATCGGGGTCCGTGCTGCCGGCAAGGATGGCGCCTTCATCCGGGTTCCAGATAGAGGCCCAGTCCGTAATACCCGGCCTGACGGTCAGGATCGCCTTTTCCTCTTCCGTATAGAGGTCGGTGAACTTCTTGACTTCGGGACGGGGCCCGACCAGGCTCATATCTCCCAGCAGTACATTGATCAACTGCGGCAGTTCGTCCAGCTTGTATTTCCTCAAGTATCTCCCGATCCGGGTTATCCTTTGATCGTCATCGGATGTCGATGACGCGCCCACTTTCTCGGCATCAACCACCATGGTGCGGAATTTAAAAATACGAAAGAGCTGCCCATGCAGACCGACTCTTTCTCCCCGGTAGAATACAAGGCCACCATCTTCGCGCTGGATATGCCAGGAGATCCAAATAAAAGATGGGCTTAGTGCTATTAAGCCCACCATTGCAATCAATCGATCAAATATTTCTTTTATCACCTTGGCATCCTCATTGGATAGACACATAAATCCGGTAACTTCATTAGATTTAAGATCATCTAGAAATAAAGACGCTGCACTCTATCACTGTTTCTGATACCTCATTGATACTTCTGGGCTGCACAGTAAATCACCTTGTGTGTGGTATCCGCTACAGCACAGGATATCGCACGTGGAGGAATTACACCTTTAAAACCAACTGCAATTTCAGCAGGCATAGGCACGAGACGACCAAATATAAAACGTTTAATAAACTTTTTTGTAGCCATAGTGCCTGGCATTAAATTGAAACGTACCGCAAAGGCCTTGAGTGGACGCAGCAATCGTTGCCGCAGAGCAACGGAATCCACTGGCGTGCCGCCCCAAAAGGTACATGAAAACCCTCGGTGTTCCAACACATCACTCAGTTCACTCACACCGTAATAGTTGACACTATAAGGGCTTGGATTAAAATCATAGAGATTTTTATTGGCACTCGCGATCAGTAAATATCCGCCATTCCTCAGTATCCGACGACATTCCTTCATGAATCTTTCTATATCAGGCAGATAGTATATTGCTTCAAACAGAATTACTACATCACAAGATGCATCTGGAAGACGAGTATCCAGCGCGTCCATTAAACGTATATCTATTCTTTCTCCGTAATGTGCGCAGGCTTTCGCGACCATGGGTGCTGAAATATCACCGGCAATCAAACTTTTTGCTAGTGTTGAGATAAATCCGAGGCCCTGACCTGTTCCACAGGCCAGCTCAACGACATCTTTATCCCGGCAAAACTCACTGGCCCAGTAGTAACGTTGATAGGTACGGTCTATTTGTTCCTGGGTGACTTCGTCTCCGGAGAGTTCCGTTACGTCGGTGTAGTCAGTTCTAAAAGGCATATTTATCCATTCTGAGTTTATGGATTAATTTCTTTCATTGGATTTTCTAGTTCTATAACTGCTTGCCAGCTTTGCCATCGGAGAAGAGGGATTTTGAGAATAATACTATCCAACCATTCCAAAATAGTCAGGAGCGGCTGAAAAATAAGGGTATTGCGAAAAGGGACAGCTATAAGCGTGGCGAGATGGTAGTGATGGACAGCGACTTTTCGGAAATACTTTCGGGCCAAGTCAATTTGAGGCTTCTTCAGGATATGCTCGACCTCCCAAGGTGTACGAAGTTGAGGGGTCAGCTTGCGATACCAGTGAATCGCCAGATTGTGTCCTAGTGTCTCGTTGCATATTGCACGGCCACCGGGACGCAAAACTCGTGCAATTTCGGCATATACCTTTGGCAAGTCTACGTGGTGTAGTGCCCCATATTCGGTAACTACATCAAATGAATTGTCAGGATAATTCATCCTTTCTGCGTCTTGCATATCGAAGCAGGTTTTAGCGGCAACCCCTTCCCGTTCGGCCAAAGCGCGACAGTTGCTGATCGAAACATCCGAGAGATCACAACCTACGACCTCAGCGTTACATACTTTTGCAAGGAATATAGAATCAGCGCCATTGCCACAGCACAAGTCGAGAACACGGGCATTTTGGCAATGCGTGGAGAACCAATTTTTGATGTATTCTCGACTCCTGCGCTCAATAGAGTAATACTTCATGTTTGCCCATAGCGGATTCTCGCTGACAGTACGTTCCATTTCAGGAGACCAACGGGTGTCCGCCACGTGCGGATCATCTGTAACGAGTCTAATTCGATTGTGGAATTCTATTTCGTCAAGCTTGCGCTGCTCCAACGAAGAAGCCTCTGTTTTTTTTTCGTTATTCATAAAGCATAAACCTCTTTTATGATTCGACTACATACTAATGTTTCAGAAAATTCGCGCACACAAAGCTCTCGAGAGCATCTGCCGAAAGAGAGCCTCAATTGCTCGTCGTCCATGAGACGTGCGAGAGCCTCCGCCAGTGCATGATGTTCCCTGATTGGGACAAGAAATCCATTCTCGCCCGGAAGAACGGTTTCTCTGCAACCGGTATGGTTCGTCGTCACTATCGGCTTGCCACAAGCCATGCCCTCCAGCAGGAAACGTGGCAGACCCTCTTGGTAATAAGACGGCAATGTCACGATATCCGATGCCGCCACGATATCGCGGATGTCATCACGAAATCCAGCAGGTGCGACAAGTCCATCCACATTAAAAATGGCATCTTCGGCATGGACATTATCGGGGGTGCCAGGGTCATCCGGTGCGATCAATAGAAAACGCCAATTTGAACGACATGGGAGCACCTGCGCCGCCGCTTGTGCAAACTCGCGCACACCCTTAGCTGCGATCCTCCGGGCTGCAACCATCAGAACGATACCGCTATCAATTGGTATACCTAATTCAGATCTCTTACGAGCCTTAAGCTCAGCAGTGCATATATCGGGGTTAAATTCCTCCACATCGATGCCACCGCCGCGGATGACCACGCACTTATCCTTTGGGATCAGTTTTTCACGGACAAAGGCATCGCGGTCGTCCGGGTTCTGAAACCAAACGCACTTGGTGGCAAGAAACGACAATCGAAGAGCTGTAGCCACCATTCGCCCAAGAAAAGGATGTTCGGTACGGCCTGATGTTGAGAATAAATATCCGCTCCCGGAAACAAGTCCCACAACTCATGGCACGTCCATAAGCCGAGCAATCTGTGCAGCATAAAGATTTGGTTTCAGCGTAATTGTGTGTACCACATCAAAGCGCCGCGAGATGAACAGTTTCATAAGCCGAATGCAAAGCACCAAATCATCCCATGGTGCGATGAAGCGTTCCATTGGAATTTCGATAACTTCGGTCCCCAATCTTTCCAATGACACCCTATATCGACCAGATGATGGAACCACTATCGTCACCACATGACCATCTCGCACAAGCGCTTTGATAAGCCCACTTCTAAATTGGACCATTGAAAAAGCATCATTGAGCATTAGGCAGAAGTGTTTAGATACGATGCTACCCACGGGTATCACTTTGATCTTCCTGCCTATTGGGCATTGATTCTAGTCCTAAGAATTGATTCAATTTTATTATAATTGCTTTTGCCAATCCATCAAATGAATCAAGAGGTTCCATTCGGTGTATACAGCCTGGTTTCAATCGTTCTAACAGATCAACATGTTTATCAAATTCCATCATCGAGGTTTCAAAGACTGAACACAGCTCCTTTTCATCTAGACGTTGATATCTTCTAGAGAAATCCGGTCGTCTAATAGAACGCTCAAATAATTCATTGTGATTTGCCGTGAGATATATTCCAAAAACAATATTCTCAATTATTATCTCAAGAGGTATGATAGGCTTGAAAGTGCCATTACTAAGAACCGAATTTTGAACTATTTGAACCATGCCCTCGTCAAAAAGGAATATCTTATCTGGTGTTGTAGGCTTGAACCTCGCCCAATTATAGAGTCCTATTTTCCTTAAGACACTTCTGCTTAGCGCACACTTATATTTACGTTTGCCAAACCAAATGTTTGCTAAACTATGCCAGAATATTTTGTCTATTATGGTTTTCGTGTTAACTAATAGATATATTTCGACTAGGATATTTATTAAGCTTGGATTCAACACTCTACCCAAGCAGGACGGCAATAAGTCATGAAGCTCCATAACTTTAATGTCATATTGTTTCATGATAGCCACTAGTTGGCGGCAAAGAGATGATTTGCCGACTGATGCGGGCCCGAAAACCTCTACAACAAACACTCCGCAAATATCTCCAAATTTTGGATTAGTAAATATTAAGTGCCGCCAAGAAGACTATTTGACTTTTTCTAGCACTAACATTGCTTCCGATGATAAAAAAGGCACAACCATAAAAGATCGGACAACTTTGAAATTTGCATTCTCACATTCACTGATGATTTCCTTGAGCGATACCGGGCATGGCGCGGGAACATGGTGCTTTCTGATGATTGCAAGTAATTTTATTTTTAGCCTTTGTATAGGGCTGTCCACGCTGCAGGTAATAATGGCAATCCGACGGGATAATACAGCTATTTCAGCAAGCGTTGCGCGCTTTATATCTGTCGGTACCCGATGCAAAAAACCAAGGACCACTATACAATCAAATGATTCACGCACAAAACCTGTGTTAGTAATGTCGGTGCGTATATAGTCAACCATTCGATCTGCGGGATACTCACCTCGAGCCAACTCCATCATCTCCGGTGAGATATCACTTGCCGTAATCTTGAATGGAAAAGAATTTAGCAGCTTACCCAATATACCTGTACCACAAGGTATATCGAGCAAGCGATCGTTAGCTGACCATGTATAGCGCGAAAGCTCGCGTGCCAATAGACGCTGTTCCTGCCAAGTGGTGAATCGCGACCAGCTCCAACTTGCCGTTTGAGAATGCTTATATTGTTCCGCTCGTTGCCTAGTACGATAGGCATTTAGAGTCTCTATTTCGTATCTTGTCGATTGCTTCATTTAAATCTCCTGCTTTAGTCCTTCTTGGTCTTTTGAAATTTTATTTGCATGTATTCTATTTCGATAGGACAGATTCATATATATCCATCAACCCCATACTATTCCTCTGTATAGAATGATGCTCATATAGGTATCTTCGCCCTCGCACACTTAACGTCTCCCGTAATCCTTTATTATTCAGCAAAACACGGATGGCCTCTGCCAATGCCTCTGAATCACCAGGAGGTACAATGATAATTTTATTATCATCTTTCAAAAACTCAGTAATTCCACCAACAGCTGTACTTATGACCGGTTTTCCCAGTGCCATTGCTTCCATAATGGTGCGAGGAAATCCCTCGCTAAAAGAAGGCAAAACGAACAAATCCATTAAACTCAATATTTCCAGAGCATCTGTCCTGAAGCCTGTAAATCTTACGTCCAATCCACTAGAATCAATTAGTCTATTGATTGTGGACATATAAGAGTTCTGGCTGACATTAAAATCACCGACAACATAGATCGTTATATTGGGGATAGTTTTTGATAACATTGCTACTGCTTCGATTAAAACATGGATTCCCTTTTGTGGAGTAACTCGACCAATATAACAAATATTAGTCCTGGTATCATCAAGACAGAGCTCCTCTATTAGTTTAGCATGGTCTTTTTTTTCAAATGCCTCGATCTCTTCTATATCAACACCATTTGGAATTATCTTGATTTTATTCGAATAACGCGAAATTATTTTTGTGTATGAGAGCCTCATATTAGTTTCTGACTGAAAGAGGACAATGTCAGCAACAAAGAATCCTATACGATCAAGAATCGGGTTAGATAACTCTCCTTTTACATACCAGATTTTCGGCTTACCAGCCAATTGTGCTGATAGAGCCACTACGAGGAGCGCTCTAATACTATGGCATTGAATGACATCAATATTACTATTTTTTATAAAACGATATAGATCCTTGGTGTATAGAAGAATACTGTAAAATGTTTTTATTAGCATTATAATGTTCTTACCACCCAACTGCCCCCCAAACCGTCGTAGCTGCAATGGTGCAAGAACAACAGCAGTGGTACCATCTTGCTGAAAAACTTTATCAAGGAATACGCTATAATCTTGAGAGATTAGGATAGGTTCATACTTGTTTTTTACCATATATTTGAATATGCCTAGAATGTACTTTTGATTCCCATAAATATTTCCATTAAGATAGGGCTCGAATATCCCTATTTTAGCTACGGCGCTCTTCATTTAACTTCTCTAGATTTGGACGCTACTGAAATAATAGTTCCCATGCAAAACATTAAAAACATTGGAAGCACAATATGTTTTAATGATTGCGATATAATGGGTGCGATTGATTGACGTACAGAGTACATCACGATAGGTACTAGGTTTATATAAAAAACAAAATATAGAACATTTTTGCATGATTGACGATAGATGAAACCTATTATTAATCCTAAAATCAAAAACAAAAGGATCACACCTATGAGTCCGAAATCCAGATAACCCTGTCCGACAAGGGCAAATCCGTATCCCTTTCCCTTATCCCAACCCCCAGGGTAAAATGTCTGCGCAAACCATACGGCAGAGCTCATCGCAGATTCTCGGTCGGCTAAAACTCCTATCCTCATGGAAGATTTTATTTCCCACCAGGTTGATCTTCCCAAGAAAAAGGGGATTGATTCTGGCACCATTGACACCAATGAGGCCATGTTATCACTAGCAGACCGAAACTCCGAACCGAGAAGTATGTATAGTATATCTCGCGGAGTTTCTATATTGATCAATTGTGTAGATGAAAGAAAGGACGATATGTCCGGTTTAACAAGAAGATTCTTTGTATACCCCATTAGCGTTGACAGAACTATCCCTGTAACAAGAAATGCGACTATTATCGATTTATTTATGTTCTTCTGTGTGGTTGTATAAAGGAGTGTTATAACGACGATCATACGAAAGAAGATTCCTCTTTCGCCTATCACAAGATAAGCGATAAAGAAATATATTACTAGTAGACAAAGTATTTTATATGGTTGTTTCCCATATCTGTGAAGATTTCTCAGATAATAGAAGCAAAAGCCAACCAAGATGAATGTAAAAACAAAACTAATATTAGTTGCATATGATCCTGTATCATATTTTTGAATTTTATCAGTAATGCCAAGTCGATAGAACATAAAGATCATAATTAGGCTTATAAAAAAGGAAATAAACATAAAGGGTATGCTGCCATTAGCTAATGTTTCTAGATTATGGAGGGAGATATTTTTATAAACAACCTTCTTAACACCCACAGCAACAGAAAAAACAACAACTGCTGCATATTCTATGAATACAGCGTGTATATGTGATGTAATGTCAGGGGCGCTGGAGCCTGCCTGAAAGCCAATGAGGTACAAGATCGGAGACGCAATAGAATAGAGCCAAAAAATACCATTGAACCAGAAGAATGGGTGGTGTAAATTAAATCTAATGCTTGCAGCTGCAAATAAAACGAAAACAGAAAACCCTATCAGCTGCAAATCCAAGGCATTTCTATCTTCGTTCAAAGCGCCGCTAATAACGAGACCCATTGAAATAATGAGACCGAGATAAAATATTATAATTCCAGTATCTTTTTTGCGCTGTTGCATTTTCAGATAATTAATATCAATATTCAATAGTCCTCAGCTTGAGCTTATCATAGGTCACTTTCGAAGTAATCATGAATATTAACAGCATAAATAC
>JBDKSM010000039.1:0-2532 GCA_039680665.1 Syntrophaceae bacterium | reverse complement strand
CTTCTGTCAAATCCCAGTTGCAGTTGGCGGAAAGCAATCTCAAACGCTATAGGCAATTATACGAACAGGATGTAATCAGCCGCGCCCAGCTGGACCGTTATCAAAGTGCCTATGAAGTGGCTCTGGCGGCTCATCAGCAGGCGACGGCCCAGTATGCCCACGGATTCAACCAATTGGGGTACAGTTTTTTACGTGCCGACCAATCGGGAGTCATTACCGCGATCAGTGCCGAAGTGGGGCAGGTCGTGGGCCCCGGGCAGGTCGTGATTACTCTGGTGAAGGAAGGAGAACAGGAGATTGAGATCAGTGTTACGGAAAACCGCATTCAGGACATTCGTAAAGCCTGTAAAATCAAGATTACCTTCTGGGCGCTTCCTGGCATTGAGGTCGATGGCAAAATACGTGAGATTGCCCCCATGTCCGACACCGTCTCTCGTACCTACAAGGTTCGAATCAGCCTGTTAAAACACCTTCCGGAGATCAGTCTGGGCATGACGGCCTCTGTCGCTATCATCTATGCGGATAACCAACCCACTGTGGAGCTGATCCCTCTGTCGGCTGTGTATCAGACGAAAGAGACGCCCTGTGTGTGGATCCTTCAAAGCGGGGCGGTACAGCTGCGGGAGATCAAGATCGCGCGCTTTGATGACGGTCAGGTTCAGATTCTATCAGGGATTCAGTCCGGCGAGACGATTGTCACGGCCGGGGTTCATAAGTTGCGAAAAGGTATGAAGGTAAAGCCCATGACTGGTGATAAACCATGAAGCCCTTCAACCTCACTGAATGGGCCCTGAATCATAAGCAATTCATCTACTACTGTATTTTCTCAATCTTTATCTGTGGCGTGCTTTCTTATCAACACCTGGGTCGGATGGAGGACCCGGACTTCACCATGCGGCAGATGATAGTCTCTGTCGCATGGCCCGGAGCCTCGGCCCGCCAGATCGAAGAACAGGTGACGGACAAGATCGAGAAAAAGCTCCAGGAAACGTCGGGACTGGATTATCTCAAGAGTTACTCCACGCCGGGGAAATCCATTATATATATTGCCCTGAAGGATGACGCCGTCTCTGAGTCTCAACTTCAGCCCACATGGCTTGAGGTGCGCAATATGGTGGGCGACATAAAGGGGACCTTGCCCCAGGGCATCGTCGGTCCCTTCTTCAATGACCGTTTCAACGATGTCTTTGGCACTATCTATGCCCTGACCGGAGACGGCTTTAGTTACGAGGACCTGCGGGAGCGTGCGGAAAAAATCCGCCGGTCTCTGCTCGTCGTTCCCAGCGTTAAAAAGGTCGAACTTGTCGGCGTCCAGCCAGAGAAGATCTACATTGAAATTGAAAGCGCTAAGCTGGCCCGGCTTAACATGGATCCGGCCACGATTATAGGCGCCATTCAAACCCAGAATGCCATGACCCCTTCCGGCATGGTGGTGACCGCCTCAGACAATGTGCATCTGCGCGTTACGGGGATATTAGAAAACCTCGATGACCTGCGGGAGCTGCCGATTCGCGCTTCGGGAAGGACGTTTAGGCTGGGTGATATCGCCAAAATCACGCGAAGCTACGCAGACCCGCCGGAGCCGAAGATGTTCTACAACGGCCGGCCGGCAGTAGGCCTTGCCGTCTCCATGGAAAAGGGAGGCAATATCCTGACTCTTGGGGAAAACCTGGCGAATGCCGTGGCCGGAATCAAGAGAGACATGCCCTTCGGCATGGAGCTCGACACCATCTCCGACCAACCGCAGGTCGTTAAGACGTCAATTAACGAATTCGTGAAGGTCCTGACGGAAGCAGTTGTCATCGTGCTCGTCGTCTGCTTTTTGAGCTTGGGACTGCGCTCCGGCTCCATCGTAGCCCTGTGCATTCCCCTGGTGATCGCAGGCGTCTTCGTTTGCATGAAAATATTCGGAATCGATCTCCACAAGATTTCTCTGGGCGCGCTCATCATTGCCCTGGGGCTATTGGTTGATGATGCCATCATCGCCATCGAAATGATGCTGGTCAAGCTCGAACAGGGTTGGAAGCGTTTCGATGCCGCATGTTTTGCCTACACGGCCACAGCCTATCCTCGACTGACGGGGGCTCTGATCACCTGTGCAGGATTTATTCCCGTCGGTTTTTCCAAAGGGAGTGCTGCTGAGCTCTGCTTCAGTATCTTTGCTGTCGTCACAATGGCTCTTCTCATCTCATGGGTCGTCGCCGGGACTGCGACTCCTTTGCTGGGATATGTCCTGGTTCGGGTCAAGCCCGGTCACGGCGGCGCTCAAGATGGCCATGATCATGATATTTATGACACATCCTTCTACCGATGGTTCAAAAGGCTTCTGATCTGGTGCCTGACCTATCGTTGGTGGGTGATTGCCGCTACAGTGGTCACTTTTATCGGTGCCCTTTTGCTCATGGGGTTGGTGAAACAGGATTTCTTTCCTACATCGGAACGTCCTGAGGTTGGTGTAGATATTCGCTTGCCCGAAGGAGCATCACTTCAAGCCACGGAGGCAGAGGCACGGCGGTTTGCACATCATTTCGA
>JBDKSM010000038.1:0-10730 GCA_039680665.1 Syntrophaceae bacterium | reverse complement strand
CGAGGAAGCGACGCGGGTATGCGAA
This sequence comes from Syntrophaceae bacterium, assembly GCA_039680665.1. Taxonomy (GTDB): domain Bacteria; phylum Desulfobacterota; class Desulfomonilia; order UBA1062; family UBA1062; genus JAKQBR01. Next base: position 10,705 of record JBDKSM010000038.1, on the reverse strand, counting down.
GTTCTGGCGCGCTGCCCGCTCTATTGGGCGCCGCGGGCCTTAAGCGCAACCTTGACGGTCTGAAGGATGATGGATATGTCCAGCCACAAGGAGCGGTGCTTCATATAGTACAGCTCGTACTTGAGCTTTTCCTTGGCGTCCTCGATGGAATCGCCGTACGGGTAGTTGATCTGAGCCCAACCGGTGACACCGGGTTTCACGTACAAGCGCATGGCATAAAAGGGAATGATCTCCTGGAGCTGCTCGATGAAATAGCGCCGCTCGGGCCGGGGCCCCACGAAGCTCATGTCGTTCTTGAGCATGTTGAAGAATTGCGGCAGCTCATCGATGCGCAGCTTGCGGATGATCCGCCCCACCCGTGTGATGCGCGGATCATTCTGGGAGGCCCATTGAGGTCCGGCGACCTCGGCGTCCTGGCGCATGGAGCGAAACTTGATCAGCTTGAACTCCCGGCCGTGCTGGCCGACCCGGCTCTGGAGATAAAAGACCGGGCCCGGTGAATCAAGTTTGATCGCCAGGGCCGTAAGCAACATAATCGGCGCGGTGAGGATGATGCCCAGCAAGGCCGCGCAGACATCGAAAACCCGCTTCAACGAATCTCCATATTTGGTGCTTAAGAATCCATGCGAAAAGATCAGGGCGCTGGGCCGAATCTCCTCGATCAGGATCTTGCCCATGTAGTCTTCATAGAATCCGGCTGCATCGACCACCTCGCTCGACGAGAGCTTGATGCGCAGGAGATCGTCCAGGGGCAGGGAACCCCGTCGATCATCCAGGGCGATCACCAGCTTATCCGGTTCGAGGCGGCTGACGATATCCGTGAGGGCTTCAACATCGCCGATATGGGGACAGTCGATCTCGGGGTTGCATTTACCGACATAGCCCTCGAAAATGACCGGATAGGTGCTGGTGTTCAGCTCCGAGAGGAGAACCTGGGCATTTTTGCCGTCGCCCAGGATAACCACGCGCGTCCCAGCGAATTCGGCTTTGCGCAGCGTCAGATACATGGCGCGCAGACCGAGCGACAACCCCAGGGATATACAAAGGGCCATGAGCAGAATGTCGCGTTCCAATGCCACCATGGGCAGGATATAGTATACGAGCGCCAGGGCGATCAGGGTGGTGCCGCCGCCCAAGAGCACGGAGGAGACCAATTCGGAGAGCCTGCGCCAGTATTTCCAGTCGTAGAGATCCTGGAAATAGAAACACAGAATCACCACCGTGGTGAAGACCGCGGCCTTGAGATACAGCAATTCATCCGGGAGCGAAAGTTGCGGGAGTATCCTCTGAATGAATTTGGCCGCCAGCACGGCGCCGAAGGCCATTGCATAGTCGCATAATAACAGGATGACAATCACATACCGTTTGTTCTTCATGCCCGCTCAGAACACCTCACACCCTCGCATACGTATTTCACCACTTCGACGGATACCATGTTCATTCATCTCTGCCGCCTAAGAGCCCCGCCCGCAAGAGGAAATAAATCAGTTGCATGATAGCCGCGGCGGCGGCGGCCACATAGGTCAAAGCGGCGGCGGAAAGCACCTTGCGGGCCCCGGCCACTTCGGAATCGCTCAGCATGCCGGAGGCCGGCAGGGCCTTCAGCGCCCGCGAGGAGGCGTTGAACTCCACGGGCAGCGTCACGATTTGAAATAAGACCACGGCCGTGAAAAAAAGCAGACCGGCGGAAATCATGGCCTTGGACGCCAGCATAAAACCGATGATCAGCAATATCCAGGAGAAGTTGGAGCCGATCGAGGCCATGGGGACCAGGGCGCTTCTAAGACTCATCGGGGCATAGCCGCGCGCATGTTGGATGGCATGCCCGACTTCATGGGCGGCCACTCCGACGCTGGCCAGCGAATCCCCGCCATAAACCCCCTCGGAAAGCCGCAGCACCCGTGTACGGGGGTCATAATGGTCGGACAGAAACCCTTGCGTCAATTCAACCCGCACATCGGCGAGGCCTTCGGCGTCAAGCAGGTGCCGCGCCGCCTGCGCTCCGGTGACCCCGCGCATGGTCGGGACTTTGGAATATCGATGATAGGAGCTTTTGACCTTGATCTGAGCATAGATGCTCAATAAAAAAGCCGGTATGAACATCACTATATAGAGCGGATCGAAAAACATCTCTTTCCTTCCTCCGGGTTTATCATCCTCTAACAATAGTATCGGAAATTCGCCAAGTCAATCTTAGCCTCTGCGCATATTATCATGATCTTACGACCGCGACCTCAAGCGCTTGTCCTTTCCCTTTAGCGCGATCTATGCTAATCAGGGGGCACTTATTCTTGTCGACCTGGAGGGATCATGCGACAGAGATCGATCTTTATCCTCATCCTCGCAATCATTACGTCCCTTCTCCTTGGCGCCTGCAGCAAGAGTCCGGAGGAAAAGAGGGCGGGATATCTCAAGAGCGCCGCCGAGTACACGGCCCAGCATAAATATGCCGAGGCGGCCATTCAATACCAGAATGCCCTGAAGATAGCACCGGACGATGTCGATACCCTGATCGATCTGGGCAATACCGAGCTCAGACTGAACCGGTTCAAGGAGGCCTACCGGGCCTTCCTCAAGGCCTCCAAGGTCGATCCCCGCAATATCAGGGCCCTGACGAACCTGGCGGCCATTTATCTCGTGGCCAAGGACTATGATAATGCCCTGAAAAGCTCCCAGGCGATCCTGGAAATCGACCGGGACAATCCCCGGGGCCGCGAGATCCAGGCCCAGGCTCTGTATCTGACCGGAAAAAAGGCCGAAGCCTTGTCTCTCATGGAAGGTATCCTGGCCCGCGGCAACCCTTCCGAATCTCTCCTCATCAATACCGTGCAAATGTATCTGGGTTTGGATCAGGCCGATAAGGCGCTCGCCCTGATCCAAAAAGGCATTACCCAGTATCCCGCTTCTTCCCGGCTGAGGGTTCAGGCCAGCGAGATCTATGCCGCCAGAAAAAATCTCGATGGAGCGCGAAGGTGGGCCGAGGAAGCCTACCGTGTATCGTCCAAGGACATCTCGGACGGACTGACCTTGGCTAACTTTTATCTCAGATATGGATTCAGCGCCCCCCTGGATGCCCTGACCAAGGACCTGACCGAACGCTTCCCCCGGAACCCGCGTCCCGTGATGCTCCAGGCCGAGGCCTCACGCGTGAGAGGAGACCTGAAAAACGCCTTGGACCTGGCCCTGAAGGCCCAGACCATCCAGGATACCCCGGCCACCAAGCAGGCGGTGGCGGAACTGCTCATCGCCCGGGGCGAAAAGGACAAGGCCAAGGATATTCTTGAAAAAGCCATCGCCCAAGACTACAATGCCGCCTCGGCCAGACTGATCCTTGCCGGCCTCAGTCTGGCCGAAGGCGATACCGCCAAGACATTCGACATCATCAATCCTTTGCTCAAGGAGGCGCCCTCTAATCCCGATGTCGCCATCATTGCGGCCAAGGCGTATTTGCTCCAGACTGATACGGAGAAGGCGCTCCAAACCATTGAAACCGCCATTAAAACCCACCCGCAGAACCCCGGCCTCCATGCCACTATGGCCCAGATCCATTTCAGCAATGGTGCTTTCAAGGATACGCTTTCCGAGGCGGACAAAGCCCTCGAAGGCATGCCCGCTTCGCTCAATGTGCTTTCCATGGCCGCCGTCTCCGCCGTCCGCCTCGGAAAGCTCGACCAAGGGCTGGCATATCTTAAAATCATGCGCAAGAAGTATCCCGATGCCTGGCCGACCATCTATTGCGAGACGCACTACTACGCCGCCAAGGGAGACAAGGACAAAACCCTCCAGAGCGTTCAACGCGGATTAAAACTTTGGCCCGAAAAGCTTGAGTCACTGTCGCTCTATGCCAACATCGCCCCACAGGTCATCGGCCTTCCCGCCACCATTGACGAGATTGGGCGGCTGTGCTCAAAAGGGAAATCCAGCCATTGCCGGTTGATTCTGGCCGGACTGCTGGAGGCCGCCGGCAGAAAGGAAGAGGCCCTGGACGCCATCAAGCTGGCTATCGACCAAGATCCCAAGCGCATTGATCTCTATCATTATCTGGCCTCGTTCTATATCCGCAACCACATGACCTCTCAGGCCCTCAGAGAGTACGAAGACATCCTCAACAAGAAACCGGACGACATCAAGGCCGCCACCCTGCTGGCCCTGATCCATCACGACGCCGGACATGTCGAGGATGCCGTCAAGGTCTATACCTATATTCTCGATCGCGACCCGGGCAACGCCATCGCCTCCAACAACCTGGCCTGGATCATCGCCAATAAAGATAAGCGTCCCAACCTGGACCGGGCCCTGCAGCTCGCCACCAAAGCCAAGGAGAAGTTCCCGGACAATCCCCGCATCTGTGATACGTTAGGGTATATCTATCTCAAAAAAGGTTTGTATCGCAATGCCCAGACGCAATTCGCGCATGCCCTGGAGAGTATGCCCGATGACCCGATGATTAATTACCATATGGCCTTAGTACTTGCAGGGCAGGGCCGGCATAAGGATGCCATACCGTTTGTCAAAAAGGCCTTGAGCGCCAAAGAAAAATTCAGCGAACGTAATGCCGCCCAGAGACTCCTGTCCGATCTGAGCACCCGCAAGCCCTAGGACTCCGCAGATGCGCCGTATGCAGGCAAACACCAGGACACGACGAGCTTCGCCGGCCGGTCTCAGGCGCCCAGGATCGCTACCGCCGCCACGGCCGCGCCTACGGCCCTGAGCATCGTCCGGCCCAGGTGCACGGGGACAAATGCCTGCTCCAGCGCCAGAGTGACCTCGGCATCGGTCCAACCGCCTTCCGGTCCGATGATGATCCCGATATCATCCCCGCCGAACTCGCCGATACCATTTGGGGCATCCTTGAGCGCTATGAGGCGTTTGGGCCAGCGTGCGGGGGCCTCTTTCAAGAAGGATATCACGTCCCGCTCCGGATAGAGGCGCGGGACGGTTCCGCGCTCGCACTGCTTGACCGCCTCGCGGATGATGTCCTCCCAGCGCTGCCGACGCGCCTGAGTTACCTGGCGGAAATTCGAGCGTCCGGCCACCAAGGGATAGATATCGTGCACACCGAGTTCGGTGCATAAACGCATGATCTCATCCATGTCCTTGGGTGCGATCAGCGCGATACCGAGCTGAATGCGCCTTGGGCTGCGATCCTCTAGGTCCTCGATCTTCAGGATGCTGAGGCGGATCTCGTGGCGGCTGATAGCCTCAATACGTGCCGCGAATCCCTGCCGGGCGTCTCTGATGGAGAGCGGATCACCGACGCGCCTTCGTAAAGGTCCCGCGATGTGGGCGACATCCTTGCCGTGGATGACGGCCTCAGTACGGTCGATGATCTCGGCAAAAAACCGCGGCATGGGGTGTTAAATGATGATCTCTTTCAAGAAAGCGGCCGCATCCTCGGGAGAGGTGGTGTTGATGTAGAGGTCCGAGGCCCATTCGAAGCCGGTCAGGAAGGTCAGACGAGGGAGGATCTCCATATGCCAGTGATAGTAGGTCTCGCAGCTCTGATGAAAGGGCGAGGTATGGATGACATAGTTGTACGCCGGGTAGTTGAGCGCGAGGTCGAGGCGGCTGATCACTTCCTTGAAAATGAGCGCGATCTCTCTGATCTCGCGCGGTTCGATATCCTCATAACACGGCGTATGGCGCTTGGGCAGGATCCAGGTCTCAAACGGCAGGCGTGGGGCGAAAGGCTCGATGGCCAGGAAATCCTTGGTCTCGGAGACCACCCTGATCTCCTGCTGAATTTCCTGCCGGATGATGTCGCAGTAGACGCAACGCTCCTTGTAGTCGTAGTGTTTCTTGGCCCCTTCCAGCTCTTCCAGCACCCCGCGCGGCACGATGGGCAACCCCATGAGCAGTGAATACTGGTGGTCGAGCGTGGCCCCCGCCAACCGACCGTAGTTTTTATAGATCACCACGAAGCGCATGCGCATGTCACGTTTGAGATCGATCACGCGGTCCCGGTAGGCCCAGAAAACATTTTCCAGCTCGCTTAGTTCCATCTGCGACTGCCGGACACCATGCCGCGGGGTCTCGATGATGACCTCGTTGGCGCCGATACCGGAAATCTTGTCGTACAGGCCCTCGCCCATACGTTTCAGGTCTTCCTCCACCACCAGGATCGGCGAGCGGTTGGGCACTACCCGCAGACGCCAACGCGCATCGTTGGGTTGTGAGCCTTCAGGACGGTTGCCCAGGATCTCGGGCGGACAGAGGTACTCATTACCGGGACAGAACGGGCAGAGCGGACCGAGCGAGGGGAAGACTCCCTCTTTGGGGATCGTGGGCGTGCGGACCGCGGCGTCCGAAATAATCACCCACCGGTCGACAATGGGGTCCTTCCTCAGCTCGGACATGCATCACCTACGTGCAGCTTTAACGTCGGTATGGCACCGTCGACCTTGCGGATGAAGAACACACTCCAGCCCTGGAAGGTTTTCTCGAAACCGCTTTCGCTCTGGGACGCGCACTCGATGGGCAAGACCACGATGTCCCATTCGGATTCGGACTCGATGGCCACCTTGAGATTATGATCCTGATCGCGAAACTCGACCTGCCTGGCATGCAGGGCACCGCGCTCCGTATGGTGCTTGGAACCTGCCATAAACATGTCGGTGAAGACCATGAGGTTGAATTCCACGGCCATCCAGAGTTCCTTGCCATGCTCATCCGTGAGCGTATGCGCTACGGTGAGGCTGCCCTCGGGAGCATATTCATAGTGCTTATGCATCTCGAAACCCTTTTCGGCCACGAAGTCGATCCTCAGGTTCGGTCCTTCTTCCCGGCTGCACGCGCACGTGAAGGGTATTCCAGCCGTCAGGGAGGCGTTGATGCGCCGTCCCTGCAACAAAGCGGCCATGTCCGGGGAGGCGTCCATGATATGCGTCATAAAGATATGGCGCGGATACTGGTCATACACCAGGATCCCCTTGAGATCCTCGGTCGATGTGAAGGGGATGTCATGAATAGAAAGCGGCTGTTCCTTGTGTCCTTCGCCCTGATGATCGCCGGCTTCGAGAATCTTGTTATGGTAGATCTCGGGGTGACGCATCATGACATTGGACAGGCTGTAGGCCGCGGGTTTGTATTCCAGGGCGCAGACCGAGGCGCCTATATGGGGGGCGATCACGCAGTTGAGCACCCGCCCGGAGATCAGGATCTCCTCCTGTCCGTCGAAATCATAATCCTCGCGTTCCATGACCCAGGCTTGATCCTTGAGTCGCTCGGAATCGATGATGGCTTCCGCCTTCAGGAGATTTTCGTATATGGCATGCCTGAGCGCGGTCAGATAGACGCCGCCGAAAAGACCGTGCCAGTATCCGCAGTTGCACTGCGACTTAAAGACATGGTTGAGGGCCTTTTCAGACATGCCGTATTGTCGCACCAGGTGACTTACCTTGAGCATCTTTTTATGCATGCGGTTGGACTCCGGGTACTTGGCCAAAAAATTGTCCCATATGCCGCCGCGCAGGAAGGCCCGCAGGCGTTCCCAGTCAGGGTTCTGCTTGGCCTGCTTGATGAGCCCCTGATAATAACGGCCCTGTTCGCAAAAGAGGCTCCATTCCATCATCTCTTGATAGGAGGCCGTGGGGAGATAGACTCGGCCCTGCGGGGAATACTTATCCAGGGCCATGCCCAAAGTAATGATTTCGATCTCGCCGCCGGCCTGGTGCATGGCATCCAGGAAACGCTTAAGCCAGCCGTCCTGATAGACCCACTTTTTCGTGCCGGGCCACATGCCGAACTTCTCGCCGTCGTCGCCGTAGGTGACCACGCGCACCCCTTTGTCGCGGAGCCTCAGCAGATACGAAACGATCTCGTGCGGCTCCTTGAAAGGAATCATGTAACGCAGGTGCATATCAATCGGGAAGACCTTGACCGAGAATCCTTCCCGTTCGGTGAGATAGTAACCGTGGATATCATCCGGGGTAAGCCCGGCGGCCAGGAAATGGGTATCGTCCAGGAGGGTGTATTCGATACCCTGGCCCGCGATCTTCTTGGGCAGACAGGGGTCCCAGATCCGCTCCGCGCACCAGAGACCGCGCGGGCTGCCCCCCCAACGCTGCCTGGCAAAGGCGTTCAGCATGGCGATCTGCCGCTGGGCGTCATCCTCGGGGATCACCGACAGGATCGGCTCATAGAAGCCGCCGCCCATGATCTCCACCTGTCCCCGTTTCACCATCGTTTGCAAGAGGTCGTAGAACTCGGGCCGGTGTTGCATGAACCATTCCAGCAGGGCGCCGGTGTAGTGCAGCGTCATTTTCAAATCCGGGTAGCCGCTGAGGTGCTCCAGAAAAGGCAGATAACAGTCCTGCGCCCCGGTCTCGAACACCCAGGAATAGTTACCGACCGGTTGGTGGGAATGGACGCAGAAGGCCAAGCTGATCTTGTCAGACATACCACATCATCCTTTCGAAGCCTTTTTCAGGGACATCCAGGGCCAAGAGTCCCGAACCCGGATGTCGTTCCAGTTCCATGCCCTCGTTTAAAAGCGTAATATAGAAGCGCAGGCGCTGGTTGGGCGGCGCCGCCAGCAGCGCGAAGGGAACCTTGAATTCGAGCACGCTCTCATAGGCCACGGACGAAACTTCCGCCACCATGCTTAAGTGGCCGCTCTCAATCCGGTACAGTTTCATACCCTTATCCATGATCGGAATTGACAAGCGCATGGGCTCGGGGGTGGTGAAATTGACCCGGATGACGGCCTTGTCCGGTATATTGGCGAAGTCCATGCGCATATAGAGATTCTCGATATCAAAACCATAAAATACATGCACGATGTGCTTGACGTTCTTGTACATGCTGGAGGCCGCGGTCTTGGCGATATAGTAGCCGGCCTTGCGCCACTCGTAGAAATGTGAGACCTTGCCGTCGATGATGGGGCGTATGAACCCGACCGGAGCCTTCAAGGGCATGATATCATGCGGGGTCAGGATGCTCTGGGAGAGGTAGGCCGGCGACGTGTCGCGGTGGATCTCGTAACAGTTCTTAAGATGCATGCGGAAGAGGCGGTCGAACTCCTCGTCATTGACGCTGGTGAACTCATCCCCGTACCACCAGAACCAGTCACTGCCTTCGGCGATGTAGATCTCCTCCCAGGCGAGCGCGTCGGCCTCCTTGCCCTTGGAGGCTACATAGCGCCTGGTCTTGGAGAGGTATTCCCAGGCCTTGCGATCCTCCTCGTGCCCGATCCAGATGGCGAAGTTATGGTTGATCCAGCTGCCGGTAAAGAGATTGGTGATCTTCTCGGTCGGCGGATGGGCGCTGAGATGTTCGCTGAAGGTGGCGGTCTTGATCCCTTCCGTATGCGAGAGCCCCTCGTATAGATTTCTCAGGAAACTTTCCCCGCCGTCGGGGTAGTATTCCCAGGGGTTTTCGCCGTCCAAGATTATTGATACGAACGGAGAGAAATCATAGGCCTTTGAGGCCTTGCGGATATTGACCAGATGCCCCATGAAATCGGCGGCGGCCTGTTGCGGCGGATTCTTGGAGTAAATAAATCCGATCAGGTCGGCCATGGTCCGATCGCGGAAAAACATATCGACCGCGCTCTCGCCATGCACAACCCGATAGGGTTTATAGAGCCTGGCGCCCGTGCGCGATTCACGCAGCGAGGCGAACAGGATGTCTTCATCCGTGGCCGCCCAGGTGATGCCGTTTTGCGCCATGATCTCGACCATCTCGGGACAGACCGACCCTTCCGAAGGCCACATCCCCTGGGGCCGCGTCCCGAACACCTGGGCATGCAGATCCCGGGCGCGCTTGACCTGTGCGTGCAGGTCCTCGGGGGCAAAGAAACCTTCCTCCGGCAGACGCGTGTCCATGCAGCGCAGGGCATAACCGACGTTCATGACCAGGGGTCCAATGGGGTGATAGAAAGGTGAGGTGGTGATCTCGATCTGGGAGCGTTGCATGGCCTGTTTATACAGCGGGATCACGTCCTTCATGATATCGATATGGGTATCCAGTACATAGCGCTTGTCGGCCTCGGTATAACCCCGTCCGCGCTTGATGAGATCCAGGATGCCCTCGTCCTTGCGCCCCATGAAACCGATCCAGGTGAGGTTGAAGAGGACCTGAAGATCAAGGATATCCTGGTCGGTGAAGCGCTTGACGGCGGCGTCGAGGTCTGAGCCTCCCTTCTTGGCGAGCAGGTTCACATAGCGGGGAAAGGGTGCGATCATGGTATCGTGCGCGCACATGAAGAAACGCTCGATGATCTGTTTCTTTTCGTCGGGCAGCAGATCGGCGGGGGGGCGCAGCGCCAGCTGAAAATCCGTGTCGCGCAGGCCCGCCTCCGTGTAGTCCAGCACCTGCGCCAGGAGCGACGGCACCAGGTTGAAGGTGCACTTCACCTCCGGATACTCCTTCAGGATGGCGATCATGTCATAATATCCGCGCACGGCATGCAGGCGCACCCAGGGCATTGAGTACGTACCGGTGACGGGGTCTTTATAGTATGGCTGGTGCATATGCCACAGGAAGCCGACCGTGATATCCCTCATGCTCCATCCCCCCTGTCAAACAAGAAGAAAATCCCCCCTCTTTAAAACTGACAATGAGGTCTGATCCGAGCGTGGTAGCGGAGGAGGGACTTGAACCCCCGACTCTGCGGATATGAGCCGCATGCTCTCACCAACTGAGCTACTCCGCCACGGAGACCTCTTCTACTTAAGTCGTCCCTTTTTGTCAATAACTTTAGGTT
>JBDKSM010000037.1:0-19173 GCA_039680665.1 Syntrophaceae bacterium | reverse complement strand
TAGGCGATCTGCCGGACCCGGCCGCCGAGTATATCCTACCCCTGCAGGACGCGGTCTTCATCACGGCCACGACGCTCATCAACAAGACCTTGCCGCGCCTCATTGAACTCAGCAGGGAGAGCTTCGTCGTGCTGGTGGGCCCGTCCACGCCGCTGACGCCCGTGCTCTTCGACTACGGGGTAAAGGCCCTGGCCGGGACCGTGGTGGTGGACGAGGCCAAGGTGTGGCGGCACGTGGCCGAGGGCGGCGAGCGCTCGGTGTTCAGCCACGGGGCGCGCATGGTCAAGTGCGAGCCCGGCATGCTGCGCGGGCAGCGGGGTTGAGCCATGGAATTTTCCGAGCGGATGTTCCGGCGCATCGCTAAAGCCTGCGACCCAAAGGCTCTCATCGAGGAGATCCGCATCTATACCAACTGGGTGCTGGTCAAGACCAGGTCGTGGTCGCTCTCGACCTTTTTCCACGGCATGCCCGGCTTCATCGAACCGCTCGGCATGGACACCTGGATGGGGGACTGGATCGGACAGCCCGGGAGAGAGGCGGCGCTTACCCTGCTAAAAAGCCGCGAGACCTTAAAGCGCAGCGTGGGCATGGCCTGCCTGAAGTCGCTGCTGCCCGAGCCCGGGCAGACCGTGGATGGCAACGCCATCGACTTGGTCGCTCACGCGGCGGCGAGCGTGCCGACCTGTTTTATCGGCCATTTCAAGACCGCGGCTACTTGGCGCGAACAGGGCTATCCCGTTAATATCGTGGAGCTCTTCCCGCGGCCGGGCGACATCCACTGGAACGATGCCGACAAGGTGCTTTCAAAGGCCGAGCTCGTGCTCATGACCGGGCTGACCGTGGTCAACGAAACCATGGAGGCCGTGATCCGGCGCACGCCGAAAGCCAAGCTGCGCATCATCATGGGGCCCACCGTGCCGGCCAGCCCTATTCTCTTTGACTACGGCATCGACATCCTGGGCATCTCCCAGGTTGACGACGTGGAGCTGATGGCGGGCTATGCGCTCCTGGGCGGGGGCAGCATCGCGCATGCGCCGGCCGGCGCGCTCAAGAGCCTGAACATGGCCGGGGACCTGCAGGCCGTGCGGAATACGCTGTCGGCCCTGGCCGGCTGAGGATCCTTACTTCGTGAGCTTCGTGGTCTTCGTGGTAAATGCTTTTGGCACCACGAAGAGCACGAAGCTCACGAAGGAGTAAGGCAGGAAACGCAGAGACGCTTTGCCTTTCTTCGCGTTCTTCGTGTGCTTCGTGGTGACTGCTTTTTCAGTCTTACCACCACGAAGCACACGAAGAGCACGAAGGGGTAAGGCGGGAAGAGAAGAGACACTTTGTCTTTCTTAGCGCTTTTCATGGTGAGTGCTTTTTCAGTTTTTTTGCACCACGAAGAGCACGAAGCTCACGAAGGGTGCTAGGAGAAAAGATTTGAACCAGGAAAGGAGCATACTATGTGGCTGGAACGTCTGGTTGCCTGGCAGGCCCAGGGCATACCCTGCGCGATCGTGACCGTCATCGCGGCAGAGGGCTTCACCCCCCGCAAGACCGGGGCCAAGATGGTGGTCAATTCCCAGGGCCAGACCGCCGGGTCGGTAGGGGGCGGAACCGTTGAGCTGCAGTGCGTCAAGCTGGCCCGCCGCGCGATTCAGGAACGGAGCTGCATCACCCAGCGCTTTGTCTCCATGGTCGAAGGGGGAGAGTGGACGGCGGATGACCGGCCGCTGGGGGCCTGCGGCGGGACCCTGACCGTGTTCATCGAGCCCGTGACCCCTGAGCCCGAGGTGGTGATCTTCGGCGGCGGGCATATCGGACAGTGTCTGGCACGCCTGTGCGCTGGCATGGAAATGCCCTACCGCGTGTATGACGACCGGCCGGATATCCTGACGCCTGAGCGTTTCCCCGGCGCGAGTGCGCTCATATGCGCGCCGTTCGAGACCATCGGCGCGCATATCGAGCTTAACAATTTAAGCTACTGCGTGATCATGACCTACGGCCACGACCACGACGAGACCGTGCTGGAGCAGCTGGCAGGCAACGCCGAGATCCCCTACATCGGCATGGTAGGCAGCGCCGAGAAGGCGCGCGTGCTGATCGAGAATATACGCGGCCGCGACGGCTTAATCGACCAGCGGCTCTACTGCCCGGTGGGCCTGAAGATCGGCCGCAACCAGCCCCAGGAGATCGCCCTGTCCATCCTGGCCGAGATCACGCTGGTCTGCCGTGGCGGCCGCCTGGAGCATATGCGCCGCGACTGGGGCGCTTCATAGCCTTTGGCTGCTTTGCCTTTCTTCGCGTTCTTCGTGTGCTTCGTGGTAACTGTTTTTCCAGTTCTTTTGCACCACGAAGAGCACGAAGCTCTCGAAGGAATGAGGCAGAAACTGCACAGGCGCTTTGCCTTTCTTCGCGCCCTTCGTGTGCTTCGTGGTAACTGCTTTTCCAGTTCTTTTGCACCACGAAGAGCACGAAGCTCACGAAGGGGTAAGGCAGGAGCTGCGCAGACGCTCTGCCTTTCTTCGCCCTCTTCGTGTGCTTCGTGGTAACTGCTTTTTTAAGTCTTCCCACCACGAAGGGCGGCACCATCGGGCCCTGAATCTCCGCTTTAGGATTTCGGCCGCAGGTGCGGCAGGATGCGCGTCTCGATAGTCTTGTCGTCCAGCCGGTAGAGCTCGCGGAAGAAGGCCCGCACCGAGCCCTCCAGGGAGTAGTCCTTGAAGCGCTCCGGCCAGGTCTTCGCGGCCATCCAGGTCAGGCCCAGGATCCAGCGCGGCTCGGGCGTATCCCAGCCGAAGAGGTCGGAGGGTATGGCATGGATGCGGCCGGATTTGACGGCCTTGAGCTTTCGCCACTGCGGGTCGGCGCTCAAGCCCTTGATGACCTCGGCCGGGTCGAGCGTGTGCCAGATGGTTATATGGATGCAGTCCGGGTTCCAGCTGGCGATCTGCTCGAAGTTGACCACGGACCAGCCGTCGGTCTCCTTGAGGGCTTCGGTCCAGACCGGGCGGCCGCCGGATTCTCTGGCCTGGATGGTCTGCATCCAGGACGCGGCCGGCACCTCCACGGCGGCCTTGCCGCTGCGGTTGTGGTAGGCGAAGACCAGCACGCGGGGCTTGCTCTGCTCCGGGATGCCCTTCAAACGCGTGCGGACCGTGTCCAGCCGCGTGCGGTAAAAGCGCACAATCTCTTCGGCCCGGGCAGGCTCACCCAGGAGCGTCCCCACGGCGCGAACATCCTGGAAGAACTGCTCCGGATTTTCCAGACCCACGTACATGACCGGGATATTGATGCGCTTCAAGGCCAGGCAGGTCTGGTCCTCGCTCGTGCCCTTGATGATCACGACATCGGGCTTGAGCGCGGCGATCTGCTCCGGTCCGGGGTTGGGTTTCAACACCATCTTGGATGAAAACTGAGGATCGATGCTCCGGGCAAAGGACAGTGTTTGGCTGCGTTCCTCCACCCCCACCAGGCGCTCCCCGCCCGTGGCGAACATGTAGAGCAGGTGCAGCGGCATGAACGGACCGCGGCCGACGATCACGATGCGCTGCGGGGAGGCGGGCAGGCTGAGCGTGCGTCCGGCGGCATCCTTCAGGACCACCGGCGCGGCGGCTGTGGCGGCGGACATAGGTGCGGCGCACAGCCAGAACAGCAGGGCAAAGATAAGCGCCCGCGGATTTAACCCTCCGATACGGATCGCTGTGGTATGCATCATGAGTTTTCCCCCAAGCGTGATCTGGATTCCCGGGCCTTCCAGGCGATGATGGCGTAAAAGAGTGTGGCAAGCATGGCCAGGCATGCCCCGAGCATCAGGACGTACGCCCCGTAATCGCGCCGGGCGATGATCTGCACCGCGCCAAAAGGCACGCCCTTTTCTTTCAGCGCGATATGCAGGCTTAAACCTTGGGCAAAGGCCGGCCGGAAGGCGTGCAAATGCTTGATCTCGCGCCCGCCGGGCGCTACGACCTCCACGACCGCGGCGGTAGCCAGAGGCAGGCCGTCGTTGTTGAGCGCTTTGGTGCTGCGTTCGGCGCCGATGAGTTTGAGCGCTATGCCCGCCGCCGGGATATGCGTCTGCTCACCCGGCTTGAGGGTCAGGACGGCGTTTGTCCCCGCAAAGGTGCTCAGCAGATGGCCCAGCAGGAAGATCAGGATGCAGATGTGGAAGAGGATGACGGTGAGCCGGCGGTGGGGACTATCGACCCTTAAGGTCTGGACCACATAGGGGAGCGTGCAGACGCAGGTGTTGAGCGCCAGCAGCGTCAGGAGTACAAAGAGAATCAAGATCCAGATATACAAGCCGGGCCGTGATCCGTAGACGACCAGCCAGTCCTGCATGAGCGTGTCGTTGAGGCCTTTGAGGGCCGTATCGTTGAGGCGCGCCACGATCGCGCCCCAGAAGATGACGGTCCCGGAGGCGATCAGCAGCCAGAAGGCCAGCAGGGGTCGGCTCAGGAAGACCAACAGACGTTTCATGACAGGACCTCGACCAGCCGGACCCCGGTTTCAAAGAGCGTATTGAAGAGACTCAAGTAAACCACGGGGATAAGCATGAGGGCCGTGCACCAGGCCCTGGTCCGCGTCCCGACCCCGGCGAAATCCGCATGCAGCAGCGCCGCCGCCAGGCACCACACCGCGGCGCTGGCCAAATGCCGGTCGCTCCAGGAAAAGGGGTAGGACCAGCCCACATAGGCCCAGACACCGCCCACGATCTGACAGATGGTGAAGGCGATGAAACCCCAGAGAAGCAAAGGCCTGGACGTTAGCGTCATGCGCTTGGTTACAAGATCGGCCACGGCCAGGGTCGAGGCCGCCATGAAGAGCACGATGCTGACGGTCTCGGTCAGGAAGAAGAGCGGGGCCCACAGGGTCTGCGACCTGAGGAACGGCACGGCCGGGTCCTTGGGGGCCAGGAGCATGAGCAGCGCGCAGGCGGCCAGGGAGATCAGCACGATGCGCAGGCGCGCGCGGTCCTCATGACACGCCAGGTACAGCGCCAGAATCGCCAGGCCGGCCGGTAGGAGGGCGTCTTCCATGACCACCTGATCGATATACCAGGTGCCGCCGATGAAACCCCGCGCCAGCAATGCGGCCAGGTTGGCGACGATACCGGCCGCCAAGCCCGCTTCGGCCGTGCGACGCATGCCAAGGCCGTACAGGAGTACGGCCGCGAGGTAGATGCCCGAAGCCGATGACATTCCAAATGCATATGACATTGCAGTCCCTTACCCTATGAATGATATATTATGCACCTGCTAGCATAGATAAGCCGGGCAGGCAAGCCCGCCGCCCTCTTGACGTTGACAGGCCCATGGACTGCCGTTATATTATGCACTTCATGACATATATAATGGCACTGGGACGGATGAGGAAGGTTTAGAGCATGCATGATCGTTGGGTGGTGGGATATGCAACCCAGGACGCCGGGCAGGGAAGATACACCCTGGCCCGGCATGTTACGGGAGATATCGCGGTGTTCGACTCCCGGCGGGCGGCCCGGTGCTGGGCCGATTGGTTTGAGGCGTGTCGCGCGCCGGAACTCCCCGCCCTCGACACGGTTCTTATCAGAATTCCACCCCGCCCATAATCAGCCGGCGCATGCGGCGTATCTCTGTAGGTCGCCCAAACACGATGGCGCTTTTTGATGAATTATTCGCAATCTTTTTATTGTATAAATATGGACATAATGTGCCCTGTATGCTATGGATATGTTAATTATTTAACGGAAGGAGTGTTATAATCATGGGAAATCCCTCTCTCACCCTGAATGGGCGCTCTATTGAATTCGAACCCGGTCAGACCATCCTTGATGTGGCACGAGCAAATGGCGTTAATATCCCCACACTCTGTCATTTAAAAGGCTGCCGGCCCACCGGCGCCTGCCGCATCTGCCTGGTCGAGGTCACGGGCGCGCGGGCCCTGGTGGCATCCTGTTCCACCCCGGCCGAGAACGGCATGACCATTCAGACCAATTCGGAACGGGTCTTAAAGACCCGCAAACTCACGGTTGAGCTCTTGATGGCCAGCGGCAAGCACAACTGCATCACCTGCGAGAAGAGCGGGGACTGTACCCTGCAGGACCTGGCCTATACGCACGGCGTGGATGAGATCCGCTTCCCCGTGACCCCGCAGCCGCACGCCACCGAGGACGTCAACCCCTTCATCATCCGCGACTTTACCCGCTGCATCCTGTGCGGACGCTGTGTGCAGGCCTGCCAGGACGTGCAGGTCAACCGCGCCATCAGCTTCGGCTACCGCGGCCCCAAGGCCAAGATCATCGCCGGGCCCGATGTGCGCTACGACCAGAGCGACTGTGTCTTCTGCGGCCAGTGCGTCCAGGAATGTCCGGTTGGCGCCCTGGTTGAAAAGAAGGGCAAGTTCCTGGGCCGTGCCAAGGACATCGAAAAGGTGCGCACCACCTGCCCGTACTGTGGGGTGGGATGCCAGCTCAACCTGCATGTGAAGGATAAGAAGATCGTCAAGGTCACGGCCGTGGAGGACGGCGCGCCGAACAAGGGCCGCCTATGCGTCAAGGGCCGCTTCGGGTATGACTTCATCTATTCCGAAGAGAGGTTGAAGACGCCGCTCATCAAGGAGAACGGTGAGTTCAGAGCGGCTTCCTGGGACGAGGCCCTGGACCTGGTGGCGAACAAATTCAAGGAGATCATCGCCAAGCATGGTCCGGACTCGGTGGCGGGTGTCAGCTGCGCCCGCAGCATCAACGAAGACTCCTACCAGATGCAGAAACTCTTCCGCGCGGTGTTCAAGACCAACAATATTGATCACTGCGCCAGAACGTGACACGCCCCCACCGTCGCCGGTCTGGCGACTTCCTTCGGTTCGGGCGCAATGACCAATTCCTTCGGTGAGTTTGCTAAGGCCAAGATGTTCCTCTGCATCGGCACGAACATGACCGAGGCCCATCCCGTGGCGGCCACCTTCCTCAAGAACGCCGTCATGAACGGCGCCAAGCTGATCCTGGTCGATCCCCGGCGGCAACCCCTGGCGGACTTCGCCGACCTGTTCGTCCAGATCAAGGTGGGGTCCGACATCGCCTTCTTAAACGCCGTCATGAACGTGCTTATCACCGAGAACCTCTATGACAAGGCCTTCGTGGAATCCTGCACCACGGGCTTCGATGACCTCAAGACCAAGGTCATGGAGTACAGCCCCGAACGCGCCGCAAAGATCTGCGGCGTGAGCGCGGATATGATCAAAGAAGTGGCTCGCAGGCTGGCCGCGGTCAAGCCGGTCATGCTGTGCTACACCCTGGGCATCACCGAGCACACCTGCGGCAAAAACAACGTCATGAGCACGGCCAACCTGCAGATGCTCCTGGGCAACATGGGCATGGAGTGCGGCGGTGTCAATCCGCTGCGCGGCCAGAACAACGTGCAGGGCGCTTGCGACATGGGGGCCCTGCCCAATGTCTTCCCCGGCTACCAGCAGGTGGCCAATCCGGATGCGCGCGCCAAGTTCGAGAAGGCCTGGAACGTAACGGGCTTACCCGATAAGCCCGGTCTGATGATCCCGCAGATGATGGACGGGCTGGCCAGCGGCAAGGTCAAGGCCTTCTGGATCTTCGGCGAGAACCTGGCCAATACCGAGCCGGACATCACCAAGGTGGAGCATGAGCTCGCTAGTGCCGAGTTCCTGGTGTGCAATGACATCTTCCCCACCGAAACCACCCGGTTCGCCCACGTGGTCTTCCCGGCCGCGGCCTGGAGCGAGGACGACGGAACCTTCGACAACAGCGAACGCCGCGTCAGCCGCGTGCGCAAGGTCAGCGACGCGCCCGGCGTTGCCAAGCCCAACTGGTGGGTCTTCAAAGAGATCGCCAAGCGTTTCGGCCATGACTGGCAGTCGGACAGCGGCCGGGAGATCTGGGACAATGAGGTCTCGGTTTTAGCCCCGGCCCTGGTCGGCATCAAGTACCGCCGTATCGAGGGCGACGGCCTGCAGTGGCCCTGCCCCAACGAAGAGCATCCCGGTACGGGCTTCCTGCATCGTGAAGGCAAGTTCACCTGCGGCCTGGGCGTGTTCAATGCCGTGGACTGGACCCCTCCGGCCGAGGTGGCCGACGCCGAGTACCCCCTGGTGCTCTCCACCGGCAGGCGTTTGTATCACTACCATACCCGCACCCAGACCGGCCGCAGCGGCTTGAACTACCTGCTGTCAGAGGAAACGGCCGATATTTCCGCCGCCGACGCGGCCGCCCTGGGCATCGAGCACGGCGAGGTCATCCGCGTCAAATCGCGACGCGGCCAGGTCGAGGTCAAGGCCAAGGTAACCGACCAGGTGCCGCCGGGTATGGTCTGGATGGCCTTCCATTTCCGGGACGGCAACGCCAATTGGCTCACCAACGCGGTCTTCGACCCTAGTACGCTCACGGCCGAATACAAGGCCTGCGCGGTAAGAATCGAGAAAATCTAAAAAATCCGGCATGCAGCCCCCCCCCCAAGATTCGATAGGGGGGTCGGCATGCCGGGCTATTTTAATGCAGCAGCAACTGAATTTTCTTTTTGATCCCCGAGTTTAAGCCGATGAAACCGAAGACACGCTTGAACATGGCGATCTTGAAAGCCGAATAGGGCGGCCAGGTCCAGAGCGGCCAAATGGGCCTGGGCAGCGGTATGATATCGTAGAACACATGGTAGCCGATCGAGAGATCACGCAGGGCGTCATCGGTGTGGATGCGCCCGATGCCGCTCTGCTTAACGCCCTGCCAGGGCACCTCGGGCAAGGCATGCGTGACGAGGGCATCATTGATCATGACGGTGCCGGCGTCCAGCTGTTCCGCCATGCGGCGCGCTCTGGCCTGACTACGGGAGTAGACATAGGCGCTGAGACCGTACATGGTGGTGTTGGATCGCCCGATAGCCTCCTCGTCGCTCTCGACCCGCATGATCGGCAGCAGCGGCCCGAAGGTCTCTTCAGCGACTGCATCCATGTCATCCGTCGCATCAAGAATCATGGTAGGCTCATAGAACATGCTCTCCGGGTGCACACGTTTGCCGCCGGTGACGATCCGGGCACCCTTTGCGCGGGCATCCGCCACCTGCCGCTCCACGATCTGAAGTTGTTCCTCGCTGGTCATGCACCCCATGTCCAAGGCGTAGCCGCCTTTGGCGGGGTCACCCTGGCGCAGGGCGCGCACGGATTTTTCCATTTTCTGCACAAAGGGTTCATAGACGTCACGATGTACATAAACGCGCTCGATCGAGGCACAAATCTGGCCGGAATTGCAGAAGGCCCCGAAGGTGATGGCCCGTACGGTTTTATCCAGATCAGCGTCGGCGCAGACAATGGCCGGATCCTTACCGCCCAGTTCCATCGAATTGGGAAGGAGGTGCTTGCCGCAGAGCTGCGCTACGGTCTTGCCGACCTCGGTGGAACCGGTGAAGTTGACGTAGCCGATGAGGTTGTGGCCGGATTCGATCAATTCGGAGGCCATGCGGCCCGGCCCGGAGATCACTTCGAAGACATGCTCATCAACCCCGGCCTCCAGGAGGAGCTCACGCATCTTATACGCGATAAGCGGGGTGAGCGAGGCGGGCTTGAGCAGTACGCTATTGCCGGCCAACAAGGAGCAGATCACCGCGCCGCCGGGAATGGTGAAGGGGAAATTCCAGGGCGAGATGATGAAAACCACCCCGCGCGGTTTGTAATGCAGATAGCTGGCAAAGTTTTTAAAATAACCGATCGATATGCGTTTCTGCTTGAGCTGTTTTTCGGCATGACGGGCGTAATACCCAGCCATGCGGATCACCGGCAGGACCTCACAGAGCTTGGCTTCATAGAGCGGCTTGCCGGTCTCGGCGCTCAGCAGGGCGGCGACCTCATCCATGCGGCGGTAGAGAATTTCGGCAAACCGGCTGATGATGGCGGCGCGTTTCCGGATCGGAAGGGCCCCCCAGACCTTTTGAGCCTCATGAACCCGGACAAGGGCATCCATGGCTTCGGCCACGTTCAGAGACGGCACCTCACCGATGACGGCGCCGGTGGCCGGGTTGTTGACGCTCAAGGTATTGGGTGAAGGGCTTTGATCCTTGGTGGAGCGGCTTGGACGTATGGAAGCTTGTACTGACTCACTTTCGACATGCATGGTGTACCTCCTTATTGATTTTATTGTCGACATAGCATTGTTGATTGTCGACAATAATAGGCACGTTTATTATGCCTGTCAATGCATAAATAAACCGCGCATTCAGTGTTAATCCTCCCGGGAGATTGCATGGTATCGATTGTCGACAATCAGCGCCAAAAATATACTTATTATGTATTTCTGGACATAATATGGTACTGATATTGCACCATTTTTTACTTGTTTTTCTCTTTCCGTTAGAATATTTGGTTTTTAATATGTTATCATCGGCATATTAGGCGGAGGGCGGCATTGTATGACATTCAGAGACGCAAAGCAACTACCTGACCAGATTGCACAGCACCTCGCCGAAAAAATCATACATCTCGAATTGAAGCCCGGCCAGCGCATCCAGGAAGCAAAGCTGGCTCAGGAACTCGGCGTCAGCCGCAGCCCGATCCGTGAAGCCCTGCATATCTTGAATAAACAATTCCTTGTGGATCTCCTGCCCCGACGGGGCGCCGTTGTTTCCGAATTCTCCGAGGACTTCATCGGCTGGCTCTATGACCTTCTCGCGGTCATTTACCCTCTCGTGGCCAGGGAGTGCGCGAATAATTTTACCAAAGACGATGCCGATCAGATTCAGGCCGTACTTAAAAAGATGGAGGAGTGCGCCCAAAGGTCCGATCATGACAAATACTATGACTATGTCTTTGAGTACGCCGCAACCTTCATGAGGGCGGCCAAAAATATGCTAGCGGTGCAGATCCTCATGAATCTATGGCCCAGCAAAAGACGCATGGAGTTCGCCACCCTCTACCATCGCAGAAACACTTTGAAGGATAACCTGAAATATTTCAAACTGGGGACAAAATATTTTCTGGCAGGTAATCCTGATATGGCCGATAAAGCCCTGCATGACTATATCCTGCAGGAAAGGGCCATTGCCCTGGAGCTTGCCAGAGAATATAATCATCTGCTTACGACACACCACCTAGGTTAAATTATCGGTATCGGCTTGCGCCTGCGGCGGTTTTGCAATACCATGTGCGGATGGCAATGCTACGCGAAACAGGCATCGGGGCTGAAGATCCCCATCAGGGAATGGAGCACCCATGCAGCGCGTCCTGATCCTCTTCGCCCATCCGCATTTCGAGAAATCGCGCGTCAACCGGGCACTGCTGCAAGTGCTGAGAGATTCCGATGCCGTCACGGTTCATGATCTGTATGAGCTATACCCCTACTTCAACATCGACGTGGCCGCAGAAAAGGCCTGCCTGCTGGAGCATGATATCATCGTCTGGCATCATCCCATTTACATGTACAGCGCCCCGGCCATCCTCAAGCAATGGATGGATATGGTCCTTGAATTCGGCTGGGCCCACGGCGCGGGCGGCGATTTTCTGCAAGACAAGACCGCGCTGAATGTCGTCAGCACGGGCGGCACCCGCGAATCTTACCTGCCGGAGGGCTTCAATCGTTATAGCTTGGCGGAGTTTCTGCGGCCCTTCGAACAGACCGCGCGCCTGTGCAAAATGAACTACCTGCCGCCCTTTGCCGTGCAGGGCACTTACCGATTGAGCGATGCCGAGCTGTCCAGGTCTGCCGAGGATTATGGAAGGCTCCTGCACCGCCTGTCGCAGGGTAATTTAGATCTCCGGACCCTGCAGACCCACGATCTCCTCAACGACTGGCTGGATGCCGCTCCCGGAGGGCCAATCCCATGATGACCGGCTTTTTCGGCCAGGCCATCATCTACCTGAGCGCGGCCGTCGTCTGCGTCCCGATAGCCAAGCGGCTGGGCATGGGTTCGGTGCTGGGCTATCTCTTCGCCGGGATCATCATCGGGCCCTTCGGCTTGGGTTTCATCGGCCGCGAAGGTCAGGATATCATGCACTTCGCCGAGTTCGGTGTGGTCATGATGCTCTTCCTGATCGGCCTGGAGCTGGAGCCATCGCATTTCTGGAAGATGCGCCGCCTTATCGTGGGGATGGGTTCCGTCCAGATCAGCGCCACGGCCGTGCTGGCCGGCGCCGGTCTGATGCTGCTGGGTTTCACCTGGCAGGCGGCCCTGTCGACCGGGCTGGCCCTGGCCATGTCATCGACGGCCATCGTGCTGCAATCCCTGAAAGAAAAAGGCCTGGGCAGCACCATGGCGGGCAAAAGTGCCTTTGCCGTGCTCCTGTTCCAGGATATCGCCGTGATCCCCATCCTGGCCCTGCTGCCGCTGCTGGCCGTTTCCACGGGCCAGGCAGGCGCACCGCACTCCCAGTCGTTCCTGGTGGATCTGCCGGGGTGGCTGCAGACCCTGGCGGTGCTGGGCGCCGGCGCGTCGGTGGTCATTGCCGGACGCTACGTGGTGGTCCCTCTCCTGCGCATCATTGCCCGAGCCCATCTGCGGGAAATTTTCACGGCCGCGGCCCTGCTCATCGTCCTGGCCACCGCCGCCCTCATGTCCCTGGTGGGCTTGAGCCCGGCCCTGGGCGCCTTTCTGGCGGGTGTGGTGCTGGCCAACAGCGAGTTCCGCCATGAACTGGAAAGCGACATCGAACCGTTCAAGGGACTGCTCTTAGGCCTGTTCTTCATTGCCGTCGGCGCTTCCATCAACTTCGGGCTCATCGGCCGGGCGCCGCTGTTCATTTCCGCTGTTCTGCTGGCCGTGGTTCTCATTAAAACCCTGGTCCTGGTCGCGACGGGCGGACTGTTCAAACTTACGCCGGATCAGAACCTGATCTTCGCCTTCAGCCTCTCACAGGTGGGCGAGTTCGCCTTTGTCCTGTTCGCCTTCATGCATCAGGCGCATCTGCTGTCAGATGACATAGCCGCACAAATGATGGCTGTGACGGCCTTGAGCATGGCGCTGACGCCATTGCTGCTGCTGATCGGTGAACGTTTCGCTCTGCCCCGCCTCATAGCGCCCCAGGACCAGGACCAGGTCGCGGATACCATCGATACCCGCCATCCCGTCATCATCGCCGGTTTTGGCGAGTTCGGCAGCACGATCGGGCGTTTCTTACGCGCCAACGGCGTGGAGACCACCATCCTGGACAATGACTCATCGCGCGTGGATCTTTTACGAAAGATGGGTTTCAAGGTGTTCTACGGCGACGCCACGCGCCTGGATATCCTCAAATCGGCCGGGGCCGAGGAGGCCCGTATCCTGATCGTGGCCCTGGCCGACCCGGTCACCCGCCATGACCTGATTGAAAAGATTCGCGGGCACTATCCCCAGCTTAGACTCTTGGTCAAAACCAAGGACCGCGCGGACGCCTATGACCTTATCGATGCGGGCATCCATGACATCTATCGCGAATCCCTGGATACCTCGATCAGGCTGGGCGTAGACGCGCTCATCACATTGGGATTCCGCCGATACAGCGCCGCGCGCGCCGGGCTCAATTTCCTGAAGTACGATGAAGCGGCGCTGAAAGAGCTCGCCAAACACCGGCATGACGAGCAGTTATACATCTCCACCACCAGGGAATATATCCGTCTGCAGGAACAGCTCCTGACCAATGACCGTGAAGCCAACCCGACCATCAATGACCATGCCTGGGAGAGCGACCGGCATACGTACCCTTCGGGGAAGGAGTAATTCTGCCCCTACGAGAGCACGAGGCCTGGGGAAACCATCCGATTTCCCCAGGCCTTTTTTGATTGGCGCAGCGTTAGGAGTTACGCGACGCAGTTCTTATCGTGGTCTTCCAGCCAGCGCGGGCAGTAGGTCTGGCACCAGGCCCGGGTGCACTTGCCGGTGAACATGGCCTGGACCGTGCCGGGGTTGCCGATCGTACCCAGGTAGAGATGCACCACGAAGAACGAGCCGATCACAAAAGCACTCATGGCGTGCAGCATGAAGGCAAGCCGTGCCACCACCACCGGCAGCGAGTCTGAAAACCACATGCCGAGCCCGGTGAGCACGATCAGAATACCGAAGACGACGATGCACCAGAAAAAGGCCTTTTGCCCGGCATTATACTTGTAGACCGGCGGGAGCTTTTCGGTCTCCCACAGATAGCCGCCGCCTTGGAGTATCCAATCCAGGTCATCCTTTTCGAACCTGCATTCCTTCGCCCACATGAAATAGGCATAAGCCAGAGCCATGGCAAAGACGACCCCTGAGAAGATGTGCAGCCACTTGGTGGCGTAGTAGCCGCCCAAGATGGTGGGGATGATCTCCCAGGTATGGAACATGAGCCCCAAACCCGAGATGAGACAGAACAGGCAGCTGAGAGCCAAAATCCAATGCGCGATACGCTCGGTGGCGTCCGTTACCTTGACCATATTGGCATCATGGTGAGACATATCACTCCCCCCCTTCCTTGTTCTCCTTCACCTCGTGCGGACCCTTGATCAGGTAATGCAGCGCGGCGGCACCTGCTACGCCGCCTATGCCGATCAACGTGAAGGGTTTGAAGAAGTTTTTCCACCACAACACCGTGGCGGGCATCTTGGGGTGCTCGGGCAATTCGTCGTAGACGCCGGGCTTCTCGCCCAGGACATAGATCACATGCGTGCCGCCCACGAACTTGTCGCCGTAGACGTTGGCATCGCCGCCCAGCTCGGCCACGCGGGCGTAGGCCTTCTTAAGCATGGTGGCGCGGTCGCCGATGGTGAGCGCGCCGGTGGGGCAGGAGAGCACGCAGGCCGGCTTCTGGTCGCCCAGGAGCCTGGTGTAGCACAAGTCGCATTTGTAGCACTTGTCGGTCCTCACGTCGTGGCGCGGGATTCCGAAGGGACAGGCCGTGACGCAGGCCTTGCAGCCGATGCAGCGGTCGCGGTGCACGCCCACGGTTCCGAACTCGGTATAGTATAAGGCCCCGCTCGGGCACACCTTGACACAGGCGGCGTCCGTGCAGTGCATGCAGCCGTCCTTGCGGAAGAGCCACTTAAAGGTGCCGTCCTTGTCCACATACTCCTGAAAGCGGATCAAAGTCCAGGTGTTGCTCTGCAAATCGGGCGGGTTCTGGTACGAGCCCCAGTTATGCGTCCGGGTGGCCTGCTGCTCGTTCCACTGCTTACACGCGACCTGACAGCCACGGCAGGCCGTGCACTTAGTGACATCAATGACTTTTACGATATCCATATTCTTCATAGCGTACGCTCCTGGACCTTACTCACATTGACCATGAAGGCCTTGAACTCGGGGCAGAAGGTATTGGCGTCGCCGACCGAGGGGGTCAAGAAGTTGGTGGAGTCGCCGCCGTCCTCCGGGAAGAGCCAACCATAGTTGAAGGGCAAGCCTACCTGATGCACGGTCTGGCCCTCAACCGTGAAGGGGACAAAACGCTTGGTGACCATGGCCACGCACTTGACCTCGCCGCGCGCCGACGATACCTTGACCTTCTGGCCGTTCTTGATGCCTTTCTCCTTGGCCAGGGCCTCGCCGATTTCGACATAGAGCTCGGGCTGCATCTCCAGGAGCCATAGTTGCCAGCGCGTGAGCGCGCCGGAGCACCAATGCTCGGTGCAGGAGTAGGTGGTGCAGACATAGGGGAATTTTTCACTGGCATTTGCCACCTGATCGACGTCGGCCTTGAAGATCTCGATGGCCGGGTTGTTCAGTTGACCCGACAGGGGGTTTTTGGTGAGCGGACCCTCCAGGGGTTCGTAGTGCTCGGGGAACGGCCCATCGGCCATGGCTGGTCCAAAGAGGGACCCGACACCGTCGGCCTTCATGATAAAGGGATACTTGCCCTTTTCCTTGTCCGCCATGGGCGGCCAGGGGCCGTCGGGCACGTCGCCCACCCACTTGTCGCCGGTCCATTCCAGGAGCTTGCGCTTGGGATTGTAGGGCTTGCCGTTCACATCGCAGGAGGCGCGGTTGTAGATGATGCGCCGGTTTACGGGCCAGGCAAATGACCAGTTGGGGTAGAGTCCCAAACCGGTGGGGTCATCCTTACCGCGTTTGGCCATCTTGTTCTCGCCATCGGCCCCGAAGCTGCCGGACATGATCCAGTTGCCGCACGCGGTGGTACCGTCGGCCTTCAGCATCCCGAAGGTCGGGACGAGATCGCCCTTCTTGAACTGCTTCTTCACACCCTTGTCGTCGATCTCCACATCGGCGGTCCAGTGACCGTTGATCTGCTTGGCCACCTTGAGCACGTCCATGTTGCCGTCACGGTCTTTATAGTCCCACTTGAGGTTCAGGATCGATTCCGCATTCGGACCGCCCTCCTTGGCATACAGGGCCTTGATGGCGTCCATCAGCCGGATCTGGATGTCGCCGCAGGAAATGGCGTCTTCGGGAGGATCGGCGGCCTTGTACTTCCACTGCACCCAGCGGCCGCTGTTGCTCTGGGAGCCTTCCTTTTCCATGGTGGCCGCGGCCGGCAGCAGGAAGCACTCGGTCTTGACCTGCTTGGGGTCAACCCCCGGGCCGAACCAAAAGGAGGAAGTCTCGTTGTCGAAGATATTGGCACAGACCAGGAAATCGAGCTTTTCGAGGGCCTTTCTGGTCTTGAGTGAGTTGGGCGAACTCACCGCCGGGTCGGTGCCATAGGCGAAGAGACCCTTGATCTTGCCTTCATACATGCGGTCGAAGAGGTGCAGCTGCGAATAGGCCTTGCCGTCATCAAGCTTGGGCGACCATTGGTAGCCGAACTCGGTCTCAGGCGTTGCAGTTTCCCCGTACAGGGCCTTGAGCCAGCTTACATAGAAGTTGGGATAGTTGATATAGTAGTTGGCCGACTGGGGATCTTTGCACTTGGGTGTGCACTTTTCCAGATATTTTTCCAGGGTGTCCAGCGAGGCCAAGGGCATCTTGAGATAGCCGGGCAGGTTGCCGTACAGGATGCAGTGGTCCGTGGACCCCTGCACATTGGGCTCGCCTCTGAGCGCATTTATGCCGCCGCCGGCGATGCCCATGTTGCCCAAGAGGAGCTGGATAATGGCCATGCTACGGATGTTCTGGACCCCCACCGTGTGCTGGGTCCATCCCAGGGCGTAACATTCCGTGCCGGCCTTGTCCGGTACGCCGGTAGCGCTGTATTCCGCGTAGACCCTGGTGAGATTCTCCTTGGAAACGCCGGTGATGCTGGAGACCTTATCCAGGGTATAGCGCGAGTAGTGCTGCTTCATAAGCTGGAAGACGCAACGCGGGTCCGTCAGCGTCGGGTCCTTGAGCGGAATGCCGCTCGCATCCATCTGGAAGGTCCAGGTATCCTTGCTGTACTTGCGCTTCTCGGCGTCATAGCCCGAGAACAGGCCGTTATCGAATGAAAAGTCCGGGTTCACGAGGAATGACGCATTGGTGTAGTTGACCACGTAATCATGGAAGTGCTTCTCGTTGCTGATGATGTAATTGATCATGCCCCCCAGAAAGGCGATATCCGTGCCGGATCGCAAGGGGACATGGTAATCGCACCGGGCCGAGGTGCGGGTGTAGCGCGGGTCGACGTGGATAATGCGCGCCCCGTTCTTCTCTTTGGCCCTCAGGATCCATTTGAACGCGAGCGGATGATGCTCGGCCGCGTTGCTGCCCATAATAAGGATAACATCACTGTTTTTCAGATCGATATAGTGGTTCGTCATCGAACCCCTGCCAAACGACTCTCCCAGAGCCGCTACGGAGGGGCTGTGTCAGATACGTGCCTGGTGATCGATATACACCAGGCCCAGGGCCCTAACCGAGGCGCTGATGAGCCAGCACTCCTCGTTGTCTATGTTGGAACTCCCGAGGTGAGCGACACTCTCGGTCCTGTTCACGAGTTGACCTTTGGCATTGGTGGTCACAAAATCCTTGTCGCGGGCATCCTTCGTAAGCCGCGCGATGCGTGCAAAAGCCCAGGCCCAGTCCTTTTCTTCCCACTTGTCGCTGTAGGGGGCGCGATACTGGACCTTCTTGAGGCGATACTTGTTGGCCTCGGTCAGATCGAAGAATCCCGCACCCTTGGCGCACAGCGCGCCTTCGTTGATGGGGTTTTCGGGATCGCCCTCGATGTTGAAGATCTTGCCGGTCTTATTGTCCACGCTGCAGATCAGGCCGCAGCCGCAAGAACAGTAGGCGCACACCGTGGTGTACTGCTTGGCGGTCTTGAGCCGGTTCATCTTGTTAAGCTCGGCCGCGTATGCCTTGGTCGGCGCCAGGTTCAAACCCAACGTTGCGCCGGCGCCCATGGCCCCGGTCAACGCCAGGAAACCTCTCCGGGTTACTTCCATTTTTTCCCTCCTACGATTTGATTTATATGCTAACAATTATATATGTATTTACTGGCATAATATGGCATTAGTCCGGCACCGTCAATGAGTTTTTTCCCTAACATGCGGAATCCATTGATTAATATGTTATCAATAACATAACAAAAGACACCTTGAATCCGCATCCCCCGAGAAGAACAGGCGCTGCGTCCCTTGCCCCGCGGCCGTATTTGAATTAAATCGACCGAGGTCCATATTTCGATCCATCCGCTTTACCTGCCGCAAGGGATCGGCATGACTCCCTGTACGGCTCACCTAAGGGATGATCAGGACAAGATATTCCAGCCGGTTTCCACGACCGGGTGATAGCCCTTCTCCTGCATGAGCACGTCCAGGTGGACAAGACTTACGCCCGCGATATCCGCGTCGAAGTCGGCCAGCTCCGTGACCTTGTTGACCGTGATCAGATAGTGCTTGCAGCTCTCGCAGGCGAAAGTCGACTCCTGGGTCGCGTCCTCCACGAAATAGTAGGTCATGGTTTTCTGATCGTCATTGCCGCAGGCCGGGCAGATGACGCGGCTGAACTGCCAGGCATGCGCGCAGCGCGAGCAGTACAACCAGCGCCGGGGTATGCCTTCTTCGATGCGGGCCAGCATGGGGGATCCGCCGCAGATCGGACAATACCCCTTTTCCCAGGCGAAGCCCTCCAGCAGACCGGCCCATGCATGGGTGTGCCGCTCGAGCACGATGCGCACGACCCAGCGCGACAAAAACAACAGGGCATCCCGGCCGACCCCGGCCTCCAAGGCCAGGCGGTCGATGAGCTTGGCATGCGTGTCCGCCCCGGCCAGCATGACCTCGGACAGCGTCCGGGGATGTTTTTGAATATAGCCTGCAAACCGCTGAAGGTCATCCTTCAGAGCGGGCAGCCCTTCAACGACCTTCGGTATCAGGTCAAGGGCGAG
>JBDKSM010000036.1:0-3842 GCA_039680665.1 Syntrophaceae bacterium | reverse complement strand
TTCATGAAAGCCCCTTCGACCATGGCGTTATCGAGGATAAGAGGCTTCAAGCTGCGTGACACATAGGTAACTATCGCCTGAGAAAGGCCATCACACTGCCCTAAGGGTACGGATTGCAGGACTCTATTCTCACCGGTCTCAACATCCTCGCTGGCCTCAACCGTCAAACTGCCGTCCGATTCCAGGATCAGGTACCCGCGCTGAGCCCCGGCGTTGGTAACGGACATGTGCATGATTTTCTGCAGCAGTCTGTCCAGCATGATTTCGCTCGAGATCACTTGCGAGACCTGCATTACCGTCGCTAGATCGAGCAGGCGCGAGCCTGAATCGGTCGATGTTATATCTCCCCTGGTATCGGAAGGATGGTTTCCGGTCTCGCGACGGATAAGGTCCGGGTACCGCTCCAGAATCTCATTTTCCTTGGCTTTGGCCCCCCAGGCACGATAGCATTGGTAGGCCCGCTGCAGCAGAACCTTCGCCTCATCGGTGGCGGCGTTTTCATGATGTAGGGCCCCCAAGCGTTCACAGGCCAGCGCCTCTTCATGCAGGTACTGGTTCTGCATGGCCCCTTGGATGGCGGCATGATACAAAGTCTGGGCCTCGTGGTAACGACCCTTGGCGACCATCATCTCCGCCGCCACAAGATTATATTTATGGCGGAAGTTGTCGGGAGAGAGCCGAGCCCATGCGCGCATGCGGTGTTGGTTACGCAGGATAAGGGCCTTGTATACGAGATGATCCGGTCCGGACTTCAGCCTCAAAAGGGCCGCCATGCACATGGAATAGTAAAAATAATGTTCCGCGACGAGCATGGTACAGATGTGGGCCTTGATGTATTTATCCAGTTCGGCGGCCTTGCGGTACGCTTCCTCGTATTGTCCGAAGAAATAGAACAGTTTGACCTTGTAGAGCAAGGTAAAGCAGAGGCCGTAGGTATTGTTTTCCCGGCGCAGCCTTTTTACATGTTCCTCTTCATCGAATTCTGGTCCGGTCAGGCTGCAGCGGTCTGCGGTAAGCCCCTGTAAGGCCTTGGCCAGTTGGATGTTTTCCTGATAACGCGCAGCGATAAAAGGATCCTTCACACGCTGCATGAGATCCATATATTTTTCACTTTCGAAAAGGATATCTTCCAGATTATCGCCCACCAACAGACGGCAGTCCTGGGCGGCGCTCACACTGTAGCCCATGTAAACGAAATTGCCGGACTCCAGGCTGAGCTGGTATACCTGGCGATAAACGCCGAGGTTATTGCGGGCATGTTTTTTCCAGTGCTGAATAAAAAAGGCAAAGACATGGTAGACCATACCGGCCAGGCTCTTATTGCCCAGCCGATCGTTGAGCTTCAAGGCCATCTCGCCAATGCGGTACCCGAGCGCATAATCACCAAAGGCCGTTTGAATGATGGTGCCCAAGGCAATAAACGCCACCGCCGCCCCGGGATGATTGCCATGTTTCAGACAGAGAATGACCCCCTTGAGCACCAAGACGGCATACAGGTTTGGGTTGACGAAATAGGCCGGGGTGCCGGTATTGATTAAGAGATCCATGCAGTTGATCTTATCCTCGTCCTGCATGCGCGGCAGATCCAGGATGTTTTCAAGGGGGATATCCCGAAGCCTGAATTTGACCTCGATCAACTCTCTCAGCACCGCCATCTCCCCTGTATCAATGGATACGCGGATCCCCAAGAGATTGAGTCCTTTGATACCGAGTATGGCGGCGTCCTTGGCCGTACGCATATTGGTATACAGAATCACCATGGCATTGTAGGCCTTGGCCTGGTCGGTCTTGCTCGCGGCTTTGGTGAGGATCACTTGAAAGAGCCGCTCCGACTCATCCGGGTTGCGTGCCAGATACTGACACATCATTTGTTCCATATGCAGTGCGTAGGTCAGGTCATAGAGCGTTTGCCAGGGCCTTTCCGGCAGGAGATCGATGCCTGCTTGGAGATACGAGACCGCCGCCCCGTAGGCCGTTGAATCCTTAGCTTTTATGCCGGCCCTGAGGTTGAGTTGCGCCAGGTGGTTGCGCTCGGAGGCATCGGTGATCAAACCGCGGCCGTGGTTCAATTGGTCGGCGATGTAGAAAATCCGTTTGGAGACCTTTTCCGGAGTCGAGCGATTGAGGACCAATATGCCGATCTGATAGTGGGTACGTACCCGTTCCTCCGATGCCAGCAGGGAATATGCGGCCTCCTGGATACGGTCATGATGGAAACGGTACAGATCGCCCACGCGTATGATGAACCCCTCCTGCAAGAGGATGTCCATGGCGGAGAGGATTTTCTCCATGGGCTTTGCAGTAACCAGGGCAAGGGTTTCGATATCGAGGCGATTTCCCATGCAGGCGCATATTTTAATGAGCTCTAACGGCTCGGCGGCAAGCTCGCGCAGCCTGGCCGCCAGAATCTCGACGACATTCTCGGTAATCTGCAATTCCCGAATCGTCTCAATATTCCAGGTCCAGCCTCGCGCAGGATCGAGGTTGATATGCTGGTCCGCGTACAATGTTTTCAGGAATAGGTTGACAAAGAAGGGGTTACCCTTGGTCTTGGCATGCACGATTTCCGCCAGAGGACGTGACACCTCCTTAGTACTGCACAGGCAGGCCGCGATGATTTGATTGACTTCTTCGGCGTCCAGGGCCCCCAGGGTTATCGTAGTGATGTTCCTGCCGGCCAGGCGTATCGCATCGAGAGCGAGCATGAGGGGATGGTGAGCCGCCGCCTCGTTGTCCCGATAGGCACCGATGAGAAAGAAATAATGTAAGCCGCGATCCAGGACCAGCGACTGGATAAGGTTGAGGCTCGCATTATCGGCCCATTGCAGGTCGTCCAAAAATATGACCAACGGGTGTGTCTCGTCGGCAAAGACGCGCACGAAGTTTTTGAGGACCAGAGCAAAGCGGTTCTGGGCTTCCTCTGAAGCCAGTTCCGGTATATCGGGCTGTTTGCCGATAATCAGTTCCATCTCCGGAATGATATCCGTGATTACCCGGCCATTTGGTCCCAGGGCCATCTGTATTTTTTCCTTCCAATCTTGAATGCGATTTTGGCTTTCAGCCAAGAGTTGTCTGATCAGAGATTGAAAGGCCTGTATGATGGCGCTGTAAGGAACTGCGCGGCGGAACTGGTCATACTTTCCGGCAATGAAATACCCTCGCTTTTCCACGATCGGCTTATGGATTTCGTTGACTAATGATGATTTGCCGATTCCGGGTCCGCCGGCCACCATCATGAAGACGGGGTCTCCGGAACCGGCTTGCTTGAAGGCCTCAAAAAGGACCTTGAGTTCCGCCTCGCGCCCCACCAGCATCCGCGGAGGGTTAAAGCGCTGAGAAATGTCGTGCTGTGCGATGTCAAAGGACTCGATCCGACCTGTACGGCGCAGCTCGGCCAGGCATTCCCGTAAATCGTACGCCAGCCCGAAACTGTTCTGGTAACGGTCATCGGCCGATTTGGCAAGAAGTTTCATGACGATATCCGACACCACGGCGGGGATATCGGGGTTGATTTTCTGCGGAGCCACTGGCACCTTGGCAATATGTGCGTGGATGATCTCCATGGTATCTTGGGACTGGAAGGGTACCAATCCCGTGAGCATTTCGTAGAACGTGACCCCCAGAGAATAGAGATCGGTACGGTAATCCACACTGCAGTTCATTCTCCCGGTCTGCTCCGGGGAGATGTAGGCGAGTGTTCCCTCCATGACGGTGGGGTTGTGGATTTCCTCGTTCAGTCGAGTGAAAACGGCACCGATGCCGAAATCCGTAATCTTGAGGATGTCCTCCTGCCAGTTCAGAAGGATATTCGAGGGCGTGATATCGCGGTGCGAGATGTTATG
>JBDKSM010000035.1:0-68384 GCA_039680665.1 Syntrophaceae bacterium | reverse complement strand
CCATGCAGCAGCACGATCGGCATCGGATCGTCCTTTGGCCCCTCGTCGCGCAGGTGCACCTGCATGCCCGCGATTTCGATGAACTGGGACGGCGCCGGAGCCCAGCGAGCTTTCAGCTCATCCACCGTACGGTCCGGCACGCGGTTTGCCGCGATAAACACGCCCGCCGCCGCAACGAGCACCAACAGGGACCAACCAAGGATCTTCAGCAAGAGCTTCATGCAGTACCTCCCTAACGATAGATGTTCTCGGCAACAATTATAAACATATCCATGCCGAATGCCAGGGGCCAAGACTATAGCCTTGGCCGTGGAGGAGAATATGCCTCGGCTGTTTGACCAGTTTGCCAACGTCTTTGTTATGCCCCATTGATCGCACCCACAGCGGATCCAAACCATTCAGAATTGAACAACCAGAGCATCTATCTCACTGGCAAGCTTCGCTTGGCCAGTGCCACCCATGATTTTCTTTATCCCGTTCCTTTACCTGGGCCACCTGCCGGTTATGCTGCATGGTGCGCTACGATGGTTTTATCTAGATGCTCGGCCAGACGTTCTTCGGCAACGTCAAGGTCGTAATGCGTTTGCATGTAATCCAGCTTTGCGCATCCGTGCCGAAAAACCTTGCCAGCCGCAGGGCCGTGTTGGCCGTAATCGAGCGTTTGCCCGCCACGATCTCGCCAATGCGACGCTGCGGTACGCCGATGGACTTGGCCAGCCGATACTGGGAAATGCCCATAGGTTTTAAGAAATCCTCCAGCAGGATTTCACCGGGATGTATATGCGGAATGCCCTTTTTTATGACGGCCCCAAAAGATTTCAGTCCTCATATGGTCCGAGGAAACGTTCACCGTTAAAGTGGATCAGGTGTGTCGGGGACTCGGCGATCCATACCTCGGTTTCCCAGGAGATGTCATTCAAGTACTTCACCATAGCCTTCCGACCAAGGAAAGATGTTACAAAAACCAGGCCGGCGTTTGATCCGGAAAACAATGTCTTCAATTCCTGTCTGCGTTTAGGGTTCACAGGACCGTGGCTTGTAACTGCCTCAATAAGAACCAGCCAGTTTTTTTCCGCGAAATATACGACAACATCCGGCATTTTCCCATGTTCCTCTATTTCGACACCCAGCCGAGACAAAGCATCTGAATCGAAATAGGCCCATTTCTTTTCGGTGTCCCCAACGTAGATGACGTTGCTTCCCGGGGTGAACAATGGGCAGAACTCATCCATGATCTTCTTCACCAAAACATTCTGACCGCCGGGAGAAAGCCTTAGTTCTTGACCAGTTGCAAGTTTGACAGGCAAACGTCGCATTTTCCTTTCACGCGCATACAACTTTTTCAATGTGTTAACAGTTTGAAGGTACCGAAGCAATTCGCGCTTCCATCCCGGCCTTCCAAAACTTCGAACCAACTTGAGGACTGAGGGCTCGATCTGATAGACAGCCTTGGGGCTATTGGTCGGCCTAGAAGGTTTGTCTGGATTCGCGATAATTACGGCTGCCTGTAGAAACTGATGAACCGTTTGACGACGTACCGTTTCGCGGGTATTGGGCGCATACCTTTTTCCATAGTGCTCCTGAAAAAATTCCATCATGGGAGTTATGCCCATGAGTGGATCAGATGCGTCTTCCCAGTTGTTTGCAGGTTTAAGATCCAATAGGGACAGCAGCGTCAAAGCGGAACGCTCGTTTTGTTGCTGTGTTGGAAGACCGAGATCTTCCAAGATTGCGAGGGCTTCTTTGATCTTTTTCTTCGCTTTGTTCCCATTGGTCTTATTCATCAAGGGTTGAACACTCCTTTTCTATTTCTGAATCGATTGTTTCCTGGTCAGGCATGGTCTCTTTGAAAGACGCACCGAATCGCAAGAGCTGCTCGCGGGTGGGATATGGCATTTTCCGGAGGTCGTTTGCATTAACTTGGGTGTGTCCGCTGAAAAGGCGGAAATACTGGTCGACGAGAGTCGAGTTGAGGTACAAGGCAAGCCCTTTTGCCAAATCGACTGGCAACCCTCTCCCGTCTCGGTGATAGTAATTCAAGTGGTTCTCGAAACCGACATAGGACGCATTGGTTCGTTCAGGGTCATATACCGCGGCCATAATTCGTCTTTGCTGTTCCTTAGACGAGAACCTCTTTGTAAGAACATAAAATCCGGCTTCAACAAGAAGGCTGGCAGTCTCTTCGTTTGAGGCAATGGCATTCGGTTTTTTACCTGATTCTAAGGGCCAGATTATGAACCCATTGGCAAAATGACAGGGATAGATCAAAGGAGCATCCCCTTGTTCAGGAGACCGCCTGAGATGCTTTCGTGCCCTGAAATCGACAACGCGCCCAGTGGATACGCTCAATCCCAGCTTGCTGAGAGATGAACTAAAGTACTTAACTTGCTCCAACAAAGCGCCATCATACTTATTGACATCAAGACGAATAAACATATCCCGATCACCGGGAATGACAACTCGACCATAGGGGACCGTCAAGGGGCCTATCCTTTCGAAATCAAGTCCCTCGGAGACCGAGATTGAGACATCTTCCGGTTTTTCCAGCCCCCGCACCGCATGATAGATGATGTTCTCTTGTAGTACGTTGTCGTCGCCGAACGCCTTTCTGCGCGATTCGAAGATGTGAATTCGTTTTAGGTTCATCATCTGCAAGAAGGCAGTGCGAAATTTTTTGAAATATGGTCCATTGCAAAAGCTACGCGGGGTTATTGCGACCATCTGGCCGTTCTGCACCAGCAAAAGCATCGACAGCCAGACAAAGACGGCATATAGGTTCGCCACTTCGATACCTGATAAGTAGAGTTTTCTGCTCATAGGAGTCTGGATGTTGAGTTTTTTGTATGGCGGGTTGAGAATAACATGGGTGAATTTTGGGCTTGGTTCGAGAAATAGAGATCCATTCAATTCGGCCAGGGCCGCGGAGACAAAATCTTCGAATCTTATTCTTCCATGAAATTCGATGCCCTTAGATTCACAAACCGTCTGACATTTTCTTATGGTATCTTCAAGATAGGGTAGGATTTCGCTGTCCGTTTCGTAGGCAACGACCTCGATTGATCGGGGAGGGTCTGCACTTGCAATCAGGGTTTCCACGCAAGCTGCAAAAAGAACTCCAGTCCCGGCACCTGGGTCTAAAATTCGCACGTGTCGAGAACTAGATCCAAACAGAGACGCCATGAATTCAGCTATTGAAACAGGGGTTAAGAACTGACCAATCCGGGATCGATCGGCCCTATTGCTAGTGCTGTTGAATGCCGTGCGAATATGGTCGAGTGTATGCATCTTTAGCAATCATATCATTTTTGGCGTGTCTGACAAGTCAAGAGATCTTGACTGCTAAAGGCGGCTAGGTATGTTCGGCTTTGATATAGATGATTATGGAAATCAACCGTCCCCTTGCAGGCGCAAGTGGACGGTTTGGGCTACATACGGTTAATGATCGCCTGGCCGAAGCCCGAGCACGACATGAGGGTCGCGCCTTGCATCTGGCGCTCCAGGTCATAGGTGACCTGCTTGTCGCTGATGGCTTGCGCGATGCCTTTGCGGATCAGGGCGGCGGCCTCGGTCCAGCCGATGTGGTCCAAGAGCATGGCGCCCGAAAGGATTAAGGAGCCGGGGTTGATCTTGTCCTGGCCGGCGTACTTGGGGGCCGTGCCGTGCGTGGCCTCGAAGACCGCGAAGGGGATGCCGATATTGGCGCCGGGCGCCATGCCGAGTCCGCCCACCTGGGCGGCCAGGGCATCGGAGATGAAGTCGCCGATCAGGTTGGGCACGGCCAGCACGCTGTACTCGGAGGGGCGCAGCAGCACCTGCTGGAACATGGAGTCCGCGATGCGGTCGTTGACCAGGATCTTGCCCGCGGGCAGCTTGCCGCCATAGGTCTTGGAGAGCTCATCCTCGGTGACGGCCACGTCCGCGAACTCGTCCTTGATAAGCTGGTAGCCCCAGTCACGGAACGCGCCTTCGGTGTATTTCATGATATTGCCCTTGTGCACCAGGGTCACGGTTTTTTTGCCCGCGTGGATGGCGTACTGCATGGCCATGCGCACCAGGCGCTTGGTGCCGGTGATGCTGATGGGCTTGATGCCGATGCCGGAGTCCGGACGGATGTCCGCGCCCAGTTCCTTGGTCAGGAAGCCGATGAGCTTGTCGGCCTGAGCCGATCCTTGCGGCCATTCGATGCCGGCGTAGACATCCTCGGTGTTCTCGCGGAACACGGTGATGTCCACCAACTCGGGGCGCTTGACCGGAGCCGGGGTGCCCGCGTAGTACTTGACCGGCCGGATGCAGGCAAAGAGGTCCAGCACCTGGCGCAAGGTGACGTTTAAGCTGCGGATGCCGCCGCCCACGGGCGTGGTCAGCGGGCCCTTGATGCCCACGATGTACTCGCGCAGGGCCGCCAGGGTCTCCTCGGGCAGATACGAGCCGCACTTCTGGTGGGCCTTTTCACCGGCATAGACCTCCAGCCAGGCGATGGCGCGCCTGCCGCCATAGGCCTTGGCCACGGCGGCATCCATGACCGCCGCAGCGCTCTTCCAGATATCCGGCCCCACGCCGTCGCCTTCGATATAGGGGATGATCGGATCGTCGGGTACAATCAGCTTGCCGTTTTCAAAGCGAATCTTGGTTCCCATTGCTTTCCTTTCAGACTTGTTTATGCAGCTCTTCCCACAAGAGGGACTGGTATTTGTGCAGGTCCTTGGCGCTCATGCTCATGCCCCGCGATTCGTACACATCCTGGATGACCTTGACCACATCCTCGAAGCGGATATCCAGGCCCAGCACGCCGATCATATCATCGTCGGCGTCCACGATAGGGGCCGAGACCGTGATGATCAAGGCGCCGGTGATGCGCGAGGCGATGATGCCGCTGACATGCAGCTTGCCGT
Organism: Syntrophaceae bacterium; assembly: GCA_039680665.1. Classification (GTDB taxonomy): domain Bacteria; phylum Desulfobacterota; class Desulfomonilia; order UBA1062; family UBA1062; genus JAKQBR01. The sequence goes on along the minus strand of JBDKSM010000035.1, from coordinate 63,492 downwards.
CCTCCATGGTCCTGCGGAACCAATCGCGGTCGGAGCAGTCCTCATTCTCCTTCATCTTGTGCTGAAAATGGCCGCGATATTCAGGCTGGGTGATGTTTTTGGTGACCTTGATACCGTTCATGTCCGTGACATAGGCGAACTGGATGAAGGAGTACTCCTCGATGAACTCGGTCAGTACACTCTCCTGTTTGGCCGGATCCATGGATTGCATGTCGGGGTGCGAGAGAAGCTTTTCGATCAGCTGGCCGGCATATTCGCGCGCCTCGACCTTGATGAGGTCGAAGCCGGACAGGAAGATCTGCGGGATGAAGCGTTTGGCCAGCTTTTCGAGCTCCTCGTCGCTCATGGTGGTCATGCGGCCGTCCTCGTACTCCTTGACCATGTGCTGGTACATGCGCGTGATGCCGGGGTGTTTCTTGTCGATGGTGTCGCTGCCGGTGAGTTTGTAGTGGTTGTTGATCCAGTGCGACACACCGGCCTTGCCCGATTTGTCGGTGATGGCGATGGCGATGGGCCGGTTCAGGATCTTGGTGGTGTCGAAGACATTGTAAATTTCCTCGTTCTTGACCAGGCCGTCGGCATGGATCCCGGCGCGGGTCACGTTGAAATTATCGCCCACAAAGGGGTAATTGGGCGGGATGGTGTAGTTCATCTCGGAATTGACGTAGTTGGCCAGCTCGGTGATGGCGCGCGTGTCCAGGGTGTCATCGTGGCCGCGCAACTGGAGATATTCAAAGACCATGGCCTCCAAAGGGGTGTTGCCGGTGCGCTCGCCAAAGCCCAGGATGGCGCAGTTGACGCCGCAGCAGCCGTACATCCAGGCCGAGGTGGCGTTGACCAGTCCCTTGTGAAAATCGTTGTGGCCGTGCCATTCCAGGAGCTCGCCCGGCACGCCGGCGTCATCGATGAAGGCCCGCACGAGCTTGTCCACAGCTCTCGGCAGGGCCGCGCCCGGGAAGTTGACGGCATAGCCCAGGGTGTCGCACAAACGTATTTTGACGTCGATGCCGGATTCCTCCCGCAGGCGCATCAGTTCGCGGGCGAACGGCACGCAGAAGCCGTAGATGTCGGCGCGGGTCACGTCCTCGAAATGGCAACGCGGGACGATGCCGGCCGCCAGGGCATCCTTGACGATGCCGAGGTATTCGTCCAGGGCCTTGCGCCGGTTCAGGTTCATCTTGAGGAAGATATGGTAATCCGAGACCGAGGTCAGGATCCCGGTTTCGTTTAAGCCCATCTCCTTGACGAGCTTCAGGTCGTCCTTGTGCGCCCGTATCCATGACGTAACGCGCGGGAATTCGTAGCCCTTGCCCAAACAGGCCTCGACCGCGGCCTTGTCCTTCTTGGTATAGAGGAAAAATTCGCTGGCCCTGATCAGGCCGCGCTTCCCACCGATGCGGTGCAGGTAGTCGTAAATGGTCTCGATCTGTTTGACCGAAAACGGCGTCATGGACTGCTGGCCGTCCCGGAAGGTGGTGTCCGTTATCCAGATGTTTTCGGACGGCGCAATCGGGATGATGCGCATATCGAAATCGATCTTGGGGACCTCGTCGTAATTGAAGATAGCGCGGTAGTAGTTGCCCTCATCGCGGTCATGGATCCCGGTTTCATAGTTTTTGGCGCCGGTGTAGTAGAAGATCTTTTTCTTATCGTCCCATCGTGCCATGATTATTTGGTCCTCCTTGGCAGCAGCGCGTCCTTGGGTATCTTGTCCGGTTCGGGGGCTCCGGCTTCGCGCCTGGCCTGTATGATGTCTTCCATGGATACGTCGCGCGGGATCTTCAAGTCCTGTCCGGTGTAGAGGCTCTTGGGATCCTTGATCTGATCCCGGTTGGCCTTGTAGATCAGCGGCCACAGGAACGAGTCGTTGTAGATATCGTGTTTGGCCGCAATACCCGGCAGGGTATCCCCGCGCTTGACGATATAAACGCTCGGGTAGGTCGGGGTCGGTTCGGGCTCGACCTGGCGCTTAATCTCCTCCTTCTTGGCCGCCACTTCCTGGCCCAGCATCTCGAGCCTTTTCTGCTTGGCCATGGCGGTGGCGTCCTTGGCGCGGTCGGAGCGCTCGTCAAAGAGCGTTTTCAATTTTTTCAGAGTCTCGGTATCGTGGATGGCATAGGCGTTCTGCATTTCAAGGTAAACGACCAGCAGTTCCATGGACTCTTTGGGCGCGTATACAAAACCTGCTATGGAGATGATGCGCCTGAGGTCCTCGGCTCCATCGCTCAGGATGTCCCGGGACGGCGCGTCGATATCATCCAGATATTTGCGGGCCAGGCGGAAGGCCGCCAGGGCCTCCTCTTCTTTTCCCAGGTCGCGCGCCTCGATGCCGGCCTTAAGGCTTTCCAGGCCGGCTTTGAGCTTGAGGTCCTCAAGGCTTTGGGGCGCCTTCGGCGACGCGGGCGTCTCCGCCTTCGTGGCGGACTTGCTCGAGGCGCACCCCGCGAGCACAATCAAAACGGCGATTATGGCGCACAGTTGTTTCATAAACCTTACTTTAACACCTTTAATCCAAGGGCTTCAAGCTGTCTTTCGTCGACATCAGAGGGCGCGTCGGTCATGGTGCAATAGGCCTTGGCGGTCTTGGGGAAGGCGATGACGTCCCTGAGCGATGACGCCCCGGTCAGGAGCATCACCAGCCGATCTAAACCGAAGGCGATGCCGCCGTGCGGCGGTGCGCCGTATTCGAGGGCGTCCAGCAGGAATCCGAACTTGACGCGCGCCTCCTCATCGCTCAAGCCGATGCTCTTGAAGACCTGCTGCTGGACCTCGCGGCGGTGAATGCGCACGCTGCCGCCGCCCACTTCGCTGCCGTTGATCACCATGTCGTAGGCCTGAGCCCGGACCTTCTGCGGCGCGCTGGCCAGCAGGGCGAGATCCTCTTCAAAAGGCGCGGTAAAGGGGTGATGCACCGAGACCAGGCGCCCATCCTCGGCGCTCCATTCCAGCAAGGGGAAGTCCGTGACCCACAGGGCGCTGAAGGCATGCTCGGGGATGAGACCGCGCCGCTGGGCGATATGCAGTCTGAGCGCGCCTAAGCTGGCATTGACCACCGCGGGCTTGTCCGCGATGAAGATGGCCACGTCGCCCTTGGACATACCCAGACTCTGTTCGATGGCCGCGCGCTGCTCCGGGCTCAAATGCTTGGCCAGGCTCGATTGCCAGCCATCCTCGTTCAGGCGCGCCCACAGGATGCCCTTGGCCCCGAAATCGGCGGCATAGGCGCCCAGGGCATCGATGTCCTTGCGCGAAAGATCGGCGGCGTCCTCAATGGCCAACGCCTTGACGATGCCGCCCGCTTCCAGGATCGAGGCGATGACCTTGAAGTCCGTGCCCTGAAAGTGCGGCGAGACATCGTGGAGCTTGAGGTCGAAACGCGTATCGGGACGGTCCACGCCGTAGGAGGCCATGGCCTCGTCATAACGCATGCGTGCCAGCGGTATGGGCAACACCACGCCGATGGTCTTCTCGAAGATGGCCGCGATGAGTCCTTCCATGGTCGTAAGGATCGCATCCATGCTCATGAAGGACGTTTCCATGTCGATCTGGGTAAACTCCGGCTGGCGGTCGGCGCGCAGGTCTTCGTCCCGGAAGCACTTCACGATCTGGTAGTAACGGTCATAACCGGAGATCATGAGGAGCTGTTTAAAGAGCTGCGGCGATTGAGGCAGGGCATAAAAGCGTCCCGGATACACCCGGCTCGGCACCAGGTAGTCCCGCGCGCCTTCCGGCGTGCTCTTGGTCAAGACCGGGGTTTCAACCTCGATGAATCCGGCGGTATCCAGATAGGTCCGCGCCGCCATAGCGGCCTTGTGGCGCAGCATCAGATTGGCCTGAAGGCTCGGTCGCCTGAGGTCGAGGTAGCGGTATTTGAGGCGCAAGGCCTCACTTACCTCCTGGCCGTCCTCCACCACAAAGGGCGGCGTCTTGGCCTCATTGAGGATCGTGATCCGCTCGGCGATCAGCTCGACCTCGCCCGTCGGCATGGCGCTGTTCTGCATCTCTTTCGGCCGTTCGGAAAGCTCGCCTTCAACGGCCACGCAGTATTCGCTTTTCAGGTTATGCCCCACGGCATGTGCTTTTGGGTAGGTTTCGGGATTGAAGACCACCTGACAGATGCCGCTGCGATCCCTGAGATCCACGAAGATGAGTCCGCCCAGGTCGCGCCGCCTCTGCACCCAGCCCAAGAGGGTGATCTTCTTTCCGCAATCATCCTTTTTGACCTCGCCGCAATAATGTGTCCTGACAAAACCTTCCATTCCCGTATTCACGTGCTTCTCCTTCATAGGTCGAGAGCTTGCTTGACCGCGTTCACGAAGACGTCCCTGGCCACACTTGACTGTTCGCCACTTCCAAGATCCTTGAGGGTGACCGTCCGGGAGGCGATTTCATCCCCCCCCAAGATGGCGCACAAGGGGTACCCTGATTTTCCGGCATGACGCATTTGCACCTTGAATGATTTGTCCAAGGCGGCCTCGGACCGGATCCCGGCGCGGCGCAAGGCGGTGAGGAGACACAAGGCCTGTTCCTTGGCGTCCTCGCCCAAAGCCACCACGAAACAGCCCTGGGTTTGGGTCGGGATGGGCTCAAGGAGCATGATCAAGCGCTCCAGGCCGAAGGCGAATCCGATGCCGGGCGCAGCAGGACCGCCCAGGTCGGCGATGAGCCCGTCGTAGCGGCCGCCGCCGGCGATGGCATTCTGTGAACCCAGACCAGCGGCCGAGATCTCGAAGGTGGTCCTGGTATAATAGTCGAGCCCCCGCACCAGCCGGGTGTTCTTGGTAAACGGCACTTCGAGCGAGGCAAGGGCCGTCAGTACGGCTTGATAGTGGGAGCGGCAATCCGGGCACAGATAGTCTTCGATCGCGGGGGCATCGATTACGGCGACCTTGCAGCTTTCGGCCTTACAATCCAGGACCCGCAAGGGGTTCGTCTCCATGCGGCGCCGGCAGTTATCGCACAGATCTGCTCTGCGGGAGAGCATGAAGGCGCGCAAGGCCTGCTGATAGGCCGGGCGACAGACCGGGCAGCCCAGGGAGTTGACCTCGAGCTCAATCCCGGATAGCCCTAAGGCGCCGGCGATATCGTAGGCCAGGCAGAGGGTCTCGGCGTCGATGAGCGGCCCGGATTCGCCCAGACGCTCGCAGTTGATCTGGTGAAACTGGCGGTAACGTCCTTTCTGCGGCCGTTCATAGCGGAACATGGGCCCGATGGAAAAGAGCTTTTGGATTGGTTCCTGGCCCAAGAGTCCGTGCTCGATCACGGCCCTTAAGACCGAGGCCGTGGCCTCGGGTCTCAAGCTCACCGAGTCGCCGGATTTATCGGCGAAGGTATACATCTGCTTCTCCACCACGTCGGTGTCCTCACCCATGCCGCGCAGGAAGAGCTCGGTCTTTTCGAGCACGGGTGAACGCAGCTCGGAATAACCGTATAGACCGAAGATACGCCGCGCCGTCTCTTCGACAAAACGCCATTGGGGGATATCCGGCGGTAGGATATCGTTCATGCCGCGTATGCCTGTAATCAAACGGAACCCTCCTTGGAAGCGTTATAACACGCAGATGGTCATTGTCAATCAGAGGCCGCGCGCCCATTCGGGCCGTAAGAGCCGGTCATCCTTGAGCGCCCGATCGATCAGGCCTAAGATGCGCTCCTTGTCGGCCCCCAGCTGCCCGCCGATAGGCAGATAATTGGAGGCGTGTTCCGTGCCGAAACGGCAATCGGTCAGCGTGAGGTCCTCGACGAACCAGCGCAGCTCCTGCAGGGTCTGACGTTTGTCCGGCAGCTTGAAGCCGCCGCCCATGATCTTCTGCTCATAGACCTCGGCATAGGGCCCGAGCATGAGCGTCAGGCAGGCCAGAAAGTGAGGATCAATGGCACTCACTACCTTGGCCGAATCCTTGGCATGCGTGAGGCTTCCATCCACCCCGCCTAAGCCCAAGAGGATGATGGTGGAAAGCCGTAAGCCCGCTGCAATGGCCTTGCGGCCGCCGTCAATGATCTCCTGGCTGGTGGCGCCCTTGTGAATGCGTTTTAGGATCTCGTCGTTGCCGGACTCAATGCCCAGGTAGAGGATATCGAGCTTGAGGTCCTTCAAGGCCTTAAGCTGCTCCAGGGTCTTGTCCCTCAGGTTGGTCGGTCCGGCATAGATGCTGATGCGCTCCAGGTGCCTGAAGCGCTCATTGATGAGGGTCATGACCTTGATCAGGTGATCGCTATCGACCCCCAGGGCGTCCCCGTCGGCCAGGAATATGCGCTTGGTGAACGGCTGGGCGCTGGACATCTCGAGGATGTCTTTTTCGATCGCGTCCCAAGGTCTGACCTGGTAACGTTTGCCCTTGTACATCCCGCAGAACAAACACCGGTTCCAGGAGCACCCGAGCGTAACCTGGAAGATAAGCGCATCCGCCTCCGAGGGCGGTCGATACAGCGGCATATCGTAGTGCATATCGCGTCTCTTCCCCTTTCATCCCATGATTTCTGGCCTTATGCAAGCCCGGGAATCAGGTATAAAATCATAAAGGTTAAAAAAATTCAAGTGAAAGTAACAAGGGCGCGCCTCAGAGTTGAGAAGGAATGAGGGCTGTGGTACATAGGATTCTATCGGAAAGGTTGAGATCTCCGATACGAAGTTCATGGCGGAGGCTTTAAGGGAAGCGGTCCGGCTAACGGACAAGGTGGCTTCATAAGATCCTGGAGAGGAAACGTAAGAAACTGGCATGCTGGAAACCCTACTGGGCAATATCGAAACCTATGTGTACCATGCGCCCCTGCTGGCCTACGTGGCGGTATATGTCGGCGGGCTCATGGTGAGCTTCACCCCCTGCATCTACCCCGTCATCCCCATCACCGTGGCCTATATCGGCGGGAAGGGTAGCTCGCGTGGGCATGGTTTTACCTTGTCGCTGGTCTATGTGCTCGGTACGGCCGCCACCTATACCGTGCTGGGGGGGCTGGCCGCCTTGACCGGCAGTTTCTTCGGCGCGATCCAGTCGAGTCCTTGGACCGCGTTCGTTATCGCCAATATCTGCATCGTGCTCGGGCTTTCCATGCTGGGCGTGTTCGATATCCCGACCCTGCCATACCTGAACCGGCTCCAGCCTTCCGCCAAAGGGGGCGGGTATGTGGGCGGCTTTCTGATGGGCATGGTGTCGGGGCTGATCCTGGGGCCTTGTACGGCTCCCGTCTTGGGCGTTATCTTGGGTTATGTGGCCACCAAGCAGAACATTGCCTTAGGCGTGAGCCTGCTCTTTGTCTTCGCCTTAGGGATGGGCACCATGCTGATTGTGCTGGGCGCCTTTACCGGATTATTGAAAAATCTGCCCAAGGCCGGGCCTTGGATGGTCTGGGTCCAGAAGGCCTTCGGCGCCGTCTTTATCGCGATGGGTGAATATTTTCTCTTCACCGCGGGCCGATTCTCGGTATGAAAAGGAGCACGCGCATGCGTAGAATGGGAATTATCACGGGGGTATTCTTCGGATTGTTGCTGTATTTGTCGCCGTGCGGATACGGTGCCGAAACGATGCCGGGAATATACAAGGCAGCGGCAAAAGAGCAGGCTCCGGACTTCACGTTGAAAGACCTCTACGGCCGGACGGTGAACTTCAAGGCCTATCAGGGCCGCAATGTGCTGCTGGTCTTCACCACGACCTGGTGTCCGTACTGCAAGAAGGAGATCGCCGAGCTCAAGCAGTTCCATAAGACCTATAAGGGGAAACTCGATATCGTGGCCGTCTATGTCAATGAGAGCACCCGCAAGGTATTTGGTTTTGTAAGGGAATACAAGATTCCCTATACCGTGCTGGTGGACCCCGAGGGCGCTGTTGCCAGGACCTATGGGATCATCGGCGTGCCGACCAGGGTGCTTGTCGGCAGGGACGGTACCATGCTCTGCTGGATGTGCCGATCTCTGGATAAGGACCTGGACAGGCTCATCGCCGCACAGAAATAGGACCGCGAAACAATTTTATTACCTTAGATTGCCCGGGCTCCGGCTGATGGGCGCACCAGTCGCGGCTGTCGTATCAGCTTGCGCAGGAGATCCAGGATGGCGGGCTTGAAAAAAGGTTTACAGTCCGCGCAGCCTCGCACATGCTCCTCCAGCCTTTCGATATGGACATGGCCTGTTCCATCAACGATCCCCAGGGCTCTGGGATTTTTCAAACACATCAGCCGGATATTCATGGATGCCTCCCCATAACGAGGAATTGTTTTGCCCATAAAGGCAATTCTTTTCCCTTGAACGCCCTATCCGCGATCTTTCACGGGCATAAAGAAAACATGGCCGATACTATTTTTGCGGGCAGGGTAGCGTTCATCGTGCCCATGTATTTTGCAAGGAGCATTCCAGCGTGTCGGATGGTGATGAAAAGGCCGGAGCCCCTTTTGCCCGGTAATCTAAAAGGGCTCCGGCCGCGTGGTAATGGGCACGGCCGTGCGGCCGTGACCAAGGCTAAACCGTCCTACCAGTTTTCGCCCAGGAGTTCGAAATAGGCCTGGGGATGGGCGCAGGCCGCGCAGGCCGCAGGCGCTTCCGGACCTTCGTACAGGTAGCCGCAGTTGCGGCAGCGCCAGACTGCCTTGCCGCCCCGCTTGAAGACCCTGCCTGCCTCGATGTTGGCGGCCAGATCGCTATAGCGTTTGTCGTGCTGTTTTTCGGCTACGCTGACGGCCTCCCAGACCTTGGCGATTGCCTCAAAACCTTCCTCGCGCGCTGTCTTGGCAAAGCCCGGATACATGTTGCTCCATTCGTGGTGCTCGCCGGCCGCGGCGGCCTTGAGGTTCTCCAGGGTGGTCCCGATCACGCCGGCCGGGAAGCCGGCCGTTATCTCGACCTCGCCGCCTTCCAGGAACTTAAAGAAGCGCTTGGCGTGTTCCTTCTCCTGGTCGGCGGTCTCCGCGAAAATGTCGGCGATCTGGACGTAGCCGTCCTTACGCGCCTGGCTGGCGAAGTAGGTGTAGCGCATTCTGGCCTGAGATTCTCCGGCGAATGAGGCCATAAGGTTCTTTTCCGTGCGAGTGCCTTTGAGTTTTCCCACAGTTACCTCCTTATCATCTTGGTTTTTGTCTTTTGGATTTCATGCGCCTTGCAGGTTGGGCATATGCCGTATATCTCGATGCTCATACCCGTGACGCAATAGCCGCACACCTCGCCCAGCATGGCATCCAGCGCGTGCTCGATCTCATGCTCGTCAGGCAGATCGTCCACGCGGCCGCATTCCAGGCAGCACAGGTGGGGGTGGGCATCGGTATTGCCGTCATAGCGACGTTTGCCGCTCCCAAAGGCCAGCCGTTGGATGCGGCCGCTGGTTGAGAGCTGTTCCAGGTTACGATAGACCGTTCCCAGGCTGATCTGCGGCATGGACCGCTTGACGATCGCATGCAGCTCATAGGCCGTGGGATGCGTTTTCAATTTCATGAGTTCATGCAGAATGAGCAGTCTTTGCCGTGTCATTCGTAGTGTCATGAATGGAGAACCGCTTTTCATACTAGTAATCATTACTATCTAGAATCGAGCTTGTCAAGTTGTCAGGTGTGGGTCTCAGCTCATGCCGGCGTCGAAAGCCGCCCTGAGGGCCTCGCGGGCCAGATCCAAACTCTGCGCCCGGTTCACTTCCTTGCAGAGATGATGGCCGAATTTGAGGTTGGAGGCCAGCCACGGCAGGGCGAGTTTAAACCGCTTGAGCGCTGTCTCGGGGCCGAACCATGTTTCGATGAGCCTGGCAAGATGCAACATGACGGACTGGATGTCCGGGGTTTGAGGTGTGTCCTTTCCCTGAAGAAGAGCCCTGATGTCGCGGAAGATCCACGGCTGCGCCAAGGCCTGCCGGCCGACCATGACGCCGTCGCAGCCTGTCCGCTTAAGCATCTTCACGGCATCCTGCGGGGTCTTGACATCGCCGTTGCCTACCACCGGAATGGGCACATGGTCTTTGAGCAGGGCGATATACTCCCAGCGCGACGTACGGCTTAATCCGTCCTGGGCCGTGCGGGCATGCAGGACGAGAAAGTCCATGCCGGCCTCGACCAGCATATCCGCGAAGTCCAGCAGGTAGCCCTTGTCAAGGGTAAACCCGATGCGCAGCTTGGCCGATACGGGACGCTCTGTCGCGCTTCGCACCGCGCCGGCCACTTTTCCGGCCAGGGTAATATCCTTCATCAGCGCGACCCCCCAGCCGTGGCAGGTCACTTTCTTGAGGTAGCAGCCCATGTTGATATCTATGCCGCAGGGCTCAAATCCATCCAGCCTCCGTGCTGCGGCATGCATCCGCTCCGGGTCGTTGCCCACCAGCTGCATGATGAGATCGTGGGTTTTGGCGAACTTGAGATACAGGGATTTCTCGCGGTTCTCGTTCGGAACCATGCGAGAGTTGAGCATCTCGGAATAGAACCGATCACACCCGCCCATGCCCCGCACGAGCTCACGATACGGTTCATGGCTCAGGTCCACCATGGGGGCCATGAACAGGGCCTGGGAAGGCAGTCGCGGATCGATCTTCTATGCCTTTTTCAGAACTACTAGGGCATCCACCGCCACCGGCGTTGCTCCCTTGATGATGAGCGGGTTGATGTCGATTTCGGCGATCTCCGGGTTCTCCAGGCCGATCCGGCCGAGGTTGATGAGCACGTCCGCCAGGATATCGCGGTCAACGGCCGGTTTGCCCCGGAAGCTATTCAGAAGTTTCTTGGCCCTGATCTCATCCATCATCTCGAGCGCATCGCGTTTTTCCAAGGGCGCCACCCGGAAGGTGACGTCCTTGAGGACCTCGGTAAAGATGCCGCCCAGACCGAACATGACGCACGGCCCGAACTGGGGATCGCGCACCAGTCCGGCCACCAGTTCCCGTTCACCCTTGACCATCTCCTGGACCAGAATGCCTTCCAGCTGCCCTTCGCCGCGTTTGACCAAGGCCTGGTAGGCCTTGGTCAAGCCGGCCTCGTCCTCGATGTTCAGTTCCACCATGTTCTTTTCGGTCTTATGGGCCAGGGTGCTGGAATGCCCCTTCAAGACCACGGGGTATCCGATGTCTCTGGCAAAATTTTTGGCCGCATCGAGATCGTGAGCTACAGATTCCTTGGTAACGGGAATGGCATATTCGGCTAAAACCTGCTTGGAATCGAATTCGCTTAAGGTCTTGTCGCCTCGTGCGAGTGCGTCCTTGACGATCTGCATATCCTCCCCCTCGAAAGAACGTTAGTATCCGAACCGTGGTTGCCTGAGCTTTTCCTTGCGCCATCGCGCGTGCCACGCCCCGCATGCCCGGTTCAGGTCCCTGATTCTGAAAGATATGCCAGCACATGTCAAGCAGAGTTTGCGCCGCTATGGAATTGCAGACCTGAAACAGAGATTTGCCTTGTAAAGCTCGGCCGATACAGGCATACACAAAAGACAGGCTATGAAGGTGACCGAGATCTTTTATTCGCTCCAGGGGGAAGGGGTCTGGCTCGGTAAACCGGCCGTATTCTTGAGGCTGGGCGGATGCCTTGCGCCGTACTGTCCCTGGTGCGATACCCGCTATGCCTGGGATGAAGCCCGGGAGATGGACCAGGAGGCAATTCTGACAGTGCTTGAGCGGTATGCCTGCCGCAACATAGTGATCACCGGCGGCGAGCCGCTGCTCCAATGGGAGGAGCTTGCGGCGCTGCATGAAAGGCTCATCGAGCGCGGTTATGCCATCCAGTATGAAACCAGCGGTAAGGCGGGCATCCCCCGCATCGAAGGCGCCACGGTCGTCTGTTCACCGAAGTATATCGACCATGCCTGGCGGATCGAGCCCGTCTCTCTTTCGCGGGCGGATTATTTCAAGTTCATCTATCATGGCCAGACTTCGGAACAGGTGATCATGCGATTCATCAGGGACAATCACCTAGCGGCCGAAAAGGTCTACATCATGCCTGAGGGTTCGACCAGACGCGAGCAGCTGGGCATGATGGCGCAGACCTTTGCCTTCTGCAGGCAACAGGGGCTTACCATGACCCCGCGGCTCCATATCCTCACCTTTGACGCAAGGCGCGGTGTTTAGTATGGACCCCAACATCGCCTTCGATGAACGCATCATGACCCCGGAGAACCTTCGGTGGCATACGTTTTTGCGCGCGCTCAAGGGACCGCAAGGCATCGATCTGCATTTCGAGGGCTTCAAGGCCAAGTGGAATTGCAGCCATCATCACCTGCGGCCCTTGACCAGAAAAATACTGGCGCAATTCCCTGAGATCAATGTGGAAGTCACGCTCAAGGTTTTCAGCGAATTAAAGGGCAAGTGCGACTGCGAGGTCGTGTTCAACGTGGAGGACAATTTCTGGAAGCATATGGGCGGGGGGGCGCTGCTCCTGAAAGGGACGAAGGGGGACAAACCTTAGGTGTCAGGCGAAGCGGTGATTCTGCTTTCGGGCGGCATGGATTCCGGCGTGCTCCTGGCATGGGCCAGCCAGCGCTACCGCAAGGTCCATGCCTTGAGCTTCGATTACGGCTCCAAGCATGCGGCCAAAGAGCTCGCCATGGCGGAAGATCTTGCCCATGCCTACCAGGCCCGCTTTATCAAGGTGGACCTGCCCTTTATGGATGAACTGTTTTCTTCCAGTCTGCTCAAATCAGGCGAGGCCGTTCCCGAAGGTTCGTATGCGCAGGCCAATATGCTCTCGACCGTGGTCCCCTTCCGCAACGGGATCATGCTCAGCATCGCCGTCGGCTATGCCGAAGACCTCAAGATCGGCACCGTGCTTATCGCCGCCCATGCCGGCGACCATCCGGTGTACCCCGATTGCCGCCGGAGCTTTATGGATGCCATGGACCAGGCCGCCATGCTGGGAACCTATGCCGGGGTCAGGGTCAAGGCGCCCTTTGTCGATCTCACCAAAGAGGCCCTTGCAAAGCTGGGCCGTTCCCTGGGCTTTGATTTCGCGCGGACCTGGTCGTGCTACAAGGGCGGAGAGATGCACTGCGGGGTTTGTGCCACCTGCATCGAACGCAAGGCCGCCCTCGGTTTCGAGCAGGGACTCGACCCCACGAGGTACCTGGCATGAACGATACCCTGCTCGGCAAGACGGTGGCCTCGCCCCGCGGACACGACCCGTCCATCCTGACGCCCATTCCCCGGCCGGTCCGCCGGGTGCCCATGCACGGTTTCGACCTCTGGCGCGGCTATGAGCTCTCCTGGCTGGGTCCTCGAGGGTGTCCCCAAGCCGCCATCCTCGAGCTGGTCTATCCGTGCGAGAGCGCCTGCCTGGTCGAGTCCAAATCCCTCAAGCTCTACCTGAACGGTCTGGCCTATGTACGCTTCGCCTCCGCCGCCCAAGTCGAACAGACCATCCGCCACGACCTGAATGCGATCCTTAATACCCCATGGCTTACCGTAACCATCTTCCATGCGGCCGATTTTCCGGCCCTGGCATGGCAGACCCAGGCGCCCGGGCTATCGCTCGATGCGCTGGACGAGGTGGACATCCGGGAGGCTCCGGATCCGGACTTTCTCACCACCACCACCGAGAACATCGAGGAGACGCTGAACACCGGGCTCCTGCGTTCACTGTGTCCCATTACCGGCCAGCCCGATTGGGGCAGCGTCGTGATCCGCTACCGGGGAGGGCGCATCAACGCTGCCGGCCTGCTGAGCTACATCTGCTCTTTCCGTGAACATCAGGGCTTCCATGAAGAATGCTGCGAGCGGATCTTCACCGACATCTCCGTGCGCTGCTCCCCGCAAGAGCTCCTGGTCGGCTGTTTCTACACCCGCCGGGGGGGGATCGATATCAATCCGGTGCGCGCATCCTACCCGCTTAGACCTCAGGATTTTCCGCGCCTGCGCCTGATCAGGCAATAGTGAGCCGAACGCTTCAAAAAGAATGCTCCTAGCGGGGTTGGTCTGCGCGGATGGTGATTATTCGTCGATATACTCCTCGAACCCCGGCTTGTCGTCGACGGGGGTGGGCGAATCCGGCGTGGCTGATTCAGCGGGCTTTGCCCCCGCCTGCTGCGGATTAATCAAAGGGGCTTCCTTGCCGCTGTCCAGGTAGTCTTCAAAGCCCGGAACATCTTCCGCAGGCGGGGTCTCGGCAGTCTGTGGCTGCGCTTGCGTGGCGGGCTTGGGGGTCTGAATCGGTTTCTGAGCCGCCTTGTTCAGGTCGAGCATTTTTTCGGTTTTGGCTTCCGTCTTGACGTAATCGGTCTCCACCACATCCGAGATCTCCAGCATCTTCTTCACCACGACGCGCACCTTGTTGGTCTCATCTTTGATTTCCTTTAAGGCGCCCTGGATCTCGGGCTTTAAGGCGGTGTTGCGCAGCAGCGTATCAAGCTTGACGAGGATGGTGGTCAAGGGGCTGTTGATCTCGTGGTTGGCGGCGATGGCGGTCTTGGATATGGCCGCCAGGCGTTCCGACTTGATGTTCTTGGTATACAGCGTGGCCCGTTGAATGGCCTGGGCCCCGACATCCGCGATGGTCCTCAGCAGGATGGTCTTCTGGGTGATGTCCTCATGCTGCTCCTCCAAGGGAGTCGATTCTATGATGCCGATGGGCTGGTCTTCGACCTTGATGGGCGCATACATGATGCCGCCGCCCTTGGGGATAACGCCGCGGGTACGGTCGAGCAGCTCTTTGGTGGCGCCGGCCACGCCTGAGCGGGTCTGGATATCATTGCCGATCAGGAAAGAGTCCGTGACCATGATGCGCAGATTGTTGAGCCGGATCATGCAGCGGACTTTCTTGGATCCCATGATGGTCAGGGCGTTGGTCGTCACGACCGAGGCGATTTCGGCCAGCTTGATCGCCGACTGCAGCTGGGTGCTCATCTGATTCAGGCCCGAGAGCTCCACGGCGCGGCGTTCCAGGGCCATCTTCTTCTGCTCCAGATCGAGGCTCAATTTCCCCAGCTGGGCATTGGCCGACTGCAACACCTCGAAATAGGTCTTGGGCTCAGCCTTGGGGATGCCCAGTTCCTCGCTGATGGCCGATATGTTGTCCTTGAGGGACAGGGAGAGTTCCTGGATATCCTGGCTGGACAGATCGAGCTGCTTGAGGATCGAGGGCTCGATGAATCCGGTGGCCATCTTGTAAATCCCTAAGCCCAGATGATTGGTGATCAGGTCGGCCACGTGAACGATGGCGCTTAAGCGCTTGCCCTCGGATTCCTTGAGCGGTCCCGCCGGGGCGTAATGGTGTTGCGCGACCGCCAGACTCAAGATGGCCGGCAGGTTCCACTTCTCCATCAGGCGCTTGCCCAGAGCGGCATGGTCGATGCCGATCACATCCTGCTCGGCCCGGATGATATCCATCCCGCCGCGGTCCATGATATCCAGGACTTCCTGATACTCGCCCTTGTTGCAGATGGTCTGATCGAAGACCACCTTGCCCAGATCGTGCAGCAGCCCGGCCGCAAAGGCGTCCTCGGCCATGGCCGGGAAGCTCTTGTTGGCGATCGTCCGGGCACAGACGGCGCAGGCGATGCTGTGCTGCCAGAAAAGATACAGGTCGAGCACCTTTTTGCGCTTGTCGTTGAACATGTTGATCACGGATATGGAAAGCACGATGCTCTTGAGTACGTTGAGGCCTAAGAGGACCACGGCGGAACGGATAGTGGAGATCTCCTGGATGCGGCGATAGAAGGGCGAGTTGGCCACCTTGAGGACCTTGGCGGCCAGGGCCTGATCCTTCTCCACCATGTCCGCGAGCTGCCTCGCGCTGGTCTTTTCATCCAGCGTGCGTTCCATGATCGCCGTGGCGATCGAAGGCAGCGTCGGGATCTCGATATCACTCAATATACGGTCAAGCTTCAAGGGGTCGATTCTTTCCATCGTAGGATTCTTATCGTGAAACCGCGCAACAATCTTGAGTCTTCTAGGAGGATGTGGTACTTCATCAAGGATGACCCCGCATCGTCAACAAACGGCAGCGATCTCTATCGGGCGGGTCCCCATCGGCGGCGGTGCGGCCGTATCGGTCCAGTCCATGACCAATACGCTCACCAGCGATGCCGAGGCCACCATCGCCCAAATTCAGGCCCTGGCGGCGGCCGGCTGCGATATCGTGCGCGTCAGCATCCCGGATACCGAGTCCCTGGCGGCCTTTGCCGCCATCAAGCGCGCTGCCACGATTCCGGTGGTGGCCGATATCCACTTTGACTACCAACTGGCTATCGGCGCCATCGAGGCCGGCGCGGACGCCATCCGCATCAACCCCGGCAATATCGGAGCGAAAGACAAGGTCAAGGCCGTGGCAAAAGCGGCCATCGCTCGTGGGATCCCGATCCGCGTGGGCGTCAATATGGGTTCGATCAAACGCGACCTGCTCAACCGCTTCGGCGAAGACCGGGTCGGCGCCCTGGTCGAAAGCGCCCGCGAGCAGGTGGTGCTGCTCGAAGACCTGGGCGTGCATGCCATCAAGGTCTCGCTCAAGAGCTCGGATGTGCGCGAGACCGTCGAGGCCTACCGAAGATACGCCGCGCTCTCGAAGTGGCCCCTGCACCTGGGGGTGACCGAGGCCGGCACCCTCTTTTCCGGCTCCATCCGGAGCTCCGCCGGCATGGGCGTCCTGCTGTACGAAGGCATCGGCGACACCATCCGCGTGTCCCTTTCGGCCGACCCGGTGCGCGAGGTCATGGCCGGCAATATCCTGCTCGAATGCCTGGGGCTGCGCAGCCAGGGTATTCGGGTCATCGCCTGTCCTACCTGCGCCAGGGCCTGCGCCGATATCCCCACCATTGCCGCGCAAGTGGAAGAGGCCGTCTCAGGCATCAAGACCCATCTGGTCGTGGCCGTCATGGGCTGCATCGTCAATGGCCCCGGCGAGGCGCGCGACGCCGACCTGGGAGTGGCCTGCGATAAAAAAGGCGCCATGCTCTTCGTCAAGGGCCACCCATTAAGGCGCATTGCGATATCCGAGATCGTGCCCGCACTGCTACAAGCCATCGAGAAGGAGACACCGTCATGAGACTCTCACACCTGTTCCTGCATACTCTCAAGGAAGAACCGCGCGACGCCGAGGTGCTCAGCCATAAGCTCATGCTGCGCGCCGCCATGATCAAGAAGCTTGCCAGCGGGATCTATTCCTACCTGCCCTATGGTCTCAAGGCATTGCGCAAGGTGGAGGCCATCGTACGCGAAGAGATGAACGCCGCCGGCGCCCAGGAGGTCCTGATGCCGGGCGTGCAGCCCGCCGAGGTCTGGAAGGAAAGCGGCCGCTGGGAGCTCTACGGCAAGGAACTGCTGCGTTTCAAGGACCGCAAGGGCGCGGAGTTCGCCCTGGGCCCCACGCATGAAGAGGTCATCACCGACCTGGTGCGCGGCGAGGTGAATTCCTATAAGGACATGCCCATCACCCTCTACCAGATCCAGACCAAGTTCCGGGACGAGATCCGCCCGCGCTTCGGCGTCATGCGCGCCCGCGAATTCATCATGAAAGACGCCTACTCCTTTGATCAGGACGATGAGGCGGCTGAAAAAAGCTATGACGCCATGTACAAGGCCTATGAGCGCATATTCACGCGCTGCGGGCTTCACTTCAAGGCGGTCGAGGCCGACACCGGCCCGATCGGCGGCAACTTCTCGCATGAGTTTATGGTCCTGGCGGCCACCGGCGAGGATGTCATCCTGAGCTGCACGGCCTGCAGCTATGCCGCCAACTTCGAGAAGGCCGAAAACAGGCCTCCTGAGGAGCTGGCTTTCGCGCCGGCCCCGGCCGGCAGCCCGCGCAAGGTGCATACGCCCGAGCACCGCACCGTGGAGGAGGTCTGCGCTTTGCTGGGAATCGAACCTCAGGGCCTGGTCAAAACCATGATCTACACCACGGAGCAGGGGGTCGCGGCCGCCCTGGTGCGCGGGGATCACGAGGTGAACGAGGCCAAGCTCAAGCGTTGCCTGGGGGTCGAGACCCTGGAACTGGCCGATGAAGAGGCAATCGCCAAGTGTACGGGCGCCCCGCGCGGTTTTGCCGGGCCGGTGGGCCTGTCGGTGCCGATGATCGCGGACATGTCCTTGACCGGCGGGCCCTATGTCACCGGCGCCAACGAGGCGGACTATCACCTTAGCGATGTCTGGCTTGTCCGCGATGCGCGCGTCACGAAAATAGCCGACATCCGCGTGGCGCTGCCGGGCGATGCCTGCCCGAAATGCGATGGAACCTTGACGGCCATCCGGGGCATCGAGGTCGGGCATATCTTCAAGCTCGGTACCAAGTATTCCAAGGCCATGCACGCCGAGTTCCTGGATGAGACCGGGGTGCTCAAGCCCATGATCATGGGGTGCTACGGCATCGGCGTCAGCCGGGTGGTGGCCGCCGCATTGGAACAGCACCATGACGACAACGGCATCATTTTCCCCCTGCCCCTGGCGCCCTATCCGGTTCTGGTCCTGCCGATCGACATCAAGTCGGACGAGGTCATGCGGGTGGCTTTCGACCTCTACGAGGCCTTGCACGCCCAAGGCATCGAGGCCCTGCTCGACGACCGCGACTTAAGACCCGGCGTCAAGTTCAAGGACGCGGATCTGCTGGGCGTGCCGTTACGCGTCACGGTCGGCGCCAAGGGGCTGGCCGAAGGCGTGGTCGAGATCAAGGAGCGCGCCACGGGCGTGGTCGATAAGCTCTCGCCTGAAGGCGTCATGGCATTCATACAGACAAAGATACGGCCGGGTCGGGGGTTTTGAGCTAAAAAGGCAAAGGACCACTTTCCTTGACAATCAGGATCAACGACATTCTTGATGAGGTCTCGGCGTATATCCCCGAGGCCGACAAGCGCATCATAGAGAAGGCCTATGTCTTTTCCGCCCGGGTGCACCAGGGGCAGACGCGCTTGAGCGGCGAACCATACCTCAATCACCCCCTGGAGGTCGCCTATATGGCGGCCAAGATGCATCTGGACGTCGAGGCGGTAACGGCGGCCTTACTGCATGACACCATCGAGGACAGCCTTACGACCGTGGCGGACATCAAGGCCGCCTTCGGCGCCGAGGTGGCTGCAATCGTGGATGGTTTGACCAAGATCAGCAAGATCGCCTTCATGTCCAAGGAGCAGCAGCAGGCCGAAAACTTCCGCAAGATGATCCTGGCGGTCAGCAAGGATCTGCGGATTCTCCTGATCAAGCTGGCGGACCGTATCCACAACATGCGCACGCTCGAGTTCCACAACCGCGCCGCGCAGCAGCGTATCGCCAAGGAGACCCTGGATATCTACGCCCCGATCGCCAACCGGCTCGGCATGCACTGGATGCAGATAGAGCTCGAGGATTTGGGCTTGCGGTACACCGATCCGGAAGGTTATGCCACGGTCAAGGACAAACTCGATGCGGCCGCCAAGCTCAAGGAAGGCTACCTCAAGGACATCATGAAAGCGATTGAGGCCGAGCTTGCCAAACACGAGCTCAATGCCGAGGTATACGGCCGGGTCAAGCATGTCTACAGTGTCTACATGAAGCTCAAGCGCCAGGGCATTCCCTTCGAGGCGGTCTACGATATCCTGGGCATCCGGGTTATCCTCGAAAGCGTGGCGGAGTGTTATGAGGTTCTGGGCATTATCCACTCGCTCTGGAAACCCATCCAGCCGCGCATCAAGGATTTTATCGCCATGCCCAAGGCCAACATGTACCAGTCTCTGCATACGACCATATTTGGGCCCGGCGGCGAGCTGATCGAGTTTCAGATCAGGACCAGGGAGATGGACCGCATCGCCAACGAGGGCATCGCCGCGCACTGGCGCTACAAGGACGGGTCGCGGCTCGACGAGCGCGACGGCAAGAAGTTCTCCTGGCTGCGCCAGCTGCTCGAATGGCAGAAAGAGGTCCACGACCCGCACGAGTTTCTCGAGAGCGTCAAGATCGATCTGTATCCCGAAGAGGTCTATGTCTTCACCCCCAAGGGCGATGTGTTCCGGTTCCCCACCGGCGCCACGCCCCTGGATTTCGCGTACAACATCCATACCGAGCTTGGCCATCAGTGCACGGGCGCCAAGGTCAACGGCCAGATCGTGCCCTTGAAGTACAAGCTCAAGACCGGCGACGTGGTCGAGATCATGCGCTCCAGCAAGCAGCACCCCAGCAAGGACTGGCTCAGGATCGCCAAGACCTCGCGGGCTACGGCCAAGATCAAGGCCTGGCTGAGGACTCAGGAGCTTCAGCAGAGCACGGCCTTGGGGCGCGAAATCCTGGAAAAGAAACTCAAGAGCCTGCATATCCGCAAGGACATCGATTTCGATCAACTGGCCAAGGACTTTGCTTTGAGAGACGCCGGCGAGCTTTTCGGCGCCATTGGTTTCGGCCGTCTGTCGGTGCATCAGGTCGTGCACAAGATCGCCCCCGAGGCGCCCAAGGAGACGGAGGAGCAGAAGGAAGCCCTCCGAAAGAAGAAAACCGAAGGCTCGGGCATTATCGTCAAGGGCGAGGAAAACCTCCTGGTCCGGTTCGCCCGCTGTTGCCGGCCCATACCGGGGGATGAGATCGTGGGTTATATCACCCGGGGCCGCGGCATCACCGTGCACCGTCGCAATTGTACGTATGTGGAAGAAGAGGACCCGCACCGGCTGGTGCCCGTGGAGTGGGAACGGGAACCGCAGGAGGTTCACGAGATCGAATTTTCTGTTTTATGTCAGGACAAACCGGGCATGCTGGGTTCGATCACGGCCGTGCTGGGAGAACAGCACATCAATATCACCAAGCTCAAGGCGCACTCCCTGACCAGCGGCAACTCGCTGTGTGTATTCAGGGTGTCGGTAAAAAGCCTCGCCGAACTGGAGGCCCTCTTCGCGAAGGTCAGGCGGTTATCCGGGGTGGAAAAGATCGAAAGGCTGCAGGCCTCCTAAGCGGCCCGTTTCTTGATCCTGCCTGACTTGATACACTGCGTGCAGACCTTGATGCTCTTCACGCCCTGCTCGGTCTCGACCTTTACCTTCTGGAGATTGGGCATCCAGAGGCGCTTGGTCTTATTATTGGCGTGGCTGACATTGTTACCGCTTGTCGCCCCCTTGCCGCATATCTCGCAAACCCTTCCCATAGCCATTCCTTTCCTGTTCTAAAATAAAAATGGTGCCGAAGCCGGGATTTGAACCCGGACGGGTTTGGCCCACCACCCCCTCAAGATGGCGTGTCTACCAAATTCCACCACTTCGGCAGTTCGGTCACGTCATAGCAACCTATTGCACGGCTGTCAATATGGGATTGCGGGTGTACATTTTGATTGACAGGTGGCTTGGTCGGGTGAGACATGCTTTTTCTATGAACACCTACCGTATCGCCCACGGTCTGGCACGCATACTCATCGGCGTGGTGTTTATCTATACCGGCCTGATCCATATCGCCGATCCTGCCGGTTTTGCCCAAGCCGTGGCCGCCTACCGTATCCTGCCGCCTTGGTCGGTCAATGCCTTTGCGCTCATGCTGCCCTGGGTGGAGCTCCTGGCAGGTCTGGCGGTCGCCATGGGCATCGGTCGGGAAGGCGGCGCCCTGGCCGTATCCGCCATGCTCGTGGCCTTTCTGATTGCCTTGGCCTTGAGCCTCTATCGCGGCTTTGATATCTCCTGCGGGTGTTTTTCCACCTCCCCGGAGGCCCAGCGGATCTCCTGGATCTACCTGGTGCGGGATATTGCCCTGCTGCTCGTGGCGGTCTTTATTTTCCTTTCCCCCTTGCCCGCGCGCGGAAGGTCTCGCGCCTTGCGGAGCGCAAACAATGACAGGGTGCTGATAGTACTGCTGGTGGTGCTCGGCGTAGCCGGGATATTTTTGTTCCAACGTCTGACCCGGGACCCCTGTGAGGGCGTGAGCCTGATATCGATTAATCGCCATAAGCAGTTCACCGCGCCGGTGTTGCTGGGGAAAAGGCCGGTCAACGGTCTCTGCGAGGTCCTGATCAGGACCGAGAATCAGATCGTGCCGGTCTACCTGGGGAAAAGCTTTGTCATTGCCGGCGGGATGTTTCAAGACCGAAGGTACATCTCCGGCCAAGGACTGCAGCTGTTGGCCACGCAGAGATTTCAGGCCCTCAGGCGCGATATCGACCAGGCGGTGGCCTTCCGGTATACCCCGCCGGGCCAGGTCAAGCAGGTCCTGTATCTCTTTGCAAGCCCAACCTGCCCTTACTGCGAGGACCTTTTGGGACGAATCAAGCCCCTTTTGGACGAGACCGGGACCGAGCTACGGGTACTGTTCAGGGCCAGGGGCGCGGCCCAAACGTTGGCGATCGCGGCGCTGTGCCGCAAGGTCGATCTGGAGACCTATCTTTCAAAGCAGTGGATGCCACCCGCCGGATCAGAGCCCCTGAGCTGTGGAGACGGCGAGTCCCGCTTAGCACGGTCGAACGATCTCAGCCAAAGGCTCGGCGTCACCCGGGTTCCCACGGTCTTCACCGCACAAGGCCGCATGCTTGAGGGCCCGCAATGGACCACGCTTAAGTCCCTGCTTGAAGACGCGCCATTGTCACGGTGATTGGGTCGTTCCTAACGCAATCGGCAACATCTGATCAAAGCTCCGTAGCAGCTCGACTGCATGACAGGATGCCACGATGAACCGTTTCGCATCCTTAAGGATAAAAAATTTGCGAAACGTTAAGACGGCGTATCAAAGGAATCATTACGGACAATAAATAACCTGGATCTCTCGAGATAATATTGAATGTTAAATATGTTGCATGAGGAGAAGGTGTTCCCCTCTCCTCATATATCCTTGTTTACTTGGGCATGAACCTGGAAGCCAGATTTCCGCTCCATGTCCGGCTGCCGCCATCGGAGCCCGAGGTCAGCGTTATCGACTGGCCGTTGACGCCCGTTCCGATCGATTTCACACCCGTGCCGGTTGCGTTGAACTCAGCCGTAATGGCGATGGATGTATCATTTTGCGCGCTTGTATACAGGTCAGCCTGGACATAGGTGGTGGGCAGGGTGACCCCGAAGGTGTTGCGGCATACTTCGTAAATGGTGTCGGCTGCAAGGGTATCGGGCCATTTTCCCTCTTCCCCATGGTACTGCTGCGCCGCACTCATCGACGAACCTAAGGCGTTTGTCACCTCGCTGACCTTGGCCTTTTTGGTGTAGATGTCATAGGCCGACAAGGCAATGGAGGCCAAGATGCCGATGATCGCCACCACGATCATCAGTTCGATAAGCGTAAAACCCCGGTTTGATTTTATCATATTTGTGTTTTATGGGGTGAGGAGGGGGTTGCCCCCCTCCTCAAGCGTTTGTAGTGGTCTTATTTCGGCCTATACTTGGCATCGAGGTCTCCGGACCATGTCCGGGAGCCGCCGTCGGAGCCTGAGGTAAGGACCAGATACTTGGAGTTCACGTTCGAGCCGATCGCCTTCAGCCCCGTAGGGGGAGGATCGGCGTTGAACGTTGCCCTTATGGCAATGGTTGTTGCATCGAAAGTATCCGCAGTATACTGATTTGCCGCGACATAGGTGGTGGGCAGGGTCACCCCGAAGGTATTGCGGCATACGTCGTAAATGGTGTCGGCTGCAAGGGTATCGGGCCATTTTCCCTCTTCCCCATGGTACTGCTGGGCCGCGCTTACGCCCGCGCCAAGACCGTTCGAGACTTCCGAGACTTTGGCCTTCTTGGTGTAGTCGCTGTAGGCCGGGATGGCGATGGCCGCCAGGATACCGATGATCGCGACCACGATCATCAACTCGATTAACGTAAAACCTTTCTTATCTGACCGAACCATATGATTCCTCCTTTGTTCTGTTTATTTTTTTGACCTTACAATGAAGTCTTGCTGCTTTCATGATGAAAAAGATCGTTTTTCCGTATGTGCCCATTCTATAACCTATACGGCCGCCGGATAAAAAACTTTAGAAAAATCTTATCCAATTTCATGCCGGATGTATAGTCATAATTCGCCCTGATCAGTGCGCGTATTCCTCGCGGTAGATGGACACCAAGGTGATGGCCATGCTGAGGATCAAAGGCCCGATCAGGATGCCGGTGAACCCGAAGAGCTGCAGACCCCCCAGGATCGAGAACAGGATCCAGACCGGGCTTACCTGTGTGCCGCCGCGCATGAGATAGGGCCTCAGGAAATTATCCAGGCTCGAGATCACCAGCGCTCCCCAGACCAGGATAAAGATGCCCCCCTTGAACGCGCCCGTGGCGATCAGGACAATACCGGCCGGCACCCACACGATGGCGGCGCCCACCACCGGTATCAGGCTGGCGAAGGCCACGGAGGTACCCCACAGCACCGGCGAGATCCCGGCGATGGCGAACCCGATCCCGGCCACGAACCCCTGGGCCAGGGCGGTCAATAAAATGCCCACCACGGTGGACATGCTGACTTCCTTGAATTTTATGACGATCAGCCGTTTCTGGCCCTCGGGCATGGGGATGACATCCAGGAAATCATCGAGCCATTCAGAGCCGTCGCGCAGGAAGTAGAACAGGGTGAAGATCAGGAGGAAGAAGCTCAGGATCATACCCGTGACATTGCTGATCACGCTCGTGGAGTGCTTCATAATGAAGTTCACGAACAGCTTGACGAGCTCGAGCGCCTGGGATTCCATGGTGCCGGGCGAATACCCCAAACCGGGGAGATAGCGCTGCACGATCTCCAGTCCCTTGGCCAGAACCCCGCTGCGGGGTATGATGATTGAGCCCTGTTGGAGATTCGAGGTGATGTTGGTATAGACGTAGGTGGCCTCCTGCGCCAGGAAAACGGTCAAAACGGCCAGCGGCAGGATGACCAGCAGGATCAGGATTAGGCAGGTCAAGAGGCTGGCCAGGGATTTTCTGTTTCGCACCACCGCCAGCAGGCGCGTATAGAGCGGGAAGAATACGACGGTGCAGATCAGACTTAAAAGGATGGTGTTGATGAAGGGCTTCCATACCAGGAAGACCATGACCAGCGAGAGGCACAGGCAGAAGTAGAAAAAGGTTTTCCCGTGCCTGCTGATAGGGGGCGGGGCGTCACTCATGCGCGGCCGGGGCCTCCTGCTTGGTATCGATGTACAGGATACGCTGGCAGACCGGGCATACGATGAGGCGGTCGGCCCGCACGAGCTCGTTATAGAGCTGGGGCGGGATATGCATATGGCAGCCTTTGCAGACCCCGTCGATGCATTCCACGACCACCAGGCCCTTGCGCTTTTCCTTGATACGGTCATACTTGGATAAGAGCCCGACTTCGACCTTGTCGCGCAGCTTTTCGACCTGGCTGCGCAAGGAAGCGATAATGCCTTCCAGTTCCAGCTGGTTGGCCAGGATCTTGTCGCGCTTGACATCCAGAACCGTGCGGTCGTCTAGGAAGGTCTTGTTGATCCGCTCGCGGTCCTTGCCGCGCACCTCGATCTTTTCCATCAGGACCAGCAGCTGCTCCTCGATATCCGCCTTGCGCTTCTTGGCGATGTCGATCTCCCGCTGCAAGGCCAGAAACTCTTTGTTGGTCTTGATCTTCTTGATGCGGGCATCGGCGGCGTCAAGGATGGTCTGGTTCTCCTTGAGCTCCACTTCCAAGGGCTCGCGGCGTTTGTTGAGCTCGGCGATCTCCTCATCCGCACCGTCCAGCGCATGTTTGCGCGCCTGAAGGATGCTCTCGATTTCTTCCAGCTCCCTGGGCAGATCCTTGAGCCCGGCCTCGGCCTTGAATACCTGAACCTCAACGTCCTGTAGTGCGATCACTCCGGCTAAAAAATCCTTCAAAGCTTTTCTCCTTACCGTATACTTGTGAATATATCCTCGCCTTCAAAGGCCGTGGTCTGAACAGCGGGCAGCAAAGACCGCACGCGCTCGGCCAGAGGCTTAAGAATGACGGCTTCACTGCCGTAATGCCCGAGATCCACGATGTTCAAGCCGGCTTCCACGGCG
The DNA here is from genome assembly GCA_039680665.1 of Syntrophaceae bacterium. Classification (GTDB taxonomy): domain Bacteria; phylum Desulfobacterota; class Desulfomonilia; order UBA1062; family UBA1062; genus JAKQBR01. Next base: position 37,718 of record JBDKSM010000035.1, on the reverse strand, counting down.
TCCATGGCCCGGTGGTAACGCACGTCGCCCGTAACCAAGGTGTCGCATCCGGATTCAAGCGCTTCGGGCCAGAGATCCATGCCGCTCCCCGGACAAACCGCCACCGCGGCGGCATCCCTGCCGGCCGCGCAGATGCGCGCGCCCGGGAAAGGCAGCGACTTGACCCACACGTCCAAAGGCTGAGGGTCGATATGGCCGAGACGCAACATGCCCAAGCCCCGTACCTCGCGCAGGCCAAGACGGGCGGCCAGTACGTCCGCGATCCCGTCCGGCGCCGTATCGAGGTTGGTGTGCATGCTCACGAGCGCCAGGTGGTTTTGGATGAGCATGGCCGCTTTGCGGGCCGGACCGGATGCCAGGTTCAGGGATTTGATGGGCTCGAAAAAGAGCGGGTGGTGGGTGACGATGAGATCGATTCCTTGGTTAAGGGCATGGTCGATCACCTTCGGTGAAGGATCGAGCGCAATCAGGATGGAGCGTATCTCCTGGTCCGGGTCGCCGACCATGATGCCGCAATTGTCCCACTCCTGGGCCAGAGCAAAGGGGGCGATGCCGTTTAAAATGTCCATGATCTCCTGCAAGCGCATACGTTTTCAAAAAGAAAAGGGGTGCATCTCTGCACCCCTTTTATCCTTCACCTCGCTTTAATGTATGATCTGTCTTTCACCCTACCTACCTTTTGAGTGGGCCCTCCTGGAATCGAACCAGGGACCTACCGGTTATGAGCCGGTGGCTCTACCAATTGAGCTAAGGGCCCATCATGTGGGTTCCTTATCGAATTGGACTTTGAGTGTCAAGCGCATATTTCCCTGGGTGCGAATGATCGGAGGTGCGAAGACGTATGTTCTTCTTCCGCTTGATCGGCCGCGTCATCTGCGCTATGAATTTTTTTCAGACTTGGAAGGAGAGCAATGTATGAGTATATGCACGATCCGCGATTTTCCCGCGCATATCGGCGCGGAGGTCACCATCCAGGGCTGGGTCCCGAACCGCCGGTCGAGCGGCAAGGTCTCCTTCCTCATCCTGCGCGACGGCACCGGCACCTGCCAGGTCGTGGCCGAACGCGAAACCTTCGGGGAGTTCTATGAAGAGATCCGCAAATTACCGCTGGAGTCCTCCGTTATCGCCACCGGACGGGTGGTCAAAGAGGAACGCGCCGCGGGTGGATTCGAGCTGCATGCCGCTTCCATCACCATCGTCCACAAATCCGAGGAATTCCCGATCGGCAAAAAGGAGCATGGTCCGGATTTTCTGTTAACCCACCGGCACCTCTGGCTTAGGTCCCCACGCCAGATAGCGATCCTGCGCATACGCGATACCCTGGTGCGGCATGTGCGCGATTTCTTCTACAAGAATGGCTTCACCTTGGTGGATACCCCCATCTTCACCACCACGGTAGGCGAGGATTCCTCCAATCTCTTCAGCGTGGAGTATTTCGACCTGGGCAAAGCCTATCTGTCCCAGACCGGCCAGCTCTATCTGGAGGCCGCCATGGCAGGTCTTGGCAAGGTCTATTGCTTCGGGCCCACCTTCCGGGCCGAACCATCCAAGACCCGCCGGCATCTGACCGAGTTTTGGATGGTTGAGGGCGAGATGGCCTTTCATGACCATACGATGAACTTAGAGGTCCAGGAAAACCTGGTGGCCTACATCGTGCAGAACACTATCGCGGAGCGGGCCGCGGAGCTGACGTTCCTCGAGCGCGATTTGGAACCCCTGAAAAAGATCACGACACCCTTCTATCGGCTGAGCTACGATGAGGCAGTGAAAATCCTGCAAAAGAACGGTTCGAATATCGAATGGGGCATCGACTTGGGCGGCGACGACGAGACCATTCTGACCAAGCTCTATGACAAGCCGGTCTTCATCGAGTGCTATCCCAAGCAGGCCAAGGCCTTCTACATGAAACAGCACCCGGATCGGCCGGAGGTCGTCATGTGCGCCGACCTTCTGGCGCCCGAAGGCTACGGAGAGATCATCGGCGGCTCGCAGCGCGAAGAGGATATCGACGTACTCTTGAAATCTATCAGGGACCAGGGCCTCGATCCCGAACGCTACGGCTGGTATCTGGATGTCCGCCGCTATGGCAGCGTGCCGCACTCCGGCTTCGGCATGGGCATCGAAAGGACTCTGGCCTGGATCTGCGGGCTGAAGCACGTACGCGAGACGATCCCCTTCCCGCGCATGATGTATCGAGCCTATCCGTGATCAACCAGGGGGGCTTGTTTTCATAAGGCAGGTTCCCCCCGGTCAAGACTTCATCAAAGACCCTGGGCTTGATAGAACCTTCCGGGGGTTATTGCATTCACTCGGGGGGATTTTCCAGGGATTGATAAAGAAGTTGGAGCGGGAAACGGGATTCGAACCCGCGACTTTAACCTTGGCAAGGTTACACTCTACCACTGAGTTATTCCCGCACCATGCACTCCTATATGCAACATCTTTTTCTTTGTCAAGCCCTGGATGCCTTGGCCGCGCAGGTAGGCAAAATATTCCCTTGCCCGGGCGCCAAGGACAGGGCGGACAGGCCCTGCCGGTGACTGGCACACCCTCTGCATCATCTTTGAAAAACCGTATGAACGGGAGGCAACAGTATGAAGCAGCGATTGATCCTGGCGGGAGGGGCCGTCATTTTCATGATCATGGCCGGAAGCGTCCTGGGCAAAACCTCCCTGGCGGTGAACCTGCAAAGTTTTCTCATGGTCCTGGGAGGCACGCTTTTGAGCGCGCTGCTGGCCTTTCCCCTGCCGACCTTCACCGATCTTGTGCACAGCCTCAGGCACGTCTATCGTCATACGTCCCCGGATATGAGCCATACCATCCAACAGATCACCGTCCTGGCCCGCGTCAGGCGATCGTCCGGTCCGCGTGAATTGAATGCTTACGGCGAGAAGGCCGATAACCTTTTTTTGCGCAAGGGGATCGATCTGATCGCCGACGGCTACAGCCTGCATGAAATCCAGTTCATCATGGAAAAGGAATACGAGCTGTATTTTTCCTCCAAGGAATCCCAGATCAATATCCTCAATACCATGGCCAAGATCGCCCCGGCCTTCGGGTTTTTGGGAACGGTCCTGGGGCTCATCAGCATCCTGCATACCATGGGAGATCCCACGACCATCGGAAAGGGCATGTCACTCGCCTTGCTGACCACGCTCTACGGGCTTATGTTCACCAACTTTCTTTTCCTGCCCATGGCGCGCAAGCTTTCCGAATATGTCAAATCCGAGGCCACGCTTTTGAACATCGTGCTGGAAGGCCTTTTGGGCATCGCCGAGTCGAAGAATCCGGTGGCGATATCGCACCGGCTCAAATCCTATCTGGACGCCAATACCCATTCTTCGTGGCGTGCGCCTATGGCTCCGGATAAGCGGGCTGCGGCCGTGGTGGATATGTCCATGGCCGTCGTGACCGCAGGGGCTCAGGATGTACCGGTCGGGCAGTGAAACGCGCATGCCGGGTTCTTCCCCGCATCCCCGCGTCCGTCCCCTCTGGCAGCAGGTATCCTCGCTGGCTGGCGGCGAAGATGATCCCTTTCTGTGGTCCATCGCCGACGTCATCACCCTTTTACTGATCTTCTTTATCCTGCTGTATGCTAATTCGAACATGCATGACCGTCCCGTGGCGTCCAAGTCCGCGAATGTTACCGCGGCTCCCGCGGCGGTACAGGCCGCCGATGAACATCTCAAGGACGAGGTGACGCGTTTCATGAGCCAGCGTACGGATCAAGGTTTTACCGTGCGCTGGGATCAAACCCGTCCCGTGTTCATTCTGAGCGAACGCATCACCTTCGCGCAAGGCCAAGCCGAACTGCTGAAGGACTTTCAACCGACCCTCCAGCGGATCGCTGCCTTCATCGCCTCGCAGTCAGGTTACCAGATCCTTGTATCAGGCCATAGCGATGATACGCCCATCAATACGCCGGCCTTCCCCTCCAACTGGGAGCTTTCTGCCGCCCGTGCCGCGGCCGTGGTGCGTTTCCTGTGTGAAAACGGCGTGGACCCCCGGCAGGTCTCTATCCGAGGGTATGGTGAATACCGCCCTTTGTACGCGAATACATCGTCCGAAAACCGTCAAGCCAACCGTCGTGTGGAGATTACCCTAGCCCGGGAATCTTAATTGACTTGCGTGAGATTGTGGGGCGGCGTTCATTAAGATCGATTACGGTACATACTTTGAGCTCTGTCTGTCCGTAACGATCGCCTTGCCGCGGCAGTGGCGCATCCAATTCCGCGGCCATCAAAAAGAGCAGGCCGATCACGACGATGCTGAGGCCGCATGCGGCGATGAGTATGAACATCGGTCATTCTCCCAAAGTTCTTGCCTCGATATAGTATATCGTCCAGATGCTCGGCGGCTTGAGAGATAGGCTTGATCCTGGTTCTGAGGACTCATGTTTCGTCTGATTTTCATTAGGGATACTCCCCTTGCAGGCAGGTATGCTAAAAAAGCACTCACGGGAGGGCGTGACGCTTGCCCATAGGTTATATTTCCTATATTAATGTAATTAAAGATAAGATCTTAGACTTGCCTGCTATCGTAGGAGGCATTTTTCACGGTACGTTAAGGGCAAGCACGGAGGGGGGGGTATGAAACAGATCGTGCGCGCGGTGGTCATTCTGTTTGTGGTGTTTCTCAGCCTGCCGTCCTGGGGCCTTGAACTGGGGATGCGGGGGTATGTGTGGACGCCCGAGCTCAGCGGCGATATCCGGGTCGATGACGACGCCCTGGCCGGCACCAAGCTTGACTTCGTCGACACCTTAGGGCTTGACGACGAGTCCAGTGCGGTGATCGAGGTGTTCCTGGGCACCGGCCGGCATCATGTCATGCTGGGTTATCATCAGGCGGATTATAAGGGTAACAAGGTCCTGGATCATGAGGTGGTTTTCAACGGCGAGGTTTACCATGCGAGCGATACCATCCGCACGGAACTGGAATTCACGGCCATGGAGGGTATGTACCAGTACGATGTGATCGATCTTGAAAATATTCTGGCCGGTTTTTCCATCGGCCTGGTGGGCAAGGTCAAGGTCCTCAAAGGTTCGGCGCAGATAGAATCCGAGATGACCGGCGAGCAGACCAAGCAGGACTTCACCGCCCCCCTCCCCATGTTGGGGGCCAATGTGCATGTCGGCCTGATCAACGATCTGCTGGAGGCCCGGGTGCTGGCGACCGGCATGGGCTATAGCGGCAATACGGTCATGGACGCGCAGGCCGAACTGTCCTTCACGCCGTTGCCGTTCCTTGATATAACCGGCGGTTACCGCTTCTTCAAGATCGACGTCGACGAAGATGACGTCGAATTCAAGTACGATACCTCCGGGCCTTATATCGGGGCGGCTATCAAGTTCTGATCGATCAGCGAGGCAGCTCCTTGATTTTATCTACATTGCGGCATCGTTGAGTTTATCCTCGACATTGTCCTTTAGCCAGTGCGGGTCCCACCATTCAATGGGATTCACGAACCGGCCGCCGACCAGGATACTGAAATGCAGATGGTCACCGCCCGCCAGACCCGTAGTTCCGGTGGTGCCGATTACCGTGCCTTTGGACACCTGCTGGCCGGGTTTGACCGCAATCTCATTCATATGACCGTACAAGCTTGCCACACCCATACCATGATCGATGATCACCGTATTGCCGTAGATCCCCAGATATTCGGCAAAGACCACGACACCGTTGTTGGCCGCCTCAAGCGGGGCATGCGCGGTGGAGGCGAGATCGACGCCCAGGTGCACGCTTCCACCCAGATCCTGTCCTTCATAGAGATAGGTGCGTTTGTCTCCGAAACGGGCCATGGGCGCGGAGTTCTGCATGCGCAGGAAGGTCCCTTGCCATAGTTGCTTTGGCTGCGAACGAGCACAGTATGACTGGATCTTCTTGGTATTCTCTTGGCGTGTCTGCGAATTCACCGCTATAAAAATTTCCTCCGGGGATTTGCCGGCTAGGTGGCGGTCGTGCTGTTCGAACTCCACGGCCTTGTTCTGCAGGAAGCGCGCGCTCAAGGTAAGCTTGTCGGCGCGGAAGGTCTGGCCCGTGCGGATATGGAAGGGGATCGCGGCCGTGGCGGTATTGCCGCCCTTATCCTCAACCACGATCGCCATCGGAGTCGTGGCTTTCACGTCCATGGGTACCGCAAAATAACAGACATAACAGGGCTTGTCCTTGATCTTTGTCGCGTAAGCCGGGAAGAAATCCGTCCCGACGCGCACACCACAGGTCTTGACCGCCTTGGAAAGCTTGAAGATCGCCAGGCAGGTCCCGCCCGGGTTGACGTTATGCGCCGTACTCAAGAGCGCTATGCGCGGCGCTACGGCGTCGATGGTGGTTTTTATCGTCAGGGTGGAGGTGTTCTTCAAGGGCGAGAAGTCCGTGGCCGTGATCGTGAGGAGTGCTTCCCCGTCGGTCAGTCCCAGGTCACGCGGAGATACTTCCACGCGCAGAGTCTTCTGCGTTACGCCCTTGCCGTCCATGTCCGCGCTGGCCAGCACGATGTCTTTGCCGCCCTGGGACAGACGCACGGCGATGTGCCGCAGGCCGGACTGGAGGTCCATGAAATCGATGTCCGCCACCTTATGCTGACCGATTACGGATAGAGAAGGATCGGCGACAATGCGCGGTTTCTCCCATTCAAGAAACAGGAATACGGCGCCTATGGCGCAGGCCAATCCCAGCAATACGATAAACCATAGAAATTTCGCCCCTGCATTTTTCATGCGAGTCCTCCCCCTTTGCGGTTCAAATCCTTAAGCCGGTATAGTAGCCGGCGGCGACGCTTTCGGCTATGCCTTCCGGCCGGGCGGCATCGCCGATCAGATAGAGCTCGGCGACCTTTCCCTTTAAGGCATCATACAACGCCGTGTCCGGTTTGTCACCCACGGCGATGACTACCGTATCGGCCTTGAGCACCCTACCGACCCCGCGTTCTTCCTCTATGGCAACGGTTTTTGCGGTGATCTCACGGCATCTATAGCCGGTATAGAAATATGCGCCCAGCGTCTTGAGATGGCCCAGCAGAATCGTGCGGCCGGCGGCCGGCATCTTGGCGGCAAGTTCGGGGAGCATCTCCACGATGGCGACGCGCCGTTTGTGTTTGAGCAAGAACTCAGCCGTTTCGCAGCCGACAAGGCCGCCGCCGATGATCACGACCGTGCGGCCGGTGGTTCTACCGGACAGCACCGCTTTGGCGTTGATGACATGGGCCAGGTTGAAGCCCGGGATCGGCAGCGCCGCCGGAGCCACTCCCGTGGCGCAGACGACCGCATCGTATCCGCCCGCGATGACCTCGTGGGCCTGTATGTTCCGGTTGAGCTCGACCGTTACGCCGGTCTGAGCTAGTTGCTTTTCGTAATAGGTGATGAGCGGCTTGAGGTTGTGTTTGTGGGGCGGCGCCACGGCATAGTGCAGTTGGCCGCCCAGACGCATGTCTTTTTCCGCCAGGAGCACCGCATGGCCCCGGTAGCCGGCGATCCGGGCGGCTTCCATGCCCCCCGGTCCGCCGCCGATCACCAGGACTTTCCGTTGGGTTTCAGCGGGCGGGATGGTATAATCATTGTCATCCCTGCCGATCACGGCATTGCCCGAACACACGGCCCGGCTCTGGTGCTGGAGCTGATTGTCGATGCAGCGGCCGCAGCCGATACAGGGCCGTGCCAGGTCATGGGTGCCCTCCTCGATCATGGCGGGCAAGTTCGGTTCGGCGAGCAGACCCCGACCCATGAATACGAAATCGGTCAGGCCTTTGCTCAGGGCTTTTTCGGCCAGGACCGGATCGAAGGCGCGGCCGCCTGAGATCAGCGGGATCCGCATGGCCTTGCGCCCGAGGAAGAGATTCGGTCTGGTTGAACGGCCCAGGACGCGGGCCAGTTTCAACAGTCTGGCCAACGGAAAGGTGAGTCCCGTGCCTTGCGCGCTGTCGGGTACATCGCGAAGGGTCGGTTTGTCCTTGTACGACATGGCCAGGACCTCGATGGCATCGGCGCCGGCCTCCTGAAGCAGGTAGGCGTAGAGAAGGCCGTCCAACAGGCCGATCCCGCCCTGCTTGCCCAGTTCCAGGAGCGAAAGCTTGTAGATGACCGGGAAGTCGGCGCCGGCTCGGTCTTTGATCTTTTTGAGGATGTTGAGCGCAAAGCTCGCGCGCTGGCGGGCGTTGCCGCCATAGGCATCGGTGCGCCGGTTGGCCGTGGCGGAGAGGAATTGCGAGACCAGGTAGTAGCCGGTCGCATGGACCTGGATGCCGTCGAAGCCGGCCTCTTTGGCGCGCAAGGCCGCTGCGGCATATTTATCTTCAATAGCGCTGATTTCGCCATCCGTCAGGGCGCGGGGTTCTTCCCCCTCCAGGCCGGTCACCATGCTGAAGGGCATCTTGACCGCCGACGGTCCGACCGGCTGGCCGCCCGTGTTTCTGCGCTTGGCGCCGCGTCCGGTGTGGCTGATCTGCAGCACGCATTTGGCGCCGTGCGCGTGGATGCTGCGGGTCAGGCGTGCGAAGCCCGGGATATAGGCATCGTCATCGATCACCAGCATGTCCTTGGTATTTAGACCCAGGGGCGCGTCCACGCACGTGACCTCCACGACGATCAACCCTGCGCCGCCCTTGGCGCGCTCGGTATAATGATTGATCACGGCCTGGTTCACATACCCGCCGTCGGACATGTTCATACCCATGGCCGGCATCACGATGCGGTTTTTGATCGTGATCCCGGCTATCCGCCCGGGTGACATCAAGTTGGGAAACCTTGATTGGATCATGCGATGCACCTCAATGGTTCGTGCTCCCCGGCCCTGACAAGGATTTGTCCCTTAGGGGGCATCTTACTGTGCCATGGCTTGCAGGCTTTTGTCCAATGGAATCGCCCCGCATTTTCACGGATAATTGGCGCCTCCGAGATCAATAGCCCTGGAAGATCATCGCGGTGATCGGTTAATTTCTCAGCCGCGACATGACGATAGGGTGTTGGCCTTGGTTTGAAATACGAAAAACGCAGTGGTAGAGATAATGGGCCCGCTATGATGTGGAAAGAGGAGTATACGAGCAAGATAACTACCGTTGAGCGCCTGCTGGAGCTTATCCAGCCGGGGTCATGCGTGTATGTCGAGTCCGGATGCGGAGAACCTCAGTATCTGGCCAAACACCTCATCTTCGATAACATGCACCTGAGCGATGTCCACGTGTATACCTCCGTGCCCTTACGGAGCTATGCGGATTATGGCGGTGATTTCGGCTCCCGTTTCCGGATACAGACCTTCTTCGTCGCCCCGGCGATGAGATCGGCCTTTGCGGAAGGTCAGGCCGACCATCTACCTCTCTCCACATTGGGCATGTTCAAGCTGTTTGATGAAGGCTACATCAGGATCAACACCGCCATCATCCAACTGAGCCCGCCCAACGAGGAGGGTATGCCCAGTCTGGGCATTATGGTGGATATCATGCGCGCCATCGTTGGGAAGGCCGAAAGAGTGATCGCCCAGGTCAACCGGCATATGCCCATCACCCGGGGCGATAGTTTGATCCCGCTAACGGATATCGATTATATCGTGGAGCACGACGAGCCGCTCGTGACCTTCCGTCAGGAGGAGCCTGATCCCGAGACCCTTGCGGTGGGACGCAACGTGGCCCGTTTGGTCGAGGACGGATCCACTATTCAGGTGGGGTTCGGCCGGATTCCCGACGCCGCCATGCAATTTTTGAAGGACAAGCAAAACTTGCGTATCCATTCGGAGATCATCACCGATCGCATCGTCGATCTTGCCGCCGCCGGGGCGCTAGCCACAGGGGCAGCTGTGGTTGAGGCCCCAGCCGTCACCTCAAGCTTGTGCATCGGCAGCCAGAAGGTCTTCGAGTATGTACACGAAAATCGTGATGTCGAAATCCTTGCCCTGTCCTCTATCAGCGACCCGGCCCGGATTCTTTCCCATGAACGCTTCATCGCCATCAACGGAGCGGTCGAGATCGACCTGACCGGGCAGTCATGCGTCGGCCTCGGCGAGCCCACGTCGTTCTTCGGGGCCTTGGGACATGCGGTTTTCAACCGCACGGCGATGTTCACCCTCGGCGGCAAGGGCATCATCGCGCTGCGCTCGACCTCGCGTGACGGCCGTTTCTCCCGCATCGTCCCGGAATTTACCGACAGTCGGATCGGGATCGTCACCACCCAGAGCGATGTCAATTATGTGGTCACCGAATACGGGTGCGTCAACCTGTTCGGAAAATCCATCCGCGAACGGGCGCTGGCGCTCATCACGATTGCCCACCCCAAATTCAGACCATGGCTGCTCGAAGAAGCCAAGGGGAAAAAATACCTCTACGAAGACCAGGCCCTGCCGCCTGCGGAGGCCTGTTACCCGAGCGCTCACGAACAGATCCGGGCCTTCGGCGACAGGGAGGTGCATATACGGCCGGTCAAGGTGACCGACGAGCGCGCCATACAGAATCTGTTCTATGCCATGAGCAAGGACGACCGGTTCCATCGCTTTCTGCGTCATATGGCCTCATTGCACCATAAACAGGCGCAGTATCTGGTGAATGTCGATTACACGAAATCCATGGCCCTGGTTGTCCAGGCCTTAGGCGACAAGCAGGAACGCATCGTGGCCGTGGCGCATATCGCTCCGGACGAAGAGAGCGGCGGTCGGCGGGTGTGCGAGTTCGCTGCCATGGTGGACCCGGCCTGGCAACGTCTGGGTATAGGGACCTACCTATTCGAGTCCATGGTCGCCATCGGCCGCACGCTTGCCTATGAAATCGTGCGGGCGATCGTCTGGCGCGACAACCAGTCCATGCTCAAGGTCCTGGAAAAAGCGGCTTATCCGATGTCGCGCACCGTTGACAGCCACGCCTACCAGGTGGACATTGCGCTTTAGCGTTCATGGCCTTAGACGGCCTGGAAAACCGCCGGCGGACCAACATCAACCAGGATAGCTTGACCCCCTTCGAGCAACAGTTCCAGGTGAACGAAGACCTCGGAAACGCCCAGAAAAACTTCGGCGTCCTTGATATTTGGGAATACCTTTCGCACGAGCTCATGCAAGGTGAGCGGAGAGCCCATGAGATCCTGGCGGATCTGCGCGCTGCGTTGGTTATGGTGGGAGCGATAGCCTTCAATGAGTGCCTTTAGGTCGGGGACGTACTCGCCATGGGCAGGGAAGGTGGCGCTGACCGGGAGCTGTTCGAGTATATGGAGCGAGCGTCGGAAAGCCTTCAAGCTCTTATACGTTGGATCACTCAGGCGTGAGCGATTGGTCTCATGGAAGGGATTGGGGGTGATATGCTTGATGAGGGTATCGCCGCTGAAAAGCACGCTGGTCTTTTGCTCGAACAGGCAGCAGCTGCCCGGTGAATGGCCGGGGGTATGGATAAGCTTGAGCTCAAAGTCCGAGCCCCGGAAGACATCGCCATCCTGCATGGGCAGCGCGTCATCGACCGGATCGCAGAGGACTTTGAAGAAACCTGAGCGCCGCTTCATCTGCTCGACCGTAGGCGCCGGTATCCCGGCAAAGGCGCTGAATTTTTCCGCTTCCTCGCTCCACATGTCCTGCTCGATAAAGCCGCGCGAAAGCCGCCATCTGTCATCCGTATGGATATAGCAGGGGATGTTATGGCCGGCGGCCTGTCTGATTGTGGCGACCAGTCCGAAATGATCGATATGGCCATGCGTGATCAGGATACGCTCCACGTCACGCCATGCAAAACCAATGCTCTTAAGCTGCCGCTCAAGGCTTTCAAATGATCCGGGGAACTTCGGTCCGGTATCGATGAGGGTGAGCGGACCGTTGCCCAGCATGAAGACATTGGAGCAGATCAAATCGGCAAACCCCGGCAAAGGCAGGGTAAGGGTGTGGATGGAGCCCATCCGTGGAAAGGGTATCAGGTCCATGAGGCCTTTGACTACGTGAAAATCGAGCGCCGGTCAAGGTTATCATGGCGCCTTGGGAAGAAGTGCGGCTGATAAATGACCGGTAGGTAGGGTTCGTTAGATGGCATGCGTGTTGCAGAAAAACAAGCATAAATGAGCATCGCGGTCGCGTTGCGATCGAATTGCGGGCGCAAACAGAGGACTGGAGGTGTTTTGGCGTAGTGGCGTAGAATGGTGGATGGGAAATAGTTTTCATGTAAATGAAATTTATTTCCGCCACGGGCGATCGGCAAGGAGCTTGTGACATGCTTGCCATCAGCACCTGAGGAGATCCGACAGTATGGAGGAACATATGACTAGGAACAATTTGCATCGACCTCTTTCGTATATTGAACGGTCCTGGCTGAGCATCGACAGCGCCTCCTCGCCTTTTGTCGTCCAAATGGTCTTGGAAGGCCGCGGTAGCCTGGATGTGGGTCACCTGGCCGCGGCGGTAGGAAAGGCTTCCGAGCTTAATCCGGGGACGCGCTTAGTATTGAAAGGGTCTCTGCGGGGTTCGCGCTGGGTGGATTCCGGTCGGGCGCCTTGCGTCAGGGTCGTCTCCGGAGAGGCATGGGACGGGTACGGCCCTGAAAATGCGCCCTTCCTGCATGACCGATTGCCCCATAGCGGACCTACCTGCGAAGTGCTGTGGGTTGAGGGGTCTACGCCGCGCATTATTTTCCGGGCCAGCCATGGCGTGATGGATGGCCGCGGGGTGATAACCTGGGCCGAAGATGTTTTCCGGATCATGCAGGGCGCTCCGTTCCTGGGCACGCAATGGGCCATCACCGACAAACAGATCATGAACAGCATCACGCAGCAGACCCGTGATGTCTACGCCGACCGTGCCATCGCCCCCACGGGTATGTCCCGGCCCGATGGTCAGGACGGTATCATGTGGCGCCGCCTGACGTTTAAGGGTGCGCTGCCCGTCTTATTAGGCAAGGTAGGATGGGCGTTGGCGCAATCCGCATGGAGAAACGGTGATGGACTGGTGCGCTTGATCGTGCCAGTGGACTTGCGATCTCACCAACCGGGCCTGCGGTGTACCAGCAATCTGACGACCGCCCTGTATGTAGATATCACGCAGGCATCGAGCCCTGAATCCATAACCCATGATATTCTCAAACAGCTCGACAATAAGACGGATTGCATGCCGTATGTCGGTACGGAATTCATTGAAGTGACGCCGCTCAAGCTCCTCGGTCTTGGGTTTACCATGCTTTCGAAACTGAATTATCGGCGGGGCCGGTATAATGCTTCCGCCATGATTTCCAATCTGGGTCATATCGATACACAAGCCTTTTGCGCCGACAGTTTCCGTGCCGAGACCTGTTTCTTCGTCCCCCCCCCCCTGGATCGGGCGGCGGTTTTTGTCGCGCTGGCCGGTTGTCAGGGCTGCGAAGAATTAACCATCGCGGTGTCTCGTCAACTCGGCAACACAGGACGTTTTGAGCGTTTGCTGGCGGATATCGGCCGGGCCTTGGCGCCTGAAGATGCGAAGTCTCTCCAGGCCGGCCCAGCGAAGCCGCCTTCGGAGCCCTCGACATTCTGGCAGGAACGCCTGCCCAACATGCCGCCCGTCCCCGATCTGCCCTTGGTCGCCAACCCCTCTGCGGCAACCCCGCCGCGGGTGACCCGCCGCAGTGCGCGCCTGGATGCAGAAAAGTGGCAATTGATTAAGGACCGGGCATGCAGCCTGGGAGTCACTCCCACAGCCGTTATCGCCAGCGCCTTTTCCGGCGTTCTGGCCCGTTGGAGCAAGACCCCGCGCTTCACCATCGGCATGAGTGTGAGCCAGAGACCAGGCCTTTCGGCCGAAGGCCCTGATGCACCGTCAGGCCAGCCCGTCAGCGTGACGACCCTCCTGCCGGTGGATGCTCTGGCGGCCAACGATTTTGCGCTGTGCACCCAGCTGCTCTCCGAAGAGCTCAAGACTAAACTTGACGAGCGGTTCTTGGACGAGCTTCAGACCCTTCCGGGCTTCGGTCGTATCAGTGGGTTAAGCCCCGTTCCCCCAATCCCCGTTATGCTGTACGCGGATTTGGAGGATGTGTCTGAGCGGTCTGGTGGTTCGTTGCCGGACAAGCTCTCGGATGCGCCGCAGATCTGGCTTAATCACCGGGCATGCGAGCTGGATGGACACCTGGTCTTCACCTGGGACAGTATAGATGAGGTCTTTGAGTCGGGCGTAGCTCAGGATATGTTCGCGTCCTATCACCGCTACCTGGAAGTGCTTGCTTCTCCTGAAGTCTGCTGGGACCAGTGCCGCTGCCCGGCCATACCCGTTGAGCATCAGGCCCTATATGATGAGGTCAATGCAACCCGTGCGCCTTTTTCCAGCAACCTGCTGCACACCCTGTTCCTGGAGCAGGCTTTGCAGCATCCGGAGGCGCCGGCCGTGATCACCCCCGGGCGCAGCTTAAGCTACGGCGAATTGTTGAACAGGGCCATGCGTCTCGGGCACTACTTGCGCGTACATGGCGCCGAGCCCAACACCTGTGTCGCGGTGCTCATGGAAAAGGGGTGGGAGCAGATCGTGGGCGTGATGGGGGTGCTCTTCTCCGGCGCGGCTTACGTACCGCTCGATCCCGGCTTACCGCGGGAGCGCCTGCGCTACCTGCTGGAAGAGACCAGGGTCAAGGTTGTCCTGACCCAGACCCGTATCCACGCGCAGCTGACCTGGCTGACCGAATGGACGTGTCTGTGCGTCGACCGGAACGATCTGCCCGCCGTGGATGATTTGTCTCCCGCTTCGGTCCAGCAGGCGACCGATCTGGCCTACGTTATTTTCACCTCCGGTTCGACCGGCAGTCCCAAGGGGGTCATGATTGATCATCAAGGAGCGGTCAACACCATCCGGGATATCAACCAGCGCTTCGGGGTGGGACCTGAAGATCGCACTCTGGCGCTATCCAACTTGAATTTCGATCTGTCGGTCTACGATGTCTTCGGCCTGCTGGCCGCCGGCGGGGCCGTAGTCATCCCCGATGCCCAGGACAGGCAGGACCCCGCCCACTGGTCGGACCTGCTCTTACGCCACTCGGTCACCCTCTGGAACACGGTGCCGGCCTTGATGCAACTGCTGGTCGATTATGCCGAGCAGACGCCTCAGGCCATACCGGATTGTTTGCGGCTGGTCATGCTGAGCGGCGACTGGATCCCGGTAAGCCTGCCGGCGCGTATCCGCGCGCAGAATGCCGGAGCCGAAATCATCAGCTTAGGGGGCGCCACCGAAGCCTCGATCTGGTCCATCCTGTTTCCCGTTACCGAGGTGCAGAAAGAATGGGTCAGCATACCGTACGGCAAGCCGATGGCGAATCAACGTTTCTACGTTCTGGACGCGAACCTCAATCCATGTCCGCTCTGGGTGGCCGGGGAACTCCATATCGGCGGCATCGGTCTGGCGCTGGGGTACTGGAATGATCCGGACAAGACCGGCCAACGCTTCATAGTCCACCCCGAGAGCGGGGAACGCCTCTATAAAACCGGAGATCTCGGCCGGTGGCTGCCGGATGGGAATATCGAGTTTTTAGGCCGCGAGGACTTCCAGGTCAAGATCCATGGGCATCGCATTGAGCTGGGAGAGATCGAGGCCGCCCTGCTCAAGAACCCCACCGTGGCCGAGGCGGCGGTAATCGCCGCCTCAGACGAGCGCGGCTCCGGCAAACACCTGCTCGCTTGTGTCGTGTGCCGCGCGGAAGATAACGACACTACCGTAGAGGGCCGCGGCGCCGCAGACGTAAACCTGAAAAGCATCCTCACGGAATTCCTCCAGGGCTACCTGCCGGAATATATGATCCCCAAGCACTTCGTCTTTCTGGAGCGGTTGCCGCTCACAACCAACGGCAAGCTCGACCGGCAGGTCCTGAATGCCTACAAGATCACGGACGCCGCCACGGGTGAGTATACGGCCCCGCAGAACGAGCTCCAGACAGTAATCGCACGTCTGTGGGCGGAAGTACTCGGCCTTGAGCGGGTGGGCATCCATGATAATTTCTTCGATCTGGGTGGTGATTCACTCAAGGTCATCATGCTCAAGAACCGCTTGAAACAGGAGCTTGTGCGCGATATACCCCTGATGATGATCTACAAATATATGACGATCGATGCGTTTGCCTGCTATCTGGGAGAGGGAGAAACCGGAGTTGCGGACAAGGCCCTTGAAGAGGCGTGGCGCTCTGATGCCGCCGAAGCGGGCAAAGTTTCCGGCCTGAGACAGTCAGCGACGCCGCGGATGACCATGGAGGCATGAGAAATCTGGTGAAGTTCGCGGCGATCTGCCCGTTTAGTTGTCGCTCCCGACGGCCATGATCAGATCGCCATTCCAGGGGTATGTGGGTTTTGCCGTTAGGACCAAGCACGGAGCGGCGGGATTTTCCCTCGATCCTGCTGAGGCACGGCTCTTAAGTCCACGCATGGCGCTCAAACGCCGGGACGAGTTCGTGCTCGGTCGCGCCGCCGCGCATGCCGCCCTCAAGCAACTCGGTTTCAGCCCGCCGCCGCCCATCCTTCAGGGTCCTTTGTATGAACCGCTCTGGCCGGAAGGCTATGTCGGCTCCATCACCCATACGGCCGGGATCGCTGTTTGTGCCGTTTGTTCACGGGACCATGCCGCCGGGATCGGCATTGATCTTGAATCCATTCCGGAGCGGTTCGATCAAGAGTTCAGCCAGGTGGTCGGCATGGATGAGGAACGCGCCTGGGTGGGTCAGGATGCGCTGCGTCTGGTACGGCTTTTTTCAGCCAAGGAGGCCGCATTCAAGGCCTTTTTCCCCCAGATCGGCGTATACCTTGATTTTATGGACGCCGGACTGACATGGCACGGTCAAGGCTTTCGCGGCAGGCTCATGCGGCCAATCGGGCCGTATCCGCCGGACTTCGAATTCCTGGTAGGAAGCATCGTGATAAACACCTTGGTTTTCAGCTTTATGAGTCTGCCGTCAGGGTATAAAATGGCATAGGTTCATTAGTTGCAAGGGGGAAGGAGGAGGTATGAAGCGGGGTCTTGCGGGAAGATTCGGACTACTGCTGATTGCGATCATGGTGCTGGGCTTAAATGGATGCCAATCCGGGGATTCTCATACATCTCAAGATTCAGGGATAAGGAGCAGCGATACACGGTCCACCTCCGACAATGCGGCCAATGGAGATCGTTACCTCATCGGTGTGGGCATCTATGATATCACCGGGCCGGCCTCGGAAGTGACTATGGGCGGTTTCGCCTTTTCAGATCAGAAGACCGCCGGAATTTCCATGCGTCTGTGGGCGCGAAGCTTTATCATCGCCGATCCCGCAACCCCTGCCAGACGGGTGGTTTTTGTGAATGCCGATACATGGGCCATGTGCCAATCCGTCAAGCAGGAGATCGCCCGTCGGCTGGCCGCCGACCCCGAGCTCAGCCCCTATTACAATAACGACAATGTCTGCTTAAGCGCTACCCACAGCCACTCTTCCGTGGCGGGGTTCTCGCATTATTTTCTCTACAACGTACCCAATCTGGGTTTCATCCAGGACAGCTTCGATGCCGTGACGGACGGCATCTTCGCTTCCATCAAACGTGCCCATGCCAACCTGAGGCCGGGCAGGATCTATATCGCCCAAGGCAACCTTGCCGCTGCAGGCTGGAACCGTTCATCCGTTGCCTATGACAACAATCCGGCGGCCGAGCGCGCCGCCTATGACGGCAACATCGACACCACCATGACCGTGCTCAAATTCGTGGGGTACGATGCCGAGGGCCGGGAAGTGGGGCTCGGCATGCTCAACTGGTTCGCCGTCCATCCCGATTGCATCGGTCCGTCCAATCATCTCATCAGCGGCGACAGCAAGGGACATGCCGCCTATTTGTTCGAGAAGCATATGGGCGGCGATTATACCGATCCCCTCACGTTCGTGGCCGCCTTCGCGCAGAGCAACTCCGGGGATGTCACGCCCAACGTGCCTTTCACCACGCATGCGTTCTCGCAGTCCGACGCCGTGAAAGCCCTGAAGGCCTACGGAATCACCGACCCTGAAGGCGAGATCGCGCGCCAGGGCTTCCCCTGGGATGAGGCCAAGGGCGAGGCCGATATTGAGGAAAACCTCGTGCTCAAACTTGAAGCCACCCTGCAGTACCGCAAGGCCCTTGAGCTCTATCAGGGCGTTATGCAACCCGTGCACGGTTCGGTTGATTACCGCCATAAGTTCGTTGACATGCGCTCTCTTGCGGTTGACGCGGCCGGTTGCTCGACCTGTCCCTCCGGCATGGGGGCCTCCTATTCCTACGGCAGCCCTTGTGACAACCCCACGCCGTACCCACTCTTCAGCGAAGGCGTAACCAGAGATGACGTGGGCGCCATTGACTGGAACAGCGGCACCGATATCCAGGAAACGCTGCTGGCCACGCTCTTGCCGGGCGCCATCGGCCTTATCTGGCCCACCACCCTTTCCAAGGATTATATCGAGTGCCAGGGGGTCAAACCGGTGATCCTGCCCACGGGACTGATGACGTTCAACCTGGTCAAATTCATCCCCTTGATGCCCCAGGTGCTGCCGGTGCAGGTGCTCAAGATCGGCAACCTTGTCATCGCGGCCCAGCCCACCGAGATTACCACCATGGCGGGCCGACGCGTTAAGAACACGCTGCTCTCGCGTTTTCAGGATCGTGAGGTCGATCATGCCGTGATCGCCGGATTGTCCAATACCTATGCCTCCTACCTGGCAACCGGCGAGGAATATGGGAAGCAGGGCTATGAAGGCGCCGGCACCATGTTCGGCCCGCACGAGCTGGAAGCCTTCCAGCAGGAATACGCCAAGCTCTGCGATGCCATCCTCGCCGGTACGCCTGTGGCATCCGGTCCTTTTCCGCTCGATTTACGCAACGATCAATTCGATTTCTCAACCGCGATGCCATACGATGAGGCGCCGAGCGGGAAAACGTACGGCCAGGTGATCAGCCAGCCAGCTGCCTCCTATAGCATCGGCGATAAGGTCAAGGCGACCTTCCAGGGGGCGAACCCCCGCAACAACCGCCGTTCCATGGACACCTTCCTGACCGTCGAGCAGGAAACCGGCGGCGGCTATCAGATCGTGCGCCGCGATTGGGACCCGGACACCAAATTCATCTGGGAGCGGGGTGATTCTCGCAGCTCCACGGCCACCATCGTATGGAACACCTCTGACGCTGAACCGGGACGCTATGTCATCCGTTACCATGGCGATTACAAAACCCAAGACCACACGCTGCATGCCTTCGAGGGCGCCAGCCGGACCTTCGTGCTCAAATAGCTCGACAGGGGGGAATTATTTTCTTATGATCATGGCCGCCCCCTGATCCTGTAGGATCGCGGTTGGCATGAAATGCATAAGGAGGATTGCGGAGTGGCGACTTCGGTTTTACTGGTCACAGGATCGTTCCGGCGCCTGGGAAATTGCGAGATGTTTGCCAAACAGGTTGCGCTCTTTACGCCTGCCGATCACATCGCTGTCCTGCGTCTGACGGATTTTACGCTTAGGCCCTGCATGGGGTGTTATCGCTGCCTGAATCCGGAGCACCGCTGCCAGGTCGAGGACGATCTGTATTTCATCCTAAAGACCATGACGGAATACGAGCATGTTATTTTTTCCATCCCGACCTATGTCCTGGGACCGGTCGGACAATTCAAGCTCCTGGCCGACCGGCTGGCCTGCATGTCCGGCTTTCATCCGGTCTTCGGCAAGATCAATGCCGTCAGCGCGGTTTTCGGAGGCATTGAAAGCTGGCGCGGGGTAACCCAATCCATGGTGAATGCCGTCATCCGCATGATGGGATTCCGGCTCAAGGGCAGCGCTTTCATCGAGGCCGCTCTGCCGGGTGAAAGCCTCGACGAAGTCTATACGCCGGTGGCGCAAGGCCTCGCCAAGGCCTTAGGCGATGACACCCATTGCTATTTCCCTTCCAAGACGCTCGTCTGCCCCTCCTGCGGCTCGGACCTCTTCTTTGTACGGGACCGGCAATTGATCTGCGTCTTGTGCGAAAGCGCGGGTGAATACTTAGACGGTGCCTGGCAGTCGTTCCATGATTCGGGCAGGTTCAGCGAAAAAGGCTTCGTCGAACACTTCGAAGGCTGGCTGAAGCCCAAGGTCATCGAATATACCGCCAAGAGAGAACACCATCGCATGCTGCGCTCACGCTTCAAGGATGTCGGCCGATGGATTACAAAGGAGGGCAAGCCTCTTGCGGGTAAACCTCATGAAAGATAAAGCATCTTTTCTCGCCCGGTATGGACCCTGGGCCTTGGTTGCCGGGGCATCCACGGGCATCGGCGAAGCCTATGCCCGTCAACTGGCTCAGCGTGGGATGAACGTGGTCCTGCTGGCCCGTGGCCGTGAAAAACTGGAAACCCTGGCCCGGGAGTTGCGTGATCACTATGCCGCTCAAGTACGGCCCATTGCCATCGATCTGGGCTCAGAGCACCTGTTGGACGAACTGCTGCCCCAGGTGGATGACCTTGAGATCGGGCTGCTGATTTACAATGCCGGCAATTCCGAGGTCCGTGAATTCACGCAGGCGCCGCTGGAAGACCTCCTGGCCATCTTCAATGTCAATTGCCGGGGGCCTCTGCTCTTATGCCATGCCTTGGGTCCGGGCATGGTGCGGCGCGGTCGGGGCGGCGTAATTTTGATGTCCTCCATGGCCGGGCTGCAAGGCTCGGGGCTGGTCGCCGACTACGCCGCCACCAAGGCCTTTGACATTGTTCTGGGCGAGGGACTCTGGGAAGAATGGCGGCATCACGGTGTACATGTATTATCCGTGGTAGCCGGCGCCACGCTCACCCCCACGGTCATGCACCGCATCAACCAGGAAGAATTGAAACGTTCACCGGCCATGCTTCCGGATGATGTGGCCCGGGAGGCCTTGGATGCCCTGGACAAAGGCCCGCGCAGGGTCATCGGTACATTCAATAAACTCGGGGCCGTGCTCCTTGAGCGCCTTCTTTCAAGACGCCTGCGGGTGCGGATGATTACCCGGGAAACACGGCGCTTGTTCGTGAAACCCGACCAAGGCGCATGAGCTGAAATACGCCGTGGCCTTCATGAACTCAAGGTCCTGCGGCGCCATATATACGTATCACTGCATGGGAAGGCCATCGGTTTTGGGTCCCCTTTGACCTTGAGTCGGCGGGGCGTTTCGGGTATAGATGTAGGTCATGCCGTATATCAAGACATTGCTGCTCATCGCGATCCTGGCGGTTCTGGTCGTGGGCGGGGTTGCCAACACGCAAGCCTACACGCTCTCGTTTCTGCAATGGCAGTTGAGCCGCGCGCTGCCGCTCTGGCTGCTGGTGCTGGCGGCCTTCGGGGCGGGGATGATTCCGATCTTTATCGTGGGCCTGCCGCAAAAGACAGCCGATTTCACCCGCATGCGCGCCTTGAATCTCAAACGGCGTCAGCTCGAGAAACAGCTTAAAGACCTCGACCGGGAAAAGACCTCTTTACAAACCTGATAAGCTCCTTGAGCGCGTTGAAGGTCTTGGTCGGGAGCCATACGGCGCTCAAGGTTTCCCCGAGGCGATAACGATGATGCTCGCGGGTGCTGAGCAGCTCCGGAGCGAGCTTGGCCTTGACCTTGACGAAACCGAGCCAGTCCAACCGGGCTATAAGTTTGCGCAGGGTTCCGTCCCACGGTATGTAGAGCGCGGAAGCAAAATCGACCAGGTAGGGTTCCCCGGCTTCATTGCGGCCGTAATTGCGGCGGTTGCGCAGATCCAGGTGGATGACGCCGCGGGCGTGCATGCTCTTGATGATGCCGGCCATCTTCTCGAAATACGCGGCGTCGGGCCGGGCTAAAGTTTCCCGCAGGTTCTCCCCTCCCATGTAGGTGGTCAGGATCGTTTGGCGATCCGGTCGATCAACAAGCCTCGGGATGCCGGACAGGCCGGAGAGCTTGTGGTAGATGAACGCCTCCCAGGCTATGAGCACGCGGCCTATCAGGCGCACCGGCCAGATCCGGTGGCGGTAGGTCTTTTCCACAAGGCGTCCGTCGATCAGCACGACATCCGGGCCATAGCTCTGTTTTTTCTTCAGCACAACCATAGTATTGTCTTGTGTAGCATCCCCGTCCGGGATAGGCAACCATCTGATGCGCATACTTCTCGGGCGACGCAGGCAGTGTGGCGGGGAAGAAAGCGTGAAAAGATGATAACCCGTTACCCATTATTTATGATAGGGAGAGTCTATGAGAGTGCAGGGAAAGCTCAGTTGGAATCCCAAGGGTTTCGCCTTTGTGGTCACCCAGAACGGACCGGATGTCTTTGTCCCGGGTAGCGATCTCCTGAGCGCCATGGACGGCGATATGGTAGAGGTCGAGGCCTATCACGACAAAAAAGGTCTGCGGGGCCGCATCGTCTCCATCCTGGCGCGGGGCACCATAACCTTAAGCGGGCGCTATCGCAGGTCCAAGAAATGGGGCACGCTGGAACCCAACCAGCCCTTCCCGTATACCATTATTATCCCGCACGGCAGCGAGGCCGGGGCTCGCAGCGGGGATCTCGTGATGGCCCGTATCGAGCCGCCCAAGCATGAAAAGCGCATTGACGCCGTGGCGGCCCAGGTCGTGCAGGCCTTGAGCTTCCCGGATGATATCGGTGAGGACCTGCGCTTTGTGGCCACCAAGCATGGCCTGCCCTGGCTGTTCCCGGCCGAAGTCGAGGCCCAAGCCAGCGTCGTGGCCGAAACGAATCCGGCGGCCGAATTGGGTCAGCGCCGTGATCTCCGGGACAGGGTGCTTTTTACCGTGGATGGGGCCTCGGCGCGTGATTTCGACGATGCCGTGGGCATCGAGCCGCTGCCGGACGGCTCCTATCGCCTGACCGTAGCCATCGCCGATGTGGCCGCTTTTGTGAAAACCGGCACGTTGCTCGACCAGGAAGCGTTCACGCGCTCGTTCTCGGTCTATTTCCCGGAGGCCTGCATCCCGATGCTGCCCGAGGTGCTCTCCAACGGGGTGTGCAGTTTGAATCCCCATGTCGACCGGTTGGCCATGGTGGTGGAGATGCAGATCGGGCCGCGCGGCAAGCTCGTGGGCTATGATTGCTGTGAAGCCGTGATAAATTCATGGGCCCGGCTTACCTATGAGGAGGTCGGAGCCTTTCTTGACGGCAAGGGTCACCCGCCCAAGGTGGATGCCCGGGTTGTACAGGCCCTCAAACTCTTGAAGCGCGTGACCGGTTTTCTGCATGCCCGGCGCAGGCAGAGCGGCAGCCTGGATTTCGATCTGCCGGAGCTGGACATCGATCTGGACAGCGAAGGCTTGGTGGAAAACATCTACCGGCGTCCGCGCGGTTCGGGTGAACGTCTGATTGAAGAAGCCATGCTCATGGCCAACCTGGCGGTGTGCCGCTATCTGCACGACCGCGATCTCCCGGCACTCTACCGTGTCCATGATATGCCGGCCGAGGATGATCTTTTCGATCTCCTTGCGATCTTGAGTGATGTAGGCGTCTCTCAGGAGCTGCTCTCCAGCCTGCGCCAGGCTATCGCCTTCGGGAAAGGCTTGAATAAGGCATTGCAAACGATCGCCGAGGCCTTCCAGGACGATCCCCGCGGGACCTTCGTGCACCAGCAGATCCTGCGCTCGTTGAGACAGGCCAAGTACCAGCATGAGGACGTGGGACATTTCGGCCTGGCCTTCAAGGGCTACCTGCACTTCACCTCGCCCATACGGCGCTATCCTGATCTGATCGTCCACCGTCTGGTCAAGGTCGCGCTAAAGGACGAACGCCTTTCCAAGAAAGAATATACCAAGTGGCAACGTTACCTTAAATTCGTGGGGCCCGAAGTGAGCCGTAAGGAACGGGTGACCAACGAGGCCATGCTGGAGGTCATCAAGCTCAAGACCGCGGCCTATATGGCGCGCCATGTAGGCGAGGAGTTCTCCGGCGTGGTCACGAGCATCATGCCGTTCGGTGTCTTCGTACAGATCGCCGATCCGCCCACGGACGGCCTGGTGGGCGCCGCGGAATTGGGACCGCAGGCCAAGATCGTGCAGGACCGCTACGTAAGGATGCGCAAAAAGACCATCTCCATCGGTGAGATCATACGGGTCCGCGTCATCCGCGTCGATCCTGTACGCGGCCTCATCGACTTTTCCCTCGCGGGTGCACCGGCCGGCACGTCGCGGACCATCTAAATCGAGCGGCGAAAGATCTGTTTTCATTATTTTTCTTGTCTGCCGATAAGAAACCCAATATGGGCACACGATTCCAAAGACCTTTGCCGATTGTGGAACGTTTGTGGCTGGCCGCCGATGCGGTCGCCCCCCCGTATGCCAACCAGGTGGTGGTTGAGGGGCAGGGCGTTATTGACCAGGGCCGCTTGGAAGACGCCGTCGCCAAGGCCTCAGAGGCCAATCCGGGCAGTCGGCTGATCTTGAGGGGCGCCTTGCGCGGTTGTTATTGGCTGGATTCAGGCCTGACACCGCCTGTCCGCTGCCTGAAGGACGTTACCTGGGACGGTCGCGGCTCGGAGAACGCCCCCTTTCTGATGGCGGGTCTGCCATACCGCGGGCCTACCTGTGAGGTCTTGTACCTGGAAAGCGGCCCGGTGACACGCCTGGTGTTCAGGTCCAACCACGGCGCCATGGACGGCATGGGCACGGTGTACTGGGCCGAGGATATCTTCCGGGTCCTGCGCGATGAAGAGCCGTTGGGTTCGCTTGAAGATCCTCCCAGTATGGTCACTTTTCTGCGCCAATTCACCGACCGCACCCGCATAATGCCGCCGGTCAACAGCATCGCGCCCACCGGGCGAGCGCGAGGGTTCCAAGCGGGCACGCGCTGGAAAAGGCTCACCTTTACGGGGAGCTTCTCCAAGGTTCTGGGAAAGGTCGGCTGGGCCCTGGCGCATTCCGCCCGGCAGTATGGTTCTGGTCCGGTCATGCTGGCGATCCCCGTGGATCTGAGACAACGGCAGCCCGGTCTGCGGACCACCAACAATATGTCCATGGCCCTCTATGTCGAGGTAACCCCTGAGGACAGCCCCGAAGATATTGCCCGCGAGGTCAAACGGCAGCTGGACGAGAAATATGATTGCATGCTCTTTGAGGGCGGAACCGTGGTGGACATGATCCCGATCGCCTTGCTCCAGATCGGGTTGAAACTGATCACCCTGAGCTGGCATTATAAGGGCACGTATAGCTCCTCGACGCTGCTTTCCAACCTGGGCCGTTTCAATCGGGACAATTTTCGCGGGGCCGGTTTTCAGGCCGATACGGTTTTTTTGATACCGCCGCGGGTGGACGGTATCCCGTCTTTCGTGGTCCTGACAGGCTGCGCCGACCGGCTGGAAGTGACCGTTTCCCTGCCCAGCGTACTTGCCACGGATAACCGGCTCGAACGCCTGCTCGATGATATCAGCCAGGTTTTACGGTAGCCGGCCTTCGTATCTTTCCAGGACTCATCCGGCTTGGTTGCCCTGATGTCCTGAGAGACATCCGTTTTACGGATTGGTATACGAAGCGCCTTTAATCCCTTCCTGCTTTTTCGCTTGACAGCCAGGGCCTCCCCGAAGGATAAACGCTGCTATGAGAAACTACGCATGCATTCAGGCCTATCGCTACGTTTATTATTATCGGAAAAAACGGTGCCCATAGGCCGGGTGCGCGAGAGAGACACACAAGGCCATGGGCAATCCCCATGGCCTTTTTTATCAACAACGAGATACGAATTGAAATTTGGGAAGGAGGAAGGGATGCAGAGACTATGGTTGTTGGTGATGGTCGCAATGGTGGTATTGGGCTTAGGTTTGAGCGAGGCACGGGCTGCCGAGGAGATCAAGATCGGGGCCATTTTGAGGCTCTCGCAGGGCGCATCGGACGGGCTGCCCGCCAAGCGCGGTGTCGAGATCGCGGTCAAGGAAATCAACGCCGCGGGCGGCATAAACGGCAAACAACTCAAGGTGATCTTCGAGGATGAGAAGGACAGCGCCCCTGCCTCGGTGGCCGCTTATCAGAAACTGGTCTCCATGGACAAGGTCAAGGTCATCATCGGCCCGATGATGAGCGGCAACGTGTTGGCCGTGGCGCCTTTGGCCCAGCGAGATAAGATCGTCATCGTCACCCCCAACGGCACTTCGCCCAAGATCTCAGATGCGGGCGAATATGTGTACCGCGGCTGTACCCGCATTGACAAGCAGGCCGCAAGCCTCACCAAATACGCCAAGGAAAGCCTGAAGACGACCAAACCGGTCATCCTGTACAGCAACGAGCCTTATGGCAAGGGCTGCAATGATCTCTTCACCAAGTGTTTCGCTGAACTCGGCATTCCTGTAATCAGCACGGAGAGCTTCATGGTCGGCGACCGCGACTTCTCGGCCCAGCTGACCAAGCTCAAGCAGAAGCCCTTTGACCTGCTCTTTATCCCCGGCTATCTGCAGGAGACCGCTCCCGCTATCTCCCAGGCCCGCCGCATGGGCATCACGGCCCAATCCATGGGCGTCTTCGGTGACATGGCGCCCAAGTACATCGAGCTGGCCGGCAAGGCCTCCGAAGGCCATATCAACTGCAGCGAGTATGACGAGGATTACAACACCCCCACCAACAAAAAGTTCAAGGATGCCTATTACAAGATCGTCAAGGCCGACACCAAGGAACCCAACAACGCCATGTTCGCGGCTATCACCTATGACATGACGCGCCTGGTGTCCACGGCCATTGCCACCAAGGGCGGCGCCCCGGACCAGATGAGAGGCTATCTCGACACGGTCAAGGATTTCGACGGCGTGACCGGCAAGTTGAGCTTCGATAACAACGGCGATGTGGTCAAGCAGGGCGTGTACATCTTCAAGGTGGTCAAAGGCAAATACGTAAAGGTCAAATAATGTGCTTTTACAGCAACTGGTAAACGGCCTGGCGGCGGGCTGCGTGTATGCGCTGGTCGCCCTAGGCTACACCATGATTTTCGGCATTTTGGGGATTGTCAACTTTGCCCAGGGTGAGATCTACATGTACGGCGCCTTCGGCGCCGTACTAACCTTGGCCGCCACGGGCAACCTGGTACTGGCAATTGTCGCAGGTATTGCGGCGGCCTGCCTGGTGGGGGTGCTTCTGGAACGCTTCGCCTTCAGGCCTGTGCGCGGCATGCATCCACTCATTCCCCTCATCAGCGCCATTGGCGCTTCTATCTTCTTAAGCTCGCTGGCACGGCTCATCTTCGGACCCGAGGACCGGTCCTTTCCTATGGAATTCCATCCGCACAGCTATCAATTTTTTGGGGCCGAAATTACGGAGCTGCAGCTGGTTATCATTCTGGTCTCGCTCGCGCTCATGGTGATGCTCTGGCTCTTTCTGAATCTGACCAAACACGGCAAGGCCATCATGGCCGTGGCCATGGACAGTGATGCGGCCAAACTTTCGGGCATCAATGTCAACGCCGCCTATGTAACCACCTTCCTTTTGGGTTCGGCCATGAGCGGGGTGGCCGGTATCCTGATGGCGATGTACTATAATGCCACTGCCCCGAATATGGGACTGCTGCCGGGACTCAAGGCCTTTTCGGCCGCCATCCTGGGCGGAGTGGGCTCCATTCCAGGCGCGATCATAGGCGGTCTGGTGCTGGGCGTGGCCGAAAACCTGGGTGCGGCCTACCTGTCCTCGCACTTCAAGGACGCCTTCGCCTTCATCGCGCTGGTGTTGGTGCTCATCATCCGGCCGCGCGGCATCTTGGGGCGGCAGTAATGAGTGTATATATCCTGCATGTGCTCATCATGGTGGCCATCTTCGCCATGCTGGCCTTGAGCCTGAACATCAGCGTGGGTTTCGCCGGACTGGTGTCGCTCGGGCATGCGGCCTTCTTCGGTATTGGGGCCTACGCCAGCGGGATCATCATGATCAAGGGGCTCGGTTTTCCGGTAGCCTTCGGCAGCGCAGGGATTATTACGGCCTTGTTAGGTCTGGCGCTGGCGCTGCCGGCGCTGCGCGTCAAGGATGATTACCTGGCCATCGTCACCTTGGGCTTCGGGATTATCGTCGAGATCATATTCATGAACCTCGACATCACGGGCGGGACCGACGGGCTGGTGGGTATCCCGCCCGTGACGCTCTGCGGCAATCCGCTGTATTCCAAACCCGGCTTCCTTCTCCTCTGCGTCGTGATCCTGGGCTTCATGATCGTCAGTATGTATACCTTGAAGAACTCGAAGATCGGGCGGGCCTGGGCCGCCATTCGGGACAACGACATCACGGCCAGCTTCATGGGCATCAACATCTACGGCTACAAGACCCTGGCGATCGTGGTCAGCGCCTTCTGGGCCGGATTGGCCGGCAGTCTCTATGCCCATTATACGGCCTACATCAACCCGCACACATTTGGCATGCACACCTCCATCATGATCCTGTCCATGGTGGTCCTTGGCGGCATCGGCAGTATCCCGGGCGCGCTTTTGGGCGCGGCCCTGCTGACCGTGCTGCCCGAAGTGCTGCGGCCCCTGGCGGATTACCAGGATATTTTTTACGGCGGTTTGCTGGTGGCCATGATGGTTTTCAGGCCCCAGGGCATCATGGGCCGCGTCAAGATCACTGAGATCTTCGGGGGGGCCCGCTGATGCTCCAGGTCAGGAACCTGCACACCTATTACGGGCATATCCATGCCGTCAAGGGGGTGAGCCTGCATGTGAATCCGGGCGAGATCGTGGCCCTGATCGGCGGCAACGGCGCCGGCAAGAGCACAATCCTGCGGGCGATTTCCGGGATCGTGAAAGCGGCCTCCGGCGAGATCGTCTTGGGTGAGAACGAAATAACCCATCTGAGCTCGGAGCGCATCCTCAAGCGCGGCATCGGGCATGTGCCCGAAGGTCGGCGGTTGTTTAGGGGCTTGAGCGTGCATGACAACCTGGTGCTGGGGGCCTATTCGCGTAAGGATCGAGCCAAGATCAAGAAGGATTTGGCTGCCATGGAGGCACTCTTCCCCATACTGGGACAGCGCCGACGGCAACTCTCGGGCACACTTTCGGGCGGTGAGCAGCAGATGCTGGCCATTGCCCGGACCTTGATGGCCCGGCCCAAGGTATTGCTTTTGGATGAACCTTCCATGGGCCTGGCGCCCATTATGGTGAGCCAGATCTATGAAAAGATCAAAGAGTTGAACCAAACAGAGGGCTTGAGCCTGCTGCTGGTGGAGCAGAACGCACGCATGGCGCTGGGCCTGGCGCAGCGGGGTTATGTGGTCGAGACCGGGCGCATAGTCATGGAAGGCCCGACATCTGAGCTCAAGGCCAGCAACGAGATCCAGCGCGCCTATCTGGGCAAGGGCTATCGTGAGGTGTGGGAGTAGTGCTGCAGGCAGCATCCTTAAGCAAGCATTTCATGGGCATCCAGGCCCTGAGCGATGTATCGCTCGAGGTTATCCAGGGCGAGATCCTGGGTGTCATCGGACCGAACGGCGCGGGCAAGACCACGCTCTTCAATGTCCTGACAGGACTTTTTACGCCGGATGATGGGCGTATCCTGTTGCATGGCCGCGACATCACCCGGCTGCGTCCTCACCGCCGGGTCCGGCTCGGCATGGCGCGCACCTTCCAGAATCTGGAAATCTTTCGCGATATGAGCGTGCTTGAAAATGTGATGGTGGGCGGCCATAGCAGACTCAAGGCCGGTTTCGGCCGCAGCCTGTTCAATACCCCGGCCAAGCGTGTCGAAGAACGCAATCTCCGAAATGAAGCGCATAGGTTGTTGACACGCCTGGGCCTGCAGGACATGGCCGATGAGCAAGCCGTCAATCTATCCTACGGCAATCAGCGCCGTGTGGAGATAGCGCGGGCCCTGGCCGCCAAGCCGACCGTCATATTCCTGGACGAACCTGCCGCCGGCATGAATCCCAAGGAGACCGAGAAACTTTCCGAGCTTATCGTGCGCCTCAAGTCTGAGCTCGATCTCACGGTAGTCATCATTGAACACGATATGAATTTGATCATGGACATTTGTCAGCGTATTATTGTCATGGCCGAAGGCCGCGTGCTGACCGCGGGTGCCCCGCAGATCGTCCGTAAGGACCCGCGGGTGCTGGAGGCTTACCTGGGAAGCGAGGAATGAGGGAGGGAAGGCGATGCTGGAAGAGCGCTATGAAACCATGCCGAGGGAAGAGCTCAAGGTGCTGCAGCTTGAGCGGCTTCAATCCACGTTGAACCGGGCCTATCTGAACGTGGCCCATTACCGCCGCGCCCTAGATGCGGCGGGCATATTGCCCGAGGACGTCAAAACCCTTTCCGATATCAGTTTGCTACCGTTCACGACCCGCCAGGAGATCGAGCAGTGCTATCCCTATGACATGTTCGCCGTGCCTTTAAGGGAGGTGGTGCGCATCCATACCTCATCGGGTCAGGCGCGCAAGCCCATTGTGACGGGGCATACCGCCAATGACCTGAAGGCCTGGGCCAGACTGGTGGCGCGCTTCCTTATCTGCGCCGGCATCACGCGTGATGACGTGATCCAGATTGCCTTCCGTTACGGGTTGATGACCGGTGGATTCGGCTTTCATGCCGCCGCGGAGCTCATCGGTGCCTCGGTCATACCGGCCGATATCGGCAATACGGCCGAGCAGGTGACCATCATGCGCGATTACCTGACCTCGGTGATCGCCTGTATGCCGAGCTATGCCCTGATCCTGCTCGATAAGCTGGGCGAACTGGGAATTAATCCCAAGGGTTTGCGGCTGCGGCGCGCCATCCTGGGCGCCGAGCGTCTGAGCCCCAAGGTAAGGCAGCGTTTCGCTGATCTGGGCGTCGAGGTTTTCAACAGCTACGGATCGAGCGTGGTGCTCGGTCCGGGCATCGCGGGCGAGTGCGGCGCGCACGAGGGACTGCACCTGTACGAGGACTTCTTTATCCCCGAGGTCATCGATCCGTCCAGCGGACAGATTTTGCCGTCCGGGGTTAAGGGTGAGCTCGTGATCACGACGCTGGCGCGTGAGGCCTTTCCTCTGATCCGTTATCGCACCGGCGACATCACCATGCTGATGGATGGGGCATGTCCGTGCGGGCGCACGCATATCCGTCTGGCCGAAATCTACGGCCGTACGGATGATGCCATCAAGATCAAAGGCATGGGTGTGACGCCTGAACGCATTCGTGAAATTCTCAAACACGAAGGGGCGGAGACCCGCACCCAGCTGCATATCTACCGCGAGGGATCCTATGAAAAGGCCGATGTGTTGCTCGAGGTGGGAGACAATCTCTTCTTTGACGAGATGCGTACCCAAAAGGCCTTTGTCGAGAAATTGGAAAGGGCCATCCATGCCGGCACGGGTGTTCGCATGAGTGTGCGTATCGTTCCGGGAGCTGCGTTCAAGGGAGATGCCGCCGTCGTGGACGAACGGGATTGAATGTTGCTGCAGGTTTTCGTGGGCGAGTCTTTTGACTAAGCCGTGTTCTCCAGCAGGGTGGCGATGTCCTCGTTCAAATCATCGATAAAGGCGTCCAGTGCGTCAAGCGCGGTAAACTTGCCGTACGCTCTGTCTGACGGGCTATTTTCAGGGACCAGGACATGCGCGATGTCGGCGTCAGGGTTTGATTCGCGCCAGAGATCTTCCTGACGTTGGATAGCGAGCTTATCATGCCCCTTGGTGCGCCCGTGACGCAGGGCGTCATCAGGCATCTGCTGGGCGATGGTATTATACACGGAACGCAATTCAGAGCTTAAGCGTTTCAGAAACAGCGCTAATTCTTTTTCCGTCATCGGTTACCTCCCCTGTCCCTGGCATCGAACAACGGCCATAATGGGGTCTTTCGGCAAACCATGATCAAAAACATGAAAGAATATCATGTGGATGATGGTCGAGGGGGGACCTTCATGCGGAGGCGAGTATGGTTTTGAGCTGAAAAAGATCTGGGGAACCCCGCTGATAAAGGGATTCCCCAGATGCCTTGCTGGATTTTGGTAAAGCCTTAGACGGCGAAGGCCTCTTCCGGGATGTTCATGGCGCTCTGTTCGTCCTTCTTCAGGTTTTCGAGCTTAGCCGGAACCAGACCGGTGATGCGGTTGATGTAGAACTTGGCGGCATGGAGCTTGCCGGTGTAGAAGGCCTTGTCCTTGTCGCTCGTGGCGCTGGCCAGGCCCTTGGTGGCGGCGTTGGCCATCCAGAGCTGCAGCCAGCCGACCAGTGCTTCGGACATGCAGTTGAGGAAGTCGGCGGCGCCGATGAGCGGGACATACGGGGTGACCTTGATCATCTTGGCGAATGCCATGGCGGTTTCGGCGCAGGCGTTCAAGGCGCCCTCGACCACCGCGGCTTCGGCCTTGAAGGCCTCGTTGGCTTTGGCTTCATCAATGGCGGGCTTGGTGAAGCCCAGCAGGTTCATAAAGTAGGCGCCCTTCTTCATGCCCAGTTTGCGGCCCAACAGGTCCATCGCCTGGATGCCGTTGGTGCCTTCGTAAATCATATTGATCTTCTGGTCGCGCATCATCTGCTCAACCGGATACTCGCGGCAGAAGCCGTAGCCGCCGTAGGTCTGGACGGCCAGGCCGCAGACATCCATGCCGGCCTCGGTGCCGTAGGACTTGACCAGGGGGGTGAGCACCTCGATCAGGCCGTGCCAGTATTCCTTCTGCTCCTCATTGCCTTCGATCATGGCGTTGAACTCATTGTCCATGCAGAAGTAGCACAGGAGGCACAGAGCCCGGATTCCGTCGGTGGTGGACTTCATTTTGAGAAGCATGCGACGCACGTCCGGGTGCTGGATGATCTGCACCTGGGGGGCGTTCTCGTCTTTCATGGCCATGGCGATGATGTTCTGGCCCTGGAATCTGCCCTTGGCATATTCCAATGCATGCAGCCAGGCCGCGGTCGCCAGAGAGGCGCCCATCATGCCCACTCCCTGACGCTCTTCGTTCATCATGTGGAACATGATCTTCATGCCTTCGCGCTCTTCACCCATGAGCCAGCCGAGACACTTGCCGTTCTCGCCGAAGTTGAGCGTACAGGTGGCGTTGCCATGGATGCCCATCTTGCTCTCGATGCCGCCGCAGGATACGTCATTGGGCTCGCCCAGCTCGCCCTTCTCGTTGAACCTGATTTTGGGCACCATGAAGATGGAGATGCCTTTGGTGCCTTTGGGGTCGCCTTCAATCCTGGCCAGCACCGGGTGGATGATATTCGGGGTCAGGTTGTGGTCGCCGGCCGAGATGAAGCACTTGGTGCCGGTGATGGAATAGGTGCCGTCAGCGTTCTTCTTGGCGGTGGTCTTCAAGGCCCCGACATCCGAACCGGCGCCCGGCTCGGTCAAGCACATGGTGCCCGCCCATTCGCCGGTGTACATCTTTTCCAGGACGACGTTCCGCAAAGAGCCCTGGAAGAAATCTTCCATCAGGCGCGCGGCGCCGTGGGTGAGACCGGGATACATGATAAAGGCCTGATTGGTGGACAGGAACATGTTGGCGCAGGCTGCGGCCACGCAGGCCGGGAATGACTGTCCGCCGACCTCGGGCTGATCCGCCGTGCTCATCCAGCCGCCTTCGCAATAGAGCTTCCAGAGCCGGTGATACGCCTCAGGAACGATGACCTTGCCTTCTTTGAATTCGGCCTCGACCGGTTTGCGCTGCACCTCGTCCGGATAGGTGGGTGCTATCTCAAGCTCGGCGAATTTCTGAGCCTGATCGAGCACCATGTTGCACATATCGACATCATGGTCCACATAGCGGCCTTTGCCAAGCAGGGTCTCCCCTATCTTAAACATCTCAAACAATTGGAATTTTAGATCCCTCTCGTCAACCCACTGACTTGCCATACAACCCTCCTTAGTTCCGTTATTTATGAATGAGCATTCATTCTTATACGCCAAATGCATGCCGGATGTCAATATTTGTTATAGAACAGGGGCTATAATGATCATCGATGGTGCAAATGGTGTAAAAAATTTATTTACGTAAAGGACGAATCGTCCCGCCATTCAAGATTCGGTCCCGCTCAACCGAAACTGATGGATAAGCCTACAAGGAAAAGGGGTGCAAGCACGTGCGCGCAATAGGCTGCATGCATACCGGGGACGGCTGCGTATGACGCTACGCAACAAATCTCTCATCATCGTAGGCGCCATATTCCTCTGTTTGATGGCGCTGTTTTATGTCACCTCGCGGTATATTCTCTTCAAGGGACTGATGGGCCTGGAAGAAAGCTATACCCGCGAACATGTCATGCGGGCTCAAAGCGCGCTGCAGGGGGAGCTTGACGGCCTGGCTACCATCAACCGCGACTGGGCCGCCTGGGACGATACCTATGCATTCATCAAAGATGAGAATGATGCTTATATTAAGGCCACCCTTAATGACGAGAGCCTGATGGGCATCAACATCAACCTGATTGTCTATCTGAATAGCTCTCGAAAGGTTGTCTTTGCCAAGGCTCTGGATTCACAAGGGAGGTTAATGCCCATCCCGCAGGGTTTGCGGCGCATGCTTCAAGGGGCGGACGAGGGTACATCCTTGTTTCAATATACATCCCTCGACACCCATAGGGAAGGCATTATCCTCCTGCCGGAGGGGCCGCTTTTAATCAGTTCCTATCCCATTCTGACCAGTGAGCAGAAGGGGCCGACCCGTGGAGTAGTAATTATGGGTCGCTATCTTGACCAGGCCTTGATATCCCGCTTGGCTGCTACGACCCATCTGTCACTGTCCGTGCGCCAGATCGCCGATGCCGAGCTGCCCCAGGACTTCCGAACGGCGTATGGCATCTTATCGCGTACGGGGGCCATTCTGGTCAAGGAGCTGAGTTCGGAGTACATTGCCGGATACACCCTGATCGAGGATATATATAATCGACCCGCGCTTATTCTGCGGGTGGATATGCATCGTGGGATCTACCAGCAGAACCGTCTGAATGTTAAATACTACGTGTTCTTCATATTGTTCGCAGGTATTCTCTCAGGTCTTACCATAGTGGGGCTGCTTCATACCCAGGTGCTTGGACGCCTAAACCTTATCAGCTCAGCCGTGAGAGATATCAGCGCCTCCGGTGATTTATCTGCGCGGATCGCCATTAAAGGCCATGATGAATTGACCGGACTCTCTACATCGATCAATCGCATGCTCGACTCTTTGCAGGATTCAAAGAAGGCCTTGGAGGAGAGCGAAGAGCGGTTTCGGACGCTGGTGCAGGCTGCTGGAGACATCATCTACCGGGCGGATCAGAACGGCAACATCATCTTTATCAATCAGGTCGCGGAAAGGATCTGCGGTTTCAGCGAACAGGAGATGCTCGGACGGCATTATCTGGAATTTATCCCCAAGGCCTACCGCAATGAGGTGGCGCGGATATTCGGCCGGCAATTGGTGAAGCGCATCCGTACGACCTACAATGAGATCCCCATGCTCGCCAAGGACGGGAGCGAGGTCTGGCTGGGACAGAATGTTCAGCTCCTGTTGGAGAACAACCTCCCCGTCGGGTTTCAGGCCGTGGCGCGCGATATCACTGATCGTAAACGGGCCCAAAAGGCCTTGCAGGAAAGCAAGGAACGTTTCCGTCTGATCAGCACTCAGGCCTTGGACGCCATTATCATGATGGATCATACCGGCGGCATAACCTTCTGGAATCCGGCGGCCGAAAACATGTTCGGGTACACGCGGCAGGAGGCGTTGGGCGAGAACCTCCATCGATTGTTGGCCCCTCCGCGCTACCATGAAGAACAGCACCGGGGATTCATGCAATTCCAGAGAACCGGGGAAGGCCAGGCCATGGGCAAACTGCTCGAGTTGACGGCGCTACGCAAGGATGGCACCGAGTTTCCCATTGAGCTCTCCGTATCGCCGGCCAGACTGGGTGATCAATGGTTCAGTATCGGCATACTGCGCGATATCACGGCCCGCAAGAGCACGGAGGAGGCTCTGGCCCGGCAGACGACGCTCCTGACGGGACTGTTGGATTCCATCCCCGACAGCATCTGCTTCAAGGACAAGCGTGGAACCTATTTGGGAAGCAATCCGGCCTTTGCCGAACGGGTGGGACACACCCGCGATGACATCGTGGGCGCCACCGATGGTGATCTGTTTGCTCCCGAGATCGCCGAGACCTTGCGGGAAAGCGACCGCGCCACCATGGAAGAAGGGATAACCGTGCATGCCGATGAATGGGTCTCCTATCCCGACGGACGCGCGGTTCTGCTCGATACCTTGAAGGCGCCGCTAAGGACCCCAGATGGGAACGTGATTGGACTGTTGCGCATCAGTCGTGACATCACGGCCCTGATGCAGGCCCAGGAAAAACTGCGTGAACGCGAGAAGATCGAGCAGTTGGTCTTGGATCTCTCCACTGAATTCGTGAACCTGTCTTCCCAGGATATCGACGCCGGGATCAGGCGGGGACTGGCCACCATGGGGGCCTTTTACGGCGCCGATAAAGCGTATGTCCTCCAGCTCGACTCTTCCGTCAGCGTCCTCACCCTCACGCATGCCTGGAGCGTCGACGGCCAAGAGGTGGACCCGGCGGGTCTACCGGTAATTTCTCCCGGCATGTTCCCGATGGGCATTGAGTTCCTGAACCGTTATGAGCACGTCTTTATACCGAGCGTGATGGATCTTCCGGCCATGTGGTATCGCGAGAAGGCCTTGTTCCAATCCTGGGGTTGGCAATCGGTGGCGGTCGTGCCCATGATCTACGAGAATTCCACCTTGGGCTATATCGGTTTTGTAACAATGGAAAAGCGTCTGCGCGGCGACGAAGAGACCATCAGCCTGTTGCGTGTCTTAGGCAACCTCTTCGCCAATGCCATTAAAAGAAAACTGGCCGAGGACGAACTGATCAAGGCCAAGCTGGTGGCCGAGGCGGCCGATAAAGCCAAGAGTGATTTTCTGGCCAACATGAGCCACGAAATCCGTACCCCCATGAACGGCATCATGGGTATGACCGCCTTGATGCTGGATACCGATTTGACCACGGAGCAGCGCCAATATGCCGATCTGGTCATGAAAAGCGCCGACAGCTTGTTGACCATCATCAACGATATCCTTGACCTTTCCAAGATCGAGGCCGGTAAATATGAACTTGAAATTATTGATTTCGATCTGCGCACGGCCTTGGAGGACATCAATGAACTCCTGGCCTTCCGCGCCCAGGAAAGCGGGCTGGAATTCGGCTGTTTGGTGGACCCGGAGGTCCCCTCCCTGCTCCAGGGCGATCCAGGAAGGCTCCGTCAGATCCTGACCAACCTGGTAGGCAATGCCATTAAGTTCACCCGCCAGGGTGAAATCATCATCCATGTTACCATGGAGGGCGAGGACGATACGAAAGCCCTGATCCGTTTCGAGGTTCGCGATACGGGCATCGGTATCCCGGCCGATAAGATCGACAGCCTGTTTCAGCCGTTTACCCAGGCGGATGCCTCCATTACCCGCAAATACGGGGGCACCGGCCTGGGGCTCACGATCTGCAAACAGCTCACCGAGATGATGGGCGGCGCCATCGGGGTGGAAAGCGTGGAAAACCAAGGCTCCACATTCTGGTTTACGGTGTGCCTGAAGAAACAGGCCCATACAGCCCCAGGGCTGGAGATCGTGCCGGCCGAAATCGCAGGCACCCATATCCTGGTGGTGGATGACAATGCCCTGAACCGCCAGGTGCTGGTGACTCTGCTCACCGGCTGGCAATGCCGCTGCGAGGAGGCCCTCCATGCCGCTGCGGCGCTGGAAAAGCTCCACCAAGCCGCAATACAAAAGGATCCGTTCACTATCGCCATCGTTGATATGATGATGCCTGAGATGGACGGCGAAACCCTGGGGGCACTCATCAAGCAGGACCCCGAGATCCAGGACACCAAACTGGTAATGGTGACCTCGGTCGGTAAGCGCGGCGACGCCGCGCGCTTGGAAGAGATCGGGTT